>JAQGKX010000175.1 GCA_028289885.1 Sphingomonadales bacterium
CCCTCGACCTCGCACGTGAGGATGCTGCGCAGACCATGCTGGATTATGCCTTGGCCCAGTTCGACCATGTTGATATCCACGACAACAACGCCGGTATGTTGCGCGCGGGCACGTTCGCGACGTTCGACCTAGCGAACCTGCGACCGATGATCGCGCTGAATTACGAAACCGTGGTCCGCAGCACGATCCTCTTTGCACAGGCGATGAAGAAACGCGGCAGCGGGCAGATCGTCAACATATCGAGCATCGGCGCGCACCTGACGGCTGCCGGCAGCGGCATCTATGGCGGGCTGAAGCGCGCCCTGGAAATTTTCACCGACGCCTCGCGTATCGAACTGGCAGGTACTGGCGTAAAAGTCGGGATCGTAGCGCCCGGCACCACCAGCACCGAGGTTTTCGACGACATGAAATCCCGCGGTGAAGCAGGATGGGATGAATATCTCCCCGCGCTCGAGGCCGACGATATCGCGAAAGCGGTACGCTATATGTGCGAACAATCGGCCCGCGCGAACGTAGCGCGCGTCCACGTTTATTCGGCGTCCGAAATGTTCTGACGATGGCAACCCACCTGCCACTCGGACCTACCGCGCGATAGGATATTCGCGCTTACGCCAAGCCCACATTATCGTGCAGACGACTTGATCGCCTCCGCAGGAGAGTTTGCGTGACGAGTATTGCCCTTTCCGCCCCTCAGGCGGCAACGACGGCCAGCGCCGCTTGCGGGCAAGCATCGGCGGCCTCGGTCGCGCGTTCTTCCAATCCGGCGGGCACGATCTCATTTTCGACGTACACGATGCCATTGGCGTCAAGTTTATAAACCTCGGGACAGATTTCCGCGCAAAGGCCGTAGCCGCAACAGGCAGGCTTATCGATTACAACTTTCAGTTTTCCCGACATTATTTTCTCCTCTTTATACATAATACAGCTTGAACATAGTTTGTTCAATATGTATAATCTGCCCATAAGATAAATTCGTTCTGGAGAGTCGTATGCACCACAATTCCGGCTTGATGCTAAAAGATGGCACGTCGATCGACGACCTCATCAACCGCGAGATGAACGAAGTCTCGATGCGCGTGATGAGCGACGAAGAGCTCTATCATCATGAAATGGAGCGGATTTTCGCCAAGACGTGGCTGCTGCTCGGACACGCCACCGAAATTCCCAAGGGCGGCGACTTCGTCGTGCGCGACATGGGCGAGGATCAGGTCATCGTCGCCCGCGACCGGCGGGGCGAAATCCACGTCTCGCTGAACGTCTGCCCACACCGCGGCATGAAGGTCTGCACTGCCGAGGCTGGCAACGCGCAGGCGCATCGTTGCATCTATCACGGCTGGGCTTTTCGACCCGACGGCAGCTTTATCGGCGCGCCGATCGAAAAAGAGCAGATGCATGGCAGCAAGCGCACCAAGGAGGAACTGGGCCTGAAAAAAGCCCGCGTTCACATCTATGGCGGCATGATTTTCGCCACCTGGAACATCGAAGGCCCATCGTTCGACGAGTTTCTGGGTGATGCAAAATTCTATTTCGACCAGCTGTTCTGCCGCACGGATAGTGGCCTGGAGATGCTCGGACCCCCACAGCGTTTCGTCCTTCCCTGCAACTGGAAGATCCCGAGCGAGCAATCGGCTTCGGACGGCTTCCACACGCTGACGCTACACCGTTCGCTCATGGAAGGCGGCATCATGGGCGGCACGGCGGAGTCGATCTACGACAATGCGCCGGGCATGTACGGCGTCGATGTCAGCGCCGAGGGCCATTCGCTGCGCTGCCTCGAAGCCGCGCAGACGTTCAAGATGTTCTCCGACGTCAGCTTCGAGGGCAAGACGGTGGAGGAACGGCTGCACATGCTGCCGCCGCCGGGCATCACCAAGGAACTGATCCCGCAGTTGTTCAAGAACCTCTCGCCCGAACAGGTCGAGATGCTGGCGACCATTCCCCCACAGGTCGGTGGCATGTTCCCCAACGTGCTGGTGCTGTTCATCTTTGCCCCGCGCACGGATGGCGGCTCATCGGGTGCGCTCGCTTTGCACACCTATGTGCCGCGCGGTCCCGGCAAGGTCGAGTTCCTGAACTTCATCTTCGCCGAAAAAGACGCGCCGGAGAGCGTGAAGCGCGACATGCTGCAGAACGCGATCCAGCAGTCGGGCACGTCGGGCATCATCGAACAGGATGACGCCGATATGTGGCCGCAGATCATGCGCAACGCACAGGGCGCGATCAGCAAGAACAGTACGCTGAAATATCAGGCGCTGCACGGCCATGAAAAGCCCGAAGGCTGGGCTGGTGGTGGCCTGTGCTATCCCGGCTTCACCAAGGATGACACCCAGTGGAACTGGTGGCTGAACTATCACCGCCTGATGTCGACCGAAGCCTGATTGCCGGAGAGGATAAACAGATGACCGATTATTCCACTGCCGCCGTCGACAAGGCAGCCGTCATGCGCGGGCTGACATCCACCAACCGCGTGCTGCTGGGTTCCGAAATCTACAACCGCCTGCTCGAAACGCTGTACGACGAAGCAGCCGCACTCGATGAACGCCGCTTCGACGACTGGGTTGCGATGCTGGCACCCGACCTGATCTATACCGCGCCGATCCGCCTGACCCGGACCGGCCCGAACCGCGACCGCGACATCATGCGGACCATGATGCACTTCGATGACGATTATAACTCGATCCTGATGCGGACGGGTCGTCTGGCAAAGAGCGCATGGGCAGAAGATCCGCCATCGCGCACGCGCCGCTTCGTCACCAACGTTCGCGTTGCCGAATGCGAAGCGGCGGGCGACTATGAAGTCGTCAGCTATTTGCAGCTCGAGCGCAGCCGTGGCGAAAGCTGGATCAACGAGACCCTGACCGCCGAACGCCGGGATATCTGGCGCCTCGTCGATGGTGTCTACAAGCTGTCGAAGCGTGAGATCATTTGCGACCAATCGACGCTATCGGTCGCGAATCTGGCGATTTTCCTGTAACGTCATGACCATGAACGCGTCCCCCCATGTCATCGTCGTCGGCAGCGGACTGGCTGGTTGGGGCGTGTTGCGTGAGCTGCGAAAGCTTGGGCCCACGGCACGGCTGACATTGGTCACGCACGACGACGGGCATTTCTACTCCAAGCCCGCTCTGTCCACCGCCTTTGCCAAGGGCAAGATCGCCGACACGCTGGTGACGACGCCGGGCGACAAGATGGCTGCCCAGCTAAAGGTCGACCTGCGTGCCGGGCGCAGCGTGGAGGCGATCGATACCGCTGGCCAGGTATTGCTGACTACCGGCGGCCCGATCGCCTATGACTCGCTGATCCTCGCGCTCGGTGCCGGCCCGATCCGCCCCGACATTGCCGGCGATGCCGCGCACCGTGCGTTTGCCATCAATCATCTCGATCATTATCGTGCATTCCGCGATGCGCTTCCTGACGGGGCGCGGGTTCTGATCATGGGTTCCGGACTGGTCGGGACCGAGTTCGCCAATGATCTTTCGGCGTTGGGCTATCGTCCGGTCGTCGTCGATATGCTGGCTCATCCACTGGCGCAGTTGGTGCCTGCCGAAGTCGGCGATGCGATCCGCAATGCCCTGACCGAGAAAGGTGTCGAATGGCATTTCGGTCGCAAGGTGATTGCCATCAACAAGGACGGGGCTGGCATTCGCGCCGAACTGGACGACGGCACCGTCATAGCCGCCGATACGGTTTTGTCCGCTGTCGGCCTGCGTCCCCACACCGATCTCGCCGCAGAAGCCGGTCTGGTGATTGGCCGCGGGATCAAGGTCGATGGGACGGGCCGCACGAGCGACCCGCATATTTTCGCCATCGGCGATTGTGCCGAATATGAGCGTGGACTTGCGGCCTATATCACACCGATCATGGCCGCCGCGCGGGCGATCGCGCCGTCGGCACTCGGCACGCCCACCGAGATCAGGTTCCCGCCATTGTCGGTGCAGGTAAAGACGACCGCCTGCCCGGTCGTCCTCCTCCCCCCCGCCCCCGGCACCATTG
>JAQGKX010000182.1 GCA_028289885.1 Sphingomonadales bacterium
AACGATCAAATTTTTCCCCATGTCTCTATCCCATTCCCTGTGCCCGGAATGATGATGCGCCGTTCTTATTGCAGTGTTCTCAACAGCTATAGTTAATGCGCCTTGTCATGTTGCGATCGAGCGCCGACATGGTCCCCAAGCCACAGGGGCGTTCAATTCAAGGAGAGACAAGATGACCATTTCGATCGGCGACAAGATTCCATCAGGCAATCTCATCAAGGTCACCGAGAACGGACCCGAACCCGTCTCGACCGACAGCTATTTCGCTGGCCGCAAGATCTCCCTGTTCTCGGTTCCAGGTGCCTTCACCCCGACCTGCTCGGCCAAGCACCTTCCCGGCTTTGTCGAAAAGGCGGCCGACCTGAAGGCAAAGGGCGTCGATGAGATCGCCTGTACCGCGGTCAACGACGCCTTCGTGATGGCCGCATGGGGCAAAGCTCAGGGTGTCGATGGCAAGGTCACGATGCTCGCGGACGGCAATGGCGATTTCGTCAAGTCGCTCGGCCTTGAGATGGACGGCAGCGCATATGGCATGGGCGGACGCGGCCAGCGTTTTTCCCTGCTGGTCAACGATGGTGTCGTCGAGCAGTTGAACGTCGAAGCGGGCGGCGAATTCCGGGTGAGTGCGGCGGAGTTCCTGCTTGAGCAGATCTAAATTATTGCGCCCTCCTTTCTTCCACAAGGGAGGGCGTCTTGCCCGCTTAACATTCCCCCCGTACCAGTCGCCCATGACAGCCCAAACAGGACGCGATCTGGTCGAACAGCTCGACCGACTTTTTAACGCCGCGACCGGGCGTCTCCGTGCCGCAATTCAGGCGTATGTTCTGCACGGCACCCGCCCCGATCCGGCATCTCGCACCGATGGCAGCTTCGCCTATCCGGAAATCCGTCTGCAATATGCGGGAGAAGCCAGCGGTGCGATCCCGTTGCGGTCGTTCGGTCGCCTGACCCAGCAGGGCTATTATGCCACCAGCGTAACCCGTCCCGCGCTGTTCGCCGACTATTTGACCGAGCAACTCGACCTGTTGATCGCCGACTACGACGTCACCGTGGAAGTCGGCCCCGGGCGGCAGGAAATCCCCTTCCCCTACGTTCTGGACGGCGACATCGACCTCGATCAGATAAGCGCAACCGACCTCTCGCGCTGGTTCCCGACGACCGAACTCGCGCACATCGGCGACGAGATCGCCGACGGTATCTTCGACATCGGACTGGACGGCGCACGCCCCCTCGCATTGTTCGATGGCCTGCGCACCGATTTCTCGCTGGCCCGCCTGCGTCACTACACTGGCACCCCGCCCGAAGACGTTCAGAAATATGTCCTGTTTACGAACTACCACCGCTACGTCGACGAATTCGCGCGCTGGGCCGTGGAGCAACTGAAAGGCGACGGTCCCTATACCCATTTGTCGGGAGCAGGCGGCGTCATCGTCACGCGCGACACCCCCGACCCAGAAGCCGCAATCACCGACAGCGCATGGCGTCGCCACCAGATGCCCGCATGGCATTTGTGCGCCCCCGACCGTAGCGGCATCACATTGGTCAACATCGGCGTCGGCCCATCGAACGCCAAGACCATCACCGACCATATGGCCGTGATGCGCCCCGAAGCATGGCTGATGATTGGCCATTGCGGCGGCCTGCGCCCCAGCCAGCGGATCGGCGACTATGTGCTGGCCCACGCCTATCTGCGCGACGATCATGTGCTGGACGACGTGCTGCCCCCCGAAATCCCTGTACCCGCTATCGCCGAAGTCCAGCAGGCGCTCGCCCGCGCGGCGGAAACCGTCTCCGGCGAAAGCGGCGAAGTCCTGAAACGGAGGCTGCGGACCGGTACGATCGTCACGACTGACGATCGTAACTGGGAGCTGATGTATTCAAAATCGGCGTTGCGTTTCTCACAATCCCGCGCCGTCGGCATCGACATGGAAAGCGCCACCATTGCCGCGCAAGGCTACCGCTTCCGGGTGCCATATGGGACGTTGTTGTGCGTGTCGGATAAGCCTCTGCATGGCGAACTGAAGCTGCCGGGACAGGCCAACCGATTCTACGAGCGCGCGATCAATGAACATATGCGGATCGGCATTGAAGCCTGCAACGAACTGCGGCGCGAAGGGCCGAAACTGCACTCGCGGAAACTAAGGGCGTTCAACGAGCCGCCGTTCAGGTGAGTAATCGCACGACGACCTCGTCGACATCACTCATGGCCTGATCGTCCAGAGCGCCGACTTTGCGGGCGACGAGCTCAACATCAATTGTAAATAGCTTCATTCGAACGACAGAGGGGATTGTAAGGCCAGCCTTTTTCCAATGGGCGATTGGCGTATCCAACGGCCAACTCGATTTCTTGGCCCCGGTCACCATTGCGCAGATAATCTGGCCGGTTTGCGAGTAAGCGCCCGACCGCGACAGCACGAGTGCCGGACGAACCTTTTGCGTGGCGCTGTCGGTAAACGGAAACGGTACGACGACAATATCGCCACGCTCAAAGATCGCGATAGCCTTCTTCGTCCTCATCGCTCAGCCATTCATCAGCAAGCGTCGCGCTAATCGCGGCATGCCATTCCTGATCGATCGGTTTTCTGACTTTACGAACGTGCGCTATGCCATTTTCGACTTTCCAAAGTATCTGGTCGCCTGCGGTAACGCCAAGCGCAGTACGCACGTCAGCGGGAACCGTTGCCTGATATTTCGATGTTATGCGGCTCATTTCCATAACCAAGTATTACCCGGTAATACCAAGGCGGTCAAATAAGCAGCGCACATAGCGGAAATATGGCATCACAAAGGCTGTCGCCAAAGCGAGCGCAGATGCAACGAGCAAGCGCTACCATCCCATCTTTTTTGCAAATTCGCTAAGGCGCCACATCAAGTTCGCGCGCCTCCCCCAGAGCCAGGTAAGGTCTGGAGGCCTGCAGAGTGTACCCGAAGCGCGCGCTATGTTCTTTAAGCGATGGCTCACTATCACCCTGAGTAGAACAAAATGAAGGCCGCGACCGAGTGCACCGTTGATCCGACCTCGTAGTTGGCGAGGCGCGAACCACCGTTCGCGCCTCGCCAACTCGACTTAAGCCGCCTCGCCCGCGCCTTCTTTCTTCGCCGAATAAACGCGCAACGGCTCCTTGGTGCCAGCGACGACGTCATTTTCGATCATCACTTCATCGACACCATCCATGCTCGGCAAATCGAACATCGTGTCGAGCAGGATGCTCTCGAGGATAGACCGCAGCCCGCGTGCGCCGGTTTTCCGTTCGATGCCCTTCTTGGCAATCGCCACCAGTGCATCGTCGGTAAAGCCGAGGTCCACGTCCTCCATCTCGAACAGCTTTTTATACTGTTTGACGAGGGCGTTTTTCGGCTCGGTCAAGA
>JAQGKX010000185.1 GCA_028289885.1 Sphingomonadales bacterium
GTTTCGTTAGCGCATATCCATGGCCAAAGATCGTCTTGCCGAAATCGGGCGTAACACCGTTGCCCGCCTGAACCGCAACCCCGCCGTGCAGATGGTCGCCGGACAGGGAATCGACCTTTACGTCTATCAGAATTTCCTGACGCCCGAGGAATGTGCCGGGCTGATCGCCATGATCGACGCCAATCGCGTGCCGTCGAAACTATTGTCCGAGACCGACGACGCCGAATTCCGAACGAGCGAAAGCTGCGATCTGGAACGATGGGACCCGTTCGTCGAAAGCATCGACCGCCGCATTTGCGCGCTGATGGGGATGAAGCCCAGACAGGGCGAAACCATGCAGGGCCAGCGTTACGCCATCGGCCAGCAGTTCAAGGCGCATCACGATTATTTCCACGTCGGCGAGGATTATTGGACCGACCAGAAAAGGCGCGGAGGTCAACGGACATGGACCGCGATGATCTATCTCGACGAGCCCGAGGGCGGTGGCGAGACATGGTTCAGTGCAGGCGGGCTGAAGGTCAGTCCCCGCACCGCGATGCTGCTGACATGGAACAATATGGACCGCAACGGCGATGCCAACGACAAGGCGCTGCACGAAAGCCTGCCGATAACCGCGGGGATCAAGAACATCGTCACCAAATGGTTTCGCGAGCGCTATTGGGTGACGTGAAGCCTTTCTATTCCCTGACAGGCGCGTTCGAAAATCGTTCATTACGAATCGCATAATTCTTCATTTGTCACGAGACGACAAAGGAGAGATTCGATGCGTAAGATTTTATTTGCAGGATTGATTGCCGCAACAATGCTGCCGTCGATGGTGATGGCCCAGAACGGCGAGTTGCGCCGCGACCGTCAGGATGTTCGCGAACAGCAGCGCGATGTCCGCGATGCCAGGCAATATGGCGACCGACGCGACGTCCGCAACGAACGCGGCGACCTGCGGGACGCGCGTCAGGAACTGCGCGAGGACCGTCGCGATGTTCGGAATGATCGCGCACGCGAGTGGCGCCGCGACGACTGGCGTTCGTATCGCAACACCAATCGCAACCTTTATGCGCGCGGCAACTGGAATTCGAACTTCCGCTATCAGGCATTCAACAGCGGCGGACGGATCTCGTCGGGCTATTATGCGCCCCGCTACTACATAAACGATTATGCCCGTTATCGCCTGCCCCGCCCCGGTTATAACCAGCGCTGGGTCCGCCATTACAACGACGTCCTTCTGGTCGACGTCCGTGGTGGCCGCGTGATCGACGTGCTCCGCAATTTCTACCTGTAATCCGAGACAGCAACACAGGTAGGAAGCCAAGGAATGGCCCTGGTGACTTCATGTCGCCGGGGTCATTTCACTGTCAGCCGTCGATGGCTTTCAGCCGGTACAGCGCTTCGAGAGCCTCACGCGGGCTGAGCGCATCAGGGTGAATATCGGCGAGCGTTTCACGCAAAGGGTCGGTGGGCGTTTCCTCGACAAGCAACGCCGCAAACAGCGGCAGATCGTCGAGTCCGGCAGCTAAACCGCCGGTCGCCGCACGCCCCGCCTCCAGTTTCGCCAGCACCGATTTCGCACGCGACAGGACGGCGGGCGGCATCCCCGCGAGCCGCGCGACCGCAATGCCATAGCTACGGTCGGCGGGGCCGTCGGCGACTTCGTGGAGCAGCACCAGATCGCCTTTATATTCGCGCGCACGAACATTGTGGAGCGACAGGCTGGTCAGCTTTTCCGCAAGGCGCGTCAGTTCGTGATAATGGGTGGCGAACAGGCAGCGCGACTTGTTGACCTCATGCACCGCCTCGACGACCGCCCACGCGATGGCAAGGCCGTCATAGGTCGATGTGCCGCGCCCGACTTCATCGAGGATGACGAAGGATCGGTCGGTGGCTTGGGCCAGAATTGCAGCGGTCTCGACCATCTCGACCATGAAAGTGGAACGCCCGCGCGCGAGGTTGTCCGATGCTCCGACGCGGCTGAACAGGCGGTCGACGAGGCCGAGCGTGGCGGTCGTCGCGGGGACAAAGCATCCGGCCTGCGCGAGCACGGCGATCAACGCATTCTGGCGCAGGAACGTCGATTTGCCGCCCATGTTGGGGCCGGTGACGAGCCAGAGCCGGTCGCTGGCCGACAGCGCGCAATCGTTGGCAACGAAGCGCCCGCCCGACTTTGCGACAGCGGCCTCGACGACCGGGTGACGCCCGCCGGTGATTTCGAAACAGGGATGTTCGACCAAAGTGGGGCGGCACCAGTTCAGTTCGACCGCGCAATCGGCATTGGCGGCGGCGACATCAAGGCGGGCGAGTGCGTCGGCGGTGGCGCTGATGGCTGGGGCCGAGCCGAGCGCGAGCGCGGTCAGTTCCTCGAAATGCGCGGCTTCGGCGGCGAGAGCATGGGCACCCGCCTGCGTTACCTTCACCGCGACGTCGTGGAGTTCGGGGGCGTTGAAGCGGACGACCCCGGCGAGCGTCTGGCGGTGGGTGAAGCCTGAGTTTGCGGCCATCAGCGGATCGGCGGAACGCGCCGGGACCTCGATATGATAGCCCAGCACGCCATTGTGACGGATCTTCAGCGCCGTGATACCGGTTGCGCCCCGGAAACGGGCTTCAAGGGCGGCCATCTCACGCCGCCCCATGCCGCCTGCATCGCGCAGGTCATCGAGCGCGGCGTCGTATCCGGGCGCGATATAACCGCCCTGCGATGCGTCGATCGGCGGGTTTTCGACAATGGCGCGGGTCAGTTGGTCGATCAGCGCACCATGCCCTGCAAGTGTCGGAAGCAGGCTGGCAAGCAGCGTGGGGGGCTGGTCGATTGCTGACAGGCGTTCGCGCAAATCCCATGCCTTCGACAGGCCATCGCGAAGATGAGCCAGATCGCGCGGACTGCCCCGCCCGGCCGACAATCGGGCAAGCGCGCGGGCAATATCGGGCAGGCTGCGGAGCGTGGTGCGCAACAGTTCGCGCCCACCGCTTTCGCTGGCCCAATGCGCGATCAGGTTGAGTCGCGCGTCGATGGCGGCGCGGTCCATCAGTGGCGCAGACAGGTCGCCACTAAGCATCCGTGCGCCAGCTCCCGTCACCGTGCGATCGATGCAGTCGAGCAGGCTCCCCGCGCGGCCCGATGGCGTCGAGGTCAGCTCAAGGCTTTCGCGCGTGGCGGCGTCGATGGCGAGATGTTCGCCAACCGTGCGCCGAACGGGGGCGGCGAGAAACGGCAGCGTCCCCTTGCCCGCATGGTCGAGATAGGCGAGCAACCCGCCCGCCGCCGCCAGTTCAGCACGCGAGAATGCACCATAACCGTCGAGCGTGGCGACGCCATGCAGGGCTTTCAGCGCCGCTTCGCCCTTGGCACTGTCGAATGTTGCGCGGGGGCGCGTGATGCCGCTGATGCCTGAACCTTCGGCAACGACGATTTCAACTGCGCCCAGACGCGCCAGTTCGGCATCGAGATCGCCTGCTGCGACCTCGCCCAACTCCATGCGACCGGTCGAGATATCGGCGGCCGCAAGGGCATGGATACCGCCGACATGCGACACCGCGACGAGCCAGTTGGAGGCCTTGGAGTCGAGCAAACTGTCTTCGGTAAGCGTACCCGCTGTGACGACGCGGACGATGGCGCGCGCGACCAGTGTCTTGCCACCCCGCGCCTTGGCCGCTGCAGGGGATTCGATCTGTTCGGCGATGGCAACGCGAAACCCACCACGGATCAATCGCGCGAGATAGGCGTCGGCGGCATGAACGGGCACGCCACACATCGGTATTTTCACGCCGTCATGTTCGCCGCGCGAGGTCAGGGCGATGTCCAGGCAGGCGGCGGCGGCGCGAGCGTCGTCGAAGAACAGTTCGAAAAAGTCGCCCATCCGGTAGAACAGCAGGCAATCGGGCGCTTCGGCCTTCAGCGCATGATATTGCGCCATCATCGGCGTCGGTTGAGAGTTCGGGGAGGTCGCCATGTCGAACGCACCGATACACAGACTCGTCCCAAGCGCGAAGAGTTTAGCCGCAAGGTGGTTTCGGCTGCGAAGTGGTTGGCTTGGGCGTCCTCCTCCCCTAGAGGGGCACAATCGTCGGTCGCAGCCGAATCGCACCAGTGGGAAATGATATGTCCGAGGAATCCAACGTCCAGTTTTCGGACCGTGAAGCACTGTTGTTTCATTCGGAGGGACGCCCCGGCAAGATCGAGATCGTCGCGACCAAGCCGATGGCGACGCAGCGCGATTTGTCGCTGGCCTATTCGCCCGGCGTCGCTGTTCCGGTGCGCGCGATCGCCGCCGATCCCGCAACCGCCTATGACTACACCGCCAAGGGCAATCTGGTTGCGGTGATTTCCAACGGCACTGCAATTCTCGGCCTCGGCAACCTGGGCGCGCTCGCTTCGAAGCCGGTGATGGAGGGCAAGGCAGTCCTGTTCAAACGCTTTGCCGATGTCGATTCGATCGACATCGAACTGGCGACCGAAGATCCCGAAGCATTCATCAACGCGGTGGCTTTGATGGAGCCGACATTCGGCGGCATCAACCTTGAGGACATCAAGGCGCCCGAGTGCTTCATTATCGAGCAGGCGTTGAAGGAACGGATGAAGATCCCGGTCATGCACGATGACCAGCATGGCACCGCGATCATCAGCGCCGCCGGCCTCATCAACGCCGTGTTCCTGACGGGGCGCGAGTTGAAGGACGTCAAGGTTGTCGTCAACGGTGCGGGAGCGGCGGCAATCGCCTGCACCGCGCTGATCAAGGCGATGGGCGTACGTCACGACAATGTCATCATGTGCGACCGCAGCGGCGTGATCTACCAGGGTCGCGAGGTCAGCATGGACCAATGGAAATCCGCGCATGCTGCAAAGACCGACGCGCGCACGCTGGAAGAAGCACTCGATGGCGCGGACATTTTTCTTGGGCTGTCGGCAGCTGGCGCGCTGACTCCGAAATTCCTGCAAAAGATGGCCAAGAACCCGATCATCTTTGCGATGGCCAATCCCGATCCGGAGATCACGCCACCCGAAGCCAAGGCAGTGCGCCCCGACTGCATCATCGCGACAGGGCGTTCGGACTATCCGAACCAGGTCAACAACGTGCTTGGTTTCCCGTTTATCTTCCGCGGCGCGCTCGATGTACGGGCAACCGCGATCAACGAGGAAATGAAGATCGCGGCGGCCTATGCCATCGCCGAACTGGCGCGCCAGCAAGTGCCCGAGGAAGTGGCGGCGGCTTATGGCGGGCGGACGTCGACGTTCGGGCGCGACTATATCATCCCGGCGCCATTCGATCCGCGCCTGATGGAGATCGTGTCGGCAGCGGTCGCGCAGGCGGCGATGGATTCGGGCGTAGCGACGCGGCCGATCCTCGACATGGACGAATATCGCCACTCGCTGCGCAGTCGGCTGAACCCGACGACGTCGGTGCTGGGGCTGGCCTATGAGGGCGCGCGCGCCCACCCGAAGCGCGTCGTGTTTGCGGAGGGCGAGGAAGAGGTCGTCCTGCGCGCGGCAATTGCCTTCCGGGACGGCGGCTACGGTATCCCGGTGCTGGTCGGGCGCGACGATGTTCACGAGCGGCTGAGCGCGCTGGGCGTGGACAAACCCGAGCTGTTCGAGGTCCACAACAGCCGTAATTCGCCACTGGTGCCTGCGATGGTCGACAAATTATACGAGCGACTGCAGCGGCGCGGTTATCTGCGGCGGGAGTGCGAGCGACTGGTAAATCAGGACCGCAACATCTTCGCATCCATGCTGCTGAAGATGGGTGAAGCCGATGCGATGATCACTGGCGTGACCCGGACCTATGCCCAGTCGATCCGCGACGTTCGGCGGGTGATCGATCCGGCGGTCGGACGCACACCGTTCGGCGTTCACGTCCTTGTCGGGCAGAGTCACACCGTTTTCATGGCCGATACTACGGTCAACGAACGTCCCACGTCCGAAGAACTCGCCGACATTGCCGAGGGTACCGCCGCCGTCGCGCGCGCGATGGGGCATGAACCGCGGGTTGCTTTCCTCAGCTATTCGACCTTCGGCAATCCGGCGGGCAACTGGCTCGATCCGTTGCGCGAAGCGGTCGAGATTCTCGAAAAGCGTGGTGTGGGCTTCGAGTTCGAAGGCGAGATGTCGCCAGACGTTGCGCTGAACCCGAAGGTCATGGCGAATTATCCGTTCAGCCGCCTGTCCGGACCGGCGAACGTGCTGATCATGCCGGGGCTCCAGTCGGCGAATATCAGCGCGAAACTGCTCAAGGAACTCGGCGGTGATGCGGTGATCGGGCCGATGCTGATCGGAATGGAAAAGCCGGTACAGATCGCGACGATGTCGTCGACCGCGAGCGAACTGGTAACGCTGGCGGTACTGGCTGCGGGTGGCATTGCCCGTTAGGAGAGCTACGTCACCCTGAACTCGTCGGGGGCTATCCAAATGTACTGGAACCGGGCGCACTCCTTGCTCCATCAGCCTCGTTCGTCTGACAAGCTTTCTTGATTTCGTCGCCAGTTGTTAAAGAAAATCATGTTCGTGGCGGCATCACTTAGCGCGGCGGACGCGGACAAGGGCCGCCGCTCTTCGTTTCTGCTGCCAGCGCATAATCCCCGTGGCTAACAGAATCGAAGGCGTCAGGCCGATCATCATCACCAAAATGCGCCCGATCATGCCAAATGCCTTGCCGTCGTGCAGCGGCACGAGCCAGTTCAGAACCGTATCTCCGGCGGCATCCCGGTGCGGGTCACGCACGGCCAAAATCCTTCCCGAATATTGATCGATCCAGAGATGCGTGCGGGGAAAGCGGGTCATCGGATCGCCAGCCTGACGAATCTGCAGGTCATAAAGGTCGGCGGCTGCCGCCGGTACACGTATCCACACGGTTGCCGATCCGGGAAACCGGCTTGCCGCCCTCGAGAGAATGGTGTCGATCGGAATGCGCTGCCCCTTGATTGTCCCCGAGGATTTCGGCGTTGGTGAAGGCTTGAGCGGTGAGAAGGCATCGAGGATCGGCCTCACTGGATAAGGCAGGCTGATCATCGCCGCCGTTCCGACCGTGAGAATCAAGAGCGGAACGCTGAACAGGCCGATCAGCTTGTGAAGATCATAGGTACGGCGTGCTGTGCTCGCGTTCCGCTTGAAGCGTAGCTTTGCTGCGATGCGCCCTTTGGGAAGCGCCCAATTGGCGAGGCCACTGATCAACATGAAGATCATGGCGACGGCGAAAATGCCCATCGCGATCTTGCCGGGCGGTCCGAACAGCAGGTTCATGTGCAGGTCGTATATCCAGGTGAAGAACGTCTCCTGCCAATGGGCATCGCGCATCACGCGCAGGCTGACCGGATCGAGCGTCACCATGCGTGTGCGCGACATTCCTCCGGGGAGCGCTTCATAATAGCGCGAGGTAATCGGACCGCCTCCGGGTGGCTGCTCGATCTTCCAATAGCCCGCCGCAGCGACGGGCAATGTACTGAGTTTCCGGTACACCGCCTCGTAGCTTGCCGGTCGCGCATGCGGCGCACTGGTTTTCAACAGCGGGTTCACGCTGCCGTCGATCTCCATGTAGAAGGCCAGCAACGTACCGGTCAGGCCTGCAACGATCAGGACCGCCCCACCGACGAAACCCAACCAACGATGGATATTGTCTGCAGTGCGCCGCGCCGAAGCACGCAAAGTCATTTTGGTCATTTTCGCGGCTCCACTCGGACACGAAACAAGTCAGAACTGTCCGGTGACAGCGATTTCAAACGAGCGCGGCGCACCCAGCTGCCATTGTCCACCGCCACGACCGTTGCCGATGAAGGTCGTCGCATAAAGCTTGTCGGTGAGGTTGAAGGCGCGCACATCGACCGCGAGCCGGTCCGTCACGACATAGCGCAAGCTGGCATCGAACACGCTGTAATCGGGCGTCGAAATCAGGTTGGCGGTGTCGATGAACCGATTGCCGACATAGCGGACGCCAGCCTGCGCCTTGATGCGCGACGTGGCGTCCCAGTTCACCCACAGATTTGCCGATTTCTGCGGAACGTTGGTCGGCCGGTTACCGCTGCGCGATATCAGGGTGCCCGCAACAAGCTCACGAAACTCATCATAGCGCGCCTTGAGCACGGTCGCGTTGGCGTCGATCTGCACGCCATCGACGACAGTCAGCGCCACCGTCGCCTCGATCCCCTTCGACGATTGCGCGCCAACCTGGATCAGCGTGTTGGGATTGACCGGATCGGGAATGAGCAGGTCGTTCTTTTTGATACGATAGACCGCGAGCGTCCAGGCCAGTCTGCCGTTCCACAGCGATTGCTTCAGGCCGGCCTCGATCTGATTGCCCTTGGCTGCGTCGAACGAAAGCTGCGCCGCCGTGATGCAGCAGACGTTGCTGATCGGATCGGTCGCCTTTGAATATTGGGCATAAGCGGTGAATGTCGATGCGATGTCGTAAACGGCACCAATCCGCGCGTTGATCGGCTTGTACACACGCGAAACCCGAACGCCACTGAAGGCATCGTCGCGGTGGATGTTCGAGCGGTCGTACCGCAGGCCACCAACGATCGAGAGCTTCGACGTCAGGCTCAGGCGGTCATCGACAAAGAGGGCATAGCGGTCGATGTGCATATTCTGTCCGGTCGCGGTGGGTGTCACCGCCGGGTACAGGCCGGGTGCCGGATTGGTGAGGCTGACCACCGAGGTTCCGGCATAGGTGCTGACGATCCGCCGGAAAAACAGATGCTCGACGTCTCCGCCGACCGACAGGCTGTTATCCGTGCCGAACAGTTGATGCTTCCAGCCGATCTCGGTCTGGTTGTTCCACTGGCGCTGCTTCTGCACATACTCGCCATAGGAGCCGCGCAGGATCGTGTTGGTGGCGGGTTGATAGTTGAGCTGGGTCGGCCCCTGCCGCCAGATACGGTCGCCATAGACGAAGGAGGAGATGTTGCGGATCGAAACGTCTTCGCCCGGTGACCATTCGACGTTCAGGCGCGCGCTATTCTCGATGAAGCGCACGTTGATATCGTCGGTCCGACCGTAATTCTCACGGCGCAGGCTTTTCAGGGCGACCCCGTTGATCAGGGGAAGGCCGTTATAGTTCATCGGGCGGATATGGCCGTAATCGTCGGACAGCGTGATCTTGAGCGTGTCCGATGGCAGGAAGGTCAACGCTCCGGACACCGCCGTGCTGCTCGACTTGCCGTGGTCGATATAGCCGTTGGAATTCTGCTGGCTGACATCGAAGCGATAGAGCAATTTTTCGGTAATCGGACCGGTGGCGTCGATCGCCTCGCGGAAGGTGCCGAACGATCCTGCCGACACGCGGAGATTATACTCGGGGGTTTCGCTGGGGCGGCGCGGCACGATGTTGATCGCACCGCCGATCGCGCCCGTCCCGTACAAGACCGATCCGGGGCCGTTGAGCACTTCGACCCGCTCGACCGTCCACGGATCATAGGGGAAGGCGAGATTGCCAAGACCGCCCATGTTGCGGATGCCGTCGTAGATATACGCGACCGAACTGCCGTTGAAGCCACGTGCGGCCACGCCATTGCCGGCACCGCCCACGGTTGCGGTCGTGGTGATCCCGACGGCCCGTGTGACCGCCGCGTTGATCGTCGCATCGCCGCGCAACCGGATCTGTGCGCCCGCGATGACCGAAACACTCGCCGGCGTTTCGAGCGGTGTCAGGCCCAGGCGGCTACCCGCTGTCGATGGCAAAGCAAGAATTTCGCGCGTGCTGCCGGTGACGATGATCTCGTCCGCATCCCTCTCGCTCTCTGCGCTTGCGGCATTGTCCGCTGGCGTGGCGGCGGTCGCAAGAGCACTCCAGCAGCACGAACCCAGCAACAGGACAGCACATGATACGGTGCGCGATATGGTCGAAACGGTCATAGTCATTTACCCCCCGGGCGTCTCGGCGACAGGCGGGGACGTGCCGTTCGAAAAACGGTCGTCGTCACGCATCGATCGGACGCCAAGGGCGACCGACACACGACTCCGATGCGGCCCCCGCCGCTCCTTCGTCGCTCAGACGGAGTACACCGTGCCACGGCCATCCCCTGGGCCAGGACAAGAGCGACCAGACGCAGGCAGGTCTCCTGGCTCATGGGTCATCGCGCGATATACGGCCTTCCCAAACCTCGCATGAATTAGCGTCCGGCCCAGTGGCTGGTGGCCCGGGCATGGCACCCGTCCCCCGTGTACATCGCGCTCGCCATTTACAGTTGCAGGGACAGCCACGGCATTGGATGGCGAACCATCCGCACCGCGTTCCCTTTTAAACCTCTTGCGAGGCGCCGGCGCGATCAGTGTTCCCAAACACAACTTGCGATGTGCCGAAGGAACAAGGCTTCCCTAGGCTGGATATTTACGGCTCGCAATGAATCGCCGGTACAAGCAATTCTACTGCCGAGCCAAGCAAACTCATCCCTGATTGGCGCGCTGGATCACTGTGCTTGCAAGTCGCCCAAACGCCAGCGAGAGGATCGTCCACAGGACCAACTGCATTCCCAGTGATGCCACTCGGAAATTCCACAGCACGGTTGCGGGAAAGCCTGCCGGTACTTCATCGATCATCGGTAGAACCAGTTGTGCAAGCGCCACGACAGCCACGAAACCGCAGCAGGCGCAGACAAATGCGTTAAAGGGACCAATACGGTTTGCCAGTGCATGCCGGAGTTGCACGGCGATCATGCAGGCGACGATCGACATCGCAATCATGGAGAAATACGCGACCGTCCGGAACGCGACGGTTTCGTGTAGTCCCACGGCGGGCGGACCGGGAGGATATTTGATGCCGGGCACGATGACGATGACCACAAAAGCCAGCGCACCGAGCAACAGCGCCAGCGTCCTTGGTCCCGTCAGCGCCAACCGCCCATAGCAATAAGCAAAAACCAGCGAGAAAATACCGCCCAGCGCCGCGCCGTAGAGCAATGTCGCCGTCAGCAAACCCCAGCCGCGCTGCGTCGCCCGACTGACCAGTTCCGGCTCCTCTATTGCGTGTCCGGCCATGACGTGTGCGGATCGCGCTGCTTCGAAGGCGAGCGCAAGGTCGATCTGTGGTTCAGCGAAAACGCGCGCAAACACGGTGGCTGAAATGGCCGCGACAATGCCTGCGAACATGCCCCGCCAAAGCAGGTCCCTGGTCATGTTGCGCACTTAGTGACACGGAAATCCGAGCAGGTGGCGACCGTCATGAACGAATTCATGGACGTACATCCCGTCGAACAAAGACACCGCACCCTGTTCGGTGCTGACGAAATAAAGGAAGATCGTCGCAATCAGCAGGCCGAGTACGGCCCATGGTGCGATGTCGCCAACCGGGATTGTCGATGCGTCGCCAATCGAGATGAACCGATCGTCGAAAAAGGATGCGGAAATGGCCATGAAAGACTCCGTTCGGGAACTCGCGTCCCGGCGCTAGATGATGAACCGGGGAAAGGTCTGACTCTCGACAACAGCGATGTGTTGTCGATAACAGTGGCGCGACCGTGCCGGAATTTCACCGGCTTCTCGCCCTGGTTCGCTGCAATCAATCTAGGGGCGAAACGACCTTCGCGTCAACGCCATCGGAGACGACACTGACCGTTCGAGTGACATTGCTGTGTGCAGGGGCCACCGCGACGAGCCGGATCGGCGGCTTTCCCGCGATCGGAGAACCGCTCGACGGCGGGGGCGTGACCAGGGCAAGCCGCCTCGCCGACACGCTGCCACCCGCGCACGTCTGGTCAAGTCCATCATGTGCGGCCCGCGAGACTGCGGCCGCTCTGGGCCTGGAAAGTTCATTGGACCCGCTGCTGAAAGATATCGACCACGGAGACTGGTCCGGACGGTCTTTTGCGGACGTACATCAATCGGACGCTGACAAACTGGAGCGCTGGCTGACCGACCCGAATGGGGGCACCCCCGGTGGGGAGACGATGGCACAAACTGTCGCTCGCGCAGGATCATGGCTCGACCGACACGGCGCCGGCAATCGCCCTGTCGTGGCGATCACGCATGCCATGGTCATCAGGGCTTGCCTGGTTCACGCGCTGAACATTCCGGCCGATGCGACGCTGCGGATCGACATCGCACCCCTCACCGTGGCCGTCCTGTCGTACAACCGGATATGGCGCTTGCAGGAGTTGCGGCCACTCTGATCGCGCTTGCCAAGGAAATCGGCCCGGACTATCGACACGGTGTCCGTGCGGTGTCCTCGATCCCGTCCGGATATGATCGCGCCGGTGCCTCGCAAGAGGTTTAAAAGGGAATGCGGTGCGGATGGTTCGCCATCCAATGCCGCGGCTGTCCCTGCAACTGTAAGCGGTGAGCGAGATGCACATCGTCCTTCATCTTCGACAGATGACGGACAACCACTGGGCCGGACGCTAAGTCATGCGAGGCCTGGGAAGGTGGTGTATCGAGCTTTGACCCGTGAGCCAGGAGACCTGCCAGCGCACCGGTCGCTCTTGCCTTGGTCCAGGGGATGGTCACGGCACGGTAATTCTCCGTCTGAGCGACGAACTGTGTCGCTTGGACGTCCAGCGCATCGCTGGCGAAATTGCGTGGGATTCCTGTGGCTATGTCACTCCGATCGCACGACATTGCAGGAGAATAATCGTGAGCAAGATACCGACCACCGTTATCACGGGATTCCTGGGTGCGGGCAAGACCACGCTGATCCGCCATTTGCTGCAGAATGCGAAGGGGCGGCGGCTGGCGCTGATCGTCAATGAATTCGGCGACATCGGCGTCGATGGTGAATTGCTGAAGGGTTGCAACGAGGAGGCTTGCCCCGAGGACGATATCGTCGAACTGGCCAATGGCTGCATCTGCTGCACGGTGGCCGACGATTTTCTGCCGACAATGATGAAATTGCTCGACCGACCCAATCCCCCTGAGCATATCATCATCGAAACTTCGGGACTGGCGCTGCCAAAGCCGCTGGTGAAGGCATTTCAGTGGCCCGACATTCGTACGCGCGCGACGGTCGATGGGGTGATTGCGCTGATCGACGCCGATGCGGTGGCGGCGGGGCGGTTTGCGACCGACGAGGCGGCGCTAGCTTTGGCGCGAGCGGCCGATCCGTCGCTCGATCACGACAGCCCGCTGGAGGAACTTTACGAGGATCAGCTGGCCTGTGCCGATCTGGTCATCCTCAATAAGTCGGACCTTGTCGGTGGCGATGCACTGGCGCGGATCGAAGCCGATATCGCAGGTGACACACGGAGCGGCGTGAAGATCGTGCGCGCGACGCAGGGTGCCGTCGATGTCGGTGTCCTGCTTGGCTTGTTCGCGGGAGCCGAGGACGATCTGGACGCCCGGCCATCACATCATGATACTGACCCTGACCATGACCATGACGATTTCGACAGTTTCGTCGTCAAGGGTGGAGAGATTGAAAGCGTGGAACCGCTGCTGGCGGCGATGGCACGGCTGATCGGTGAGCATGACATATTGCGGATCAAGGGCATGATCGCGATTTCCGGTCGTCCGGCGCGCATGGTGATCCAGGCGGTCGGACCGCGCATCCAGCATTATTTCAACCGGGCATGGAAAGCGGATGAGGCGCGCATTTCGCAGCTGGTGGTGATCGGGCAAAAGGGCCTCGACCAGACTGCTATCGAGGCGGCACTCCAGGCGGTTCTGGGCACCGACGCCTGATGCATCTCCTGGCTGCCACTCCGGGAACGGTGTCCAACGGCGACGAGGCGATCGACCTCGGGCAGTCGCCGGGTGACATCGTGTTCCTGACGGTAGCGGACAGCGAACTGGCCTGTTTTGCCAAGGCGGCTGAGACAATGGGTAACGGCGGGCCGACGATCAGACTGGCCAATCTGCTGCAACTCAAGCATCCTTATTCGGTCGACCTATATGTCGAAAATGTGATCGCCAAGGCGCGATTCGTGTGCGTGGTCCTGCTGGGTGGCAAGGCTTATTGGCCGTATGGCGTTGATGAGATCGCCCGGGTGGCGCGGGAAAAGGGCATCGCGTTCAGCGCGATTGCCGATGGCCGGGAGTCCGATCCGGCACTCAATGCAGCGTCTACCGTCTCGCAAGAAGTTAGCGATCGTTTGCGCGATTATCTGCGGCAGGGCGGCGTCGCCAATGCAGTGGGATTCCTACGAAGTGCCGCGCGGCTGATCGGGGAAGATGTCGGGTTGCCGGACGATCCTGTGCCGGTGGCAGACGCTGGTTTGTACGTGCCTGGAGTTGAGCGTCCCGCGTTGTCCGATGCCCGGGCAAAATGGGTGCCAGGACAGCCGGTTGCGCTGCTGTGTTTCTACCGTGCGTTGCTGGTCGCGGGCACGCTCGATGCAGTCGATGCGCTGGTTGATGCCTTACAAGCGCGCAAGCTGAACGTGATTACGGTCCATGTCAGGGCGTTGCGAGAGCCGTTCGTGATCGACTGGCTGCGGGGTGTCATCGCCGAATGCGCACCCGACGTGATCGTGAACGCCACGTCGTTTGCATCGTCCTCACCGGGGGAGAACCGGGTCGGCGGTGTGCTGGAGGACGCGGATTGCCCCATTCTCCAGACGATCTTTGCGGGTGT
Source organism: Sphingomonadales bacterium (assembly GCA_028289885.1). Classification (GTDB taxonomy): domain Bacteria; phylum Pseudomonadota; class Alphaproteobacteria; order Sphingomonadales; family Sphingomonadaceae; genus Sphingomonas_O. The sequence continues at coordinate 14,481 of JAQGKX010000185.1, forward strand.
CGAGGAAGCGACATGGCGCGACAGTCCGCGAGGGCTGGGACCGCGCGATCTGGCCATGAATGTGGCACTGCCCGAAATCGACGGGCGATTGTTCACGCGCGCCGTGGCATTCAAGGCGTCGGAGCGGTTCGACGTCCTTACCGAGTGCAACATCGTCGTGCCCAGGGTCGCACCGGACCGCGTGGCGTTCGTTGCCGATCTGGCGGCAGGATGGGCGCGGCTACGGCTGACTCCTGCTGCTGAACGCCGGGTCGCGCTGGTACTGGCGAATTACCCCAACCGTGACGGTCGCATCGGAAACGGCGTGGGGCTGGACACGCCTGCAAGTGGCGCAGCTATCTTGGGAGCTCTGCGCGAGGCCGACTATTCGGTGGGGGACGCCCCCGAAACCGGTGCCGCGTTGATGGCGATCATGGTCGGCGGGGTTACCAATGCTCGCGGGTCGATCGAACGACCACGCGAGGTCGCGCTGACCCTCGAGGACTACCGCACTGGTTTCGACGCAATGCCCGAGGCCGTTCGGGCCGCTGTGTCCGAACGGTGGGGCACGCCCGAGGGCGATCCGTTCGTGCGCGACGGCGCTTTTCAGTTGCCGGTGCATGTGTTCGGCAACATCGCGATCACCGTGCAGCCCGCGCGTGGGTATAATATCGATGCCAAGGCGACCTACCACGACCCGGCTCTGGTCCCGCCGCATGGATATCTTGCCTTTCATATCTGGCTGAACGGGCATTTCGGCGCGCAGGCGGTCGTCCATGTCGGCAAGCATGGCAATCTCGAATGGCTGCCCGGCAAGGCACTGGCACTGTCGAACACCTGCTTTCCCGAAATTTGCGCAGGGCCGGTGCCGCAGCTTTATCCGTTCATCGTCAATGATCCGGGCGAAGGCACACAGGCCAAGCGTCGGATCGCGGCGGCGATCATCGACCATCTGACCCCGCCCCTGACGCGCGCTGAAAGCTATGGCCCCCTGAAGGCGCTCGAGGCGCTGGTCGACGAATATTATCTCGCTGCGGGCATGGACCCGCGCCGGATCAACCATCTGAGGATCGAGATATTGAACCTTGCCCGTTCGCAGGGTCTGGATGCCGATGCGGGCGCGGTCGGGGATGGCGACGATGCGCTGGCCGCGCTCGACAATTATCTGTGCGAATTGAAGGAAATGCAGATCCGTGACGGGCTGCATGTCTTCACGCAATCGCCAAAGGGTCGGCTGCGGACGGACTTGCTGATCGCTTTGTCACGGACGCCGCGCGGGTATGACACGCCGGGTCAGGCTTCGTTGCTGCGGGCGATGGCGGACGATCTTGGGCTTGGGTTCGACCCGCTGGACTGCACGATGGGTGACGAATGGACCGGGCTGCGACATTCGGTGCTGGCGGAACTTACAGGCGATCCTTGGCGCACCAAGGGCGACACGATCGAGCGGCTCGAACTGCTGGCGGTCGCGCTGGTGGAGGGTGGGACGCCGCCGGGACCGGCTTCGGCTGCGGTTGTCGAAGCCGTGATCGGCGACCTCGCGCACCGGGTCGATGCGTGTGGCAATGCCGAGAAATCGGCGCTGCTGGCGGGGCTGGATGGCCGGTTCATCCTGCCCGGCCCCTCCGGAGCGCCGACGCGGGGGCGGCCCGATGTCCTGCCGACGGGCCGCAATTTTTATTCGATCGACACGCGTTCGGTGCCGACCGCGACCGCGTGGGATCTGGGGCAACGGTCGGCTCAATTGCTGGTCCAGGATTATCTGCAGCGCGAGGGTGAATATCCCAAGGCGATGGCACTGTCGGCATGGGGGACTGCCAACATGCGGACCGGCGGTGACGATATTGCACAGGCGCTGGCGCTGATGGGGGTCAGGCCGCGCTGGGACTGGACATCGGGCCGGGTGATAGGTTTCGAGGTCATGAAAGTTGCCGAATTACGCCGCCCGCGTGTCGACGTGACGTTTAGGGTATCCGGCTTTTTCCGCGACGCCTTTCCAGAACAGATCGACCTGATCGACTCTGCCGCCCGGGCGGTGATGGCGCTGGACGAACCGGGCGAGGACAACCCCGCCGCCGCGCGACACCGAGCCGAAACTGCTCGGCTGATCGATCAGGGGGGTGATGCAAAGACGTCCGCGTTACGCGCGGGTTATCGTGTCTTCGGATCGAAGCCGGGCGCCTATGGAGCCGGGCTGCAAGCCATGATCGACGAGAAAATCTGGCATGATCGCGCCGATCTGGCCAACGTCTATCTCGACTGGGGAAGCTATGCCTATGGCGCGGGCGTCGAGGGTGATGCTGAACGCGACCTGTTCGCCGAACGCCTGACGCAGGCCGATGCCGTCGTGCAGAACCAGGACAATCGCGAACATGATTTGCTCGACAGTGATGATTATTACCAGTTCGAGGGCGGGATCGCAGCAGCCGTCGAACATCTGTCCGGAAAGCGCCCGCGCGCCTATCACAACGATCACAGCCGACCCGAACGCCCCGTCGTGCGGACGCTGGAGAATGAGATCGGCCGCGTCGTCCGCGCTCGCGTCACCAATCCCAAATGGATCGCGGGCGTCATGCGCCACGGCTATAAGGGCGCGTTCGAAATCGCGGCGAGCGTCGATTATCTGTTCGCCTTTGCCGCGACCACCCACGCCGTCCGCGACCATCATTTCGACGCCGTCCATGCCGCCTTTATCGAGGATGAGGTCGTGCGCGCCTTCATGGCAGAGGTGAACCCGGCGGCCCTGCGCGAAACCGCTGCACGGCTGGCGGAGGCGCTGGATCGCGGCATGTGGAAACCCAGATCGAACAGTGCGGGCCTGCTGCTCGCCGAACTTGCAGGAGCATGACGATGGTCGAGCGAACAGACGAGCGACACGCCGAAAAGATGAAGAAAAAGCAGGCGGCGCACGACAAAATCGTCGCGGGCAAGACCGTCGAAAAAGGGCTGCTGATCGTCCACACCGGCAAGGGCAAGGGCAAGACCACCGCCGCGCTGGGCATGGTCGTGCGCGCCATCGGTCACGGTAAGAAAGTCGGCGTCGTACAGTTCGTGAAAGGTGCGATGACGACCGGCGAAAAGGTCGTTTTCGATGCTTTTCCCGATCAGATCGAATTCAAGCCGATGGGCGAAGGCTTCACCTGGGACACGCAGGACCGCGCCCGCGACATAGCTGCGGCGCGCGAAGCGTGGGAGGAGGTCAAGCGAATGATCGGTGACCCGAGCTATGCGATGGTGCTGGCGGACGAACTGAACATCGTCTTGCGCTATGATTATCTGCCGGTGGACGAGGTCATTGCCGTCCTTCAGGCCAAACCCGAAATGACGCACGTGATCGTCACCGGGCGTAATGCGCCCGAGGCTTTGATCGAGGCCGCCGACCTTGTGACCGAGATGACATTGGTGAAGCATCCGTTCCGCGAACAGGGCGTGAAGGCACAGGTCGGGATAGAATTCTGATGCTTGTTCCCAATCCTGCCCACATGCTTATCCACAGGATCGCCAACTAAGTGTCAGCGCGTCTTGCCTCGACTTGCCTCCGCATCGGCGATCTGTCGGGCCAGGCTGCGCGCGGCCAGCACATAGGCCGGGCCGCCGCATACAGTCCACGATTGCGGCAGTCGCAGGCGGGGGATGCTGTCCAATATCGGATGATGCAGCATTTCGGTGCCTTGATCGACAACGTGGTCGGTCGCGCTTTCGACGATGAGGTAGTCGGGGTGCGCCGAGATCAATTCTTCGAGAGACAGTTGGGAGAGCGAGGGCTTGCCGAGTTGGCTGGCAAGGTTGGTCAATCCGACGCGCTTCATCAGGTCGTCCACCAGTGTTCCTGTGCCGGTCATGAAACCGCGACGCTGATAATAGGCAGCCACCCGGGTGCCCGATCGATGCGTGACGGAGGCAAGGTCGCGGTTCATGCGCGCAATCAATACTTCGCCACGCGGCCCCTGACCGATCGCTGCCGCGACCTGCCGGATTTGCGCGACGATGTCGGCATAGTTAGTCGCCGATTTCAGGTCGACCATGCGATAGTTGCGACCCGCCAGCGCTGCCACAATCCCGCTGCGCTTTGCCGGCATGCCGATGATCAGGTCGGGGTCGATGGCAAGCACTTCCTCCGCAGACTGTCCCATGATGTGCAGGCCGCGCGCCTTGTTGGCAGCCGCCGACATCGTCGGGTCAGTGGCATTGTGGGTCAGCCCGGCAATCTGGTCGGGATCGGCCAGCGCCAGCAGATACTGGTCCGAACAAAGATTGAGCGACACGATGCGATGAGGACGACTAAGCGGTGGGGATGCCGCTGCGCTGAAAGAGGGTGCGAACAACGCAATCGCGACGAGAGTAGAGACGACAGGACGATATGAGTTATGCGGCATGGAGCCGTCCAATAGCCATCCGACCCCGGGACACAAGCGTGACGGGGCAACCTATCCATTGCGAGGTTTTCTTGACAGTTTCACGCGTTCCCGGTCGGCACAGGTCCATGTTGATCCTGTTTCTGATCTTTCTGTCGATAGCCGCGGGTGTCACATCGATGCTGCTTGGGGCCGTGCCGATTGCGCCTGCACGCGCGTGGGCGGCGATGACCGGACACGGCGATCCGGTGGCGTCGGCCATCATCATCGACCTGCGATTGCCGCGAACGATCATCGGACTTGCGGTCGGTGCGATGCTCGGTCTGTCGGGGGCAGTGATGCAGGGCTATCTTCGCAATCCGCTGGCCGAACCTTCGGTGCTGGGCACCTCCAACGCGGCGGCGCTGGGCGCGGTCGGGGCGATTTATTTCGGGCTGGTCGAATTGAGTCCGTTGTTCCTGCCAGTCATGGCGATCGGCGGGGCACTGCTTTCCCTCCTGTTGCTGTTCGTGCTGGCGGGGCGTTCGGAAAGTCCGCTGACCCTGATCCTTGCGGGCATCGCGGTTGCAACGCTGGCTATCGCTGGCATCAGCCTTGCGCTCAATATGTCGCCCAATCCTTTTGCCGCGATGGAGATCATGACGTGGCTGCTGGGGTCGATCGAGAACCGGTCTTTCCATCATGTCGTTATCGCGCTGCCCTGCATTGTCATAGGTGCGGGATTGCTGTTGATGGATGGCCATGCGCTCGATGCGCTGACGCTCGGCGAAGACGGGGCGCGGGCGCTTGGCATCGACCTTCGCATCACGCGCCTGCGAATTATGTTCGGCATCGCAATCGGGGTTGGCGGGGCGGTGGCGGTGGCCGGTGCGATCGGTTTCATCGGCCTGATCGTCCCGCATCTGATCCGACCGCTGACCGATCGGGCGCCGTCCTCGACATTGTTGCCATCGGCGCTTGCGGGAGCATCGCTGCTGACGCTCGCGGACATCGCGGTCCGGGTGATCCCGTCCACAAACGAACTGAAACTTGGCGTGATGACCGCGTTTTTGGGGGTGCCGGTCTTCCTTGTTCACCTGTTGCGGGAGCGCCGGATATGGTGACGATCCGCCTCGACAATTTCAGCGTTGCGATCGGTCGGCGGAACGTGGTGCAGAATGTCAGCGCGACGCTCGACCCCGGCAGACTGATCGGGATCATCGGTCCCAATGGCGCGGGCAAGTCGAGCCTGTTGCGCGCGATGCTCGGGCTGGTTCCGGCAAGCGGAGGTGTCGTTCTGATCGATGACGAACCCGTCGCGGACATGGCGCGCGTCGCGGTTGCGCGAAAGATCGCCTATCTGCCGCAGGGCCAGACGCTGCATTGGCCGCTGACGGTCGAGCGGCTGGTTGCACTCGGGCGGCTGCCGCATCTGGCACCTATGTCCTCGCTGTCACCCGCCGATCAACGGGCCATCGACCATGCGATGGAGCGGGCGAACGTCACCGACCTGCGCCACCGCAATGCTACGCATCTGTCGGGTGGTGAGCGCGCGCGCGTCCTGTTGGCGCGAGCGCTGGCGGTCGAGGCTCTGGCGCTGGTCGTCGATGAACCACTGGTTTCGCTCGATCCCGGCCACCAGATCGACGTCATGGAACTGCTCCGGCGGGAGGCAATCGCGGGCAGCCTCGTCGTGGCGGTGCTGCACGATTTGACGATGGCGGCGCGTTATTGCGACCGGCTGTTGCTGATGGATGACGGCCTGCTAGTCGCCGATGGCGCGCCGATGGACGTGCTGACGGCAGGCAATCTTCACGCGGTCTATGGTATCCGGGCGTTGATCGAGAGTGGCACGACGTCCCCGATGGTGGTGCCGCTGGAGCGTAGTACAGCACGCGATTGACGCACCGCAACACCGTGGCTAGGGCCATGGACGCGACAGGTTACCCGGAGACGGGGATTAAAAGGGAACGGGGTTCGATACCCCGGCTGCCCCTGCAACTGTGAGCGGTGAGCCATCGAGCCATATGCCATTGGGGTTTTCATGACCCTGAGAAGGCGGTTCGTACCGGCATTGACCCGCAAGCCAGGAGACCTGCCCGTCGCGGTCGTCCTTCGTGCGGACAGGTGGTTCCGGACGGACGGGGGTAAACCCGAGAGACGACATGCCTGGACCGCGTTTTCGCGGGAGCATGTCGTGCGTCGCTGACGCAAGGCACTTCCGTGAACGTGGCCCCTTGTCATGGGATTGCCGTTCGATGTTGAAATTTGTTGCGTTTGTTCCCCTGCTCCTGAGCACCACCGCCTATGCCGAAGAGGCGTCCGACGCCGAAACCGTAATCGTGACCGCGACCCGGCTGCCGACGCCGGTCGATCAGGTTCCTGCCTCCATCACCGTGATCGACAAGGCGGCAATCGACCGCGCTCAGGATATCGGCGTGTCCGACCTGTTGTTGCGGACGCCGGGCGTGACCCTGTCGCGCAATGGCGGATATGGCACGGCGACCTCGTTGCGTATTCGTGGGGCCGAAACCGACCAGACGGTGGTCGTGATCGACGGCGTGAAGCTGAACGATCCGTCATCGGCGGGTGGCGGCTATAATTTTGCCAATCTGCTGGTGGGTGATGCATCGCGGATCGAAATCCTGCGCGGGCCGCAGTCGATCCTGTGGGGTAGTCAGGCAATCGGTGGCGTGGTCAACATCGTCACCGCCCTGCCCCAGCAGCCGATCGAGGCCAGTTTCGATATCGAAGCCGGGTCACGCCAGACGGTCAGCGCGCGCGCGGCGCTGGGCGGCAAAACTGGTCCGCTGACGTGGCGGATCGGTGGCCAGAGTTTCACGACCGACGGCATTTCGGCAATCGCACCGGCATTCGGCGGCAAGGAAAGCGACGGCTATACCAATCGCAACGTTTCGGGGCGCGTCGAGCTGGCCATCACCAGTGATGTTTCGGTCGACCTGCGCTCCTATTATTCCAGCGGCCGGACAGAGTTCGATGCGACATCGGCGGACTCCCCGGCCTATGGGTTCAACCGCGAATTTGTGGGCTATGCGGGGCTGAACGTCGCCTTGCTCGACGGGCGGTTCCACAACCGTTTTGCCTACGGATACACCAACACCAGCCGCGACAATTACGACCCTCGCAACCAGCGCCCGCAAACCTTCGATTCAGCAGGTCGCAACGAACGGCTGGAATATCAGGGTAGTTTCCTAATCGCGAAAGGCGTGACCGTGCTGTTCGGGGCGGAAAATGAAAAGTCCCGGTTCCGCAGCGTTTCGCCCGCCGCGTCGCTGACAACGCCGGTCCCCGCACCGGCGCGGGGATCGGCGGAGATCACAAGTTTCTACGGTCAGCTCAACGTCCAGCCGGTGTCGGGTCTAACCCTGACCGGCGGGGTCCGCAACGACGACCACAGTCGCTTCGGCAACAAGACCTTGTTCTCGGCGGGCGGCGTCTGGGTGCTGCCGACGCGCACGGTGATCCGGGCCAGTTACGGCGAAGGTTTCAAGGCACCGACCTTGTACCAACTGTTCTCCGAATACGGCAACGCGGCGCTTGCTCCTGAACGCGCAAAGGGTTGGGAGGCCGGTGCCGAGCAACGGTTCATGGACGGCAGACTGAGCCTTGGTGCGACGTATTTCGAGCGCAAGACGAATGACCAGATCATCTTCAACAGTTGCACGACCACATCGACGCTGTTGCTCTGCCTGCAGCCGGGATCGACACTCCGCCGGTTGGGCTATTACCAGAACGTGTCGCGTGCAGAGGCTCATGGCGTGGAGGTTCAGGCCGCCGCCCGCCCGTTCGAGGGGCTGACGATCGACGGCAACTACACATGGACGGTGTCGGAGGACCGGTCGCCGGGAAGCGCGACATACGGCAACTGGCTCCCGCGTCGTCCACGCAACACCGCCAATGGCTCGATTAGCTACGTGTGGGGCTTCGGGCTGACGGCGGGCGCGGCAATCCGCTGGGCCGGACACAGTTTCGACAATGCTTCGAATGCGCAACGCCTCGAAGGCTATACACTGGTCGACTTGCGTACGGAATATGCCGTCACGCCAACGTTCGGCATGTTCGCGCGCGTCGAAAACCTGTTCGACGAAAATTACATGACCGCCTACCGTTATGGGACGCTCGGCCGGAGCGTCTATGTCGGCTTCAGGGGGCGGTTTTGATGATATCGCCGATAGCGCACCCATGCGGAAGGATGATCCGATGCTGAAAGCCGTGCAAGATGGGCCAGCGATCGTTGCTTGCAATACCTGCCGCTATTCGAGCGAAGATCGCGACGCGCAGGAAGGGATACGGGGCGGCGCGCAACTGGTCTCCGCACTGCGCGCGGTAAAGGCATCCGACGCGCGCTACGATGGTGTCGCGGTTCAGGAGATGCCGTGCCTGTTCGCCTGCACGGAATTCTGCACCGTTCATCTGCGCGCGCCCGCCAAGGTCGGCTATGTTCTCGGCAGGTTTACGCCCGACGAAGACGCGGCCCGCGCGATCCTCGACTATGCGGTTCATTATGCCGAGAGCGAGCACGGGCGCGTGCCGTTCAAAAACTGGCCGCAGGGGGTGAAGGGGCATTTCATCACGCGAACGCCGCCCTCTGGCTATGTGGTGGAGGAATGAGCGGTTTTGCGACGGTCGCCGACTTTGACGCTGCGCTCCGCGACCTGACCACGCCGGATGCCGGGGCTGCGGCAGCGGCACGTGCGCGCCAGGCGGAGCTTACCAAACCGGCCGGGTCGCTGGGACGGCTTGAGGACATTGCCGTCTTTCTCGCCGGATGGCAGCGCCGGGCGCGACCAACGCTTGGCAATGCCCGAGCCGTCATCTTCGCCGGCAATCACGGCGTGACTGTCCATGGTATCAGCGCTTTTCCTGCGGCGGTGACCGCGCAGATGGTGCAGAATTTCGAGGCCGGGGGCGCGGCGATCAATGCGCTGGCGTCGGCTGCAGGCCTCGACCTCAGGATCGTCGCGCTCGATCTCGACCTGCCGACCGCAGACTTTACCATCCAGTCAGCGATGACCGAAGCCGAATGCCTCGCCGCGCTCTCCGCTGGAGCCGCCGCCGTGGATGGCGACCTCGATCTTCTGGTCGTTGGCGAAATGGGAATCGGGAACTCGACCGCAGCCGCGGCCCTTTGCGCTCGATCGTTCGGCGGTTCGGCATCCGATTGGGTCGGTCCGGGAACAGGCGTCGACCAAGGCGGCATCGAGCGGAAAATCACCGTGGTCGAACAAGGCATCGCCTGCCATGCCGACGCCCCCGCAACGCCGTTCGAAAAGCTGCGGCGACTGGGCGGTCGAGAGATCGTCGCGATTGCCGGTGCGATCGTCGAGGCGCGGCGATTGCGGGTGCCCGTCGTGCTCGACGGTTTCATCAGCTGTTCCGCGCTCGCGCCGATTGCCGCCGCCTACCCGGGGATCGTCGCCCATTGCATCGCTGGCCACCGATCCACCGAACCGGGTCATGGCCGCTTGCTGGACATACTTGGCCTGTCGCCGCTGCTCGCGCTCGACATGCGCCTCGGTGAGGGGAGCGGCGCGGCTGTCGCCGTCATGGTCATTCGGTCGGCAATTGCCGCGCATGACAAGATGGCAACGTTTGCAGAAGCGGGTGTGTCTGGATCGCCATGACCGGCTATCTGCTCCATCTCCTGCGTCATGGTGCTCCGGAAACACCCGGCCTGATGATGGGGCGAACCGATGGGTTGCCGACGGAGGCGGGAATAATGGCCTGTGTCGAAAATGTCCAAAATGTAGAAATTAAAGTGCTGATTTCGTCGAATCTCGTCCGCGCGCGCGCGCCTGCGGAGGTCGTGGCAGGGCGGATCGCGAACAGGCTGGTGATCGACCCCCGCTGGCGTGAACTGGATTTCGGCGATTGGGATGGCAAGGCGAGTTCGGAGGTCGATCCGGATGCGTTGGGGCGTTTCTGGGATGATCCCGACCACAACCCGCCGCCGGGCGGGGAGCGCTGGTCGGCACTGACGAACCGCGTCGGCGCGGCAATCGCAAGCTTGTCGCCGCGTCCCACTTTGGTTGTCACCCACGGCGGTGCGATGCGTGCGGCACTCGCGGTACTTTGCGGGTTCGATCAGCGGCAGGTCTGGGCGTTCGACCTTCCTTACGCATCGCTCCTGACTTTGCATGTCTGGCCGGGCGAACAGGCTTCGGCTCAAATCATGGGGCTGTCGCAGTGAAGGGCTTCGTCATTGCACTTCAGTTCCTGACGCGATTGCCCACGCCGCGTGTCAGTACGGACGACGCATCGTTCGCGGCGTCGATGCGCTGGTTCCCTGCTGTTGGTTTGGTGGTCGGTGCCATTGTCGCCGGCGCGGCGTGGCCTGGCTCGCTGGTCGATGCCTGGGTTGGCGCGTTGGCGGCGCTCGTCGCATGGGTCGGCGTTACCGGCGCGCTGCATCTGGATGGACTGGCGGACCTCGCCGACGCCGGGGGGGCCGCGCACAAGGATCGTGCGACGCTGCTGGCTGTCCTCGCCGATCCCCATGTCGGCAGTTTCGGGGTGGTGGCGATCGTGCTTCAACTGCTTGCCAAACTGGTATTGCTGCACGCGATCATCGACGCGCGGCTGTTCGTTCCCCTGTTACTGGTCCCCTTTGCCGCACGCATCGGGCCGCTGATCTGGACGCACTGGTTGCCGCCCCTGCATCAGGGACTGGCTGCCCGGTTTCGGACAGCTATTCAGCCTGCCCGTATTTTGGGGTGGATGGGGGCGCTCGTCATCGCGGCATGGGGCAATCCCGCACTGCTGGCCACGCCGTTGGTGGTATTTATCTGGGGGCGGCTGGTCCGTCGCACGATCGGCGGAATTTCGGGGGATGGGCATGGCGCGGGAATCGAGCTGGTCGAAACAGCGCTGCTTTTCACGACGATAATCGTTTTCCGGCTGGCTTACGGCGCATGAGCGACTGGAGCTATCATGGCGGCCAGCTTGCCGACGCCAAGGTTCATTTCGAGCAGCCGACAGCATCGTGGCTCGACCTTTCGACGGGCATCAATCCCCATGCGTGGCCGGGCGTGGCGGATCTGCCGATAGACTGGCAGAGGTTGCCCGACGTTCGCGCGCTCGAAGCGCTGGAAGCAGCCGCCGCCGACTGTTTCGGTGTCGACCCAGCCTATGTCTGCGCCGTGCCGGGAACGGAGATCGGGTTGCGGATGCTTGGCGATGTGTTGCCGGGTCCGGCCGCGTATCTCGACCCATCATACCGCACCCATGCGGACGTATTTCAGGGGGCACGGCCGCTTCCAATGGCCGACTTCGCGACGGCGCAAGATGCCACCATCCTGCTCGCCAATCCCAATAACCCCGATGGAAGCGTTATCCCGACCGGCCAGTTGATCGATCGGCTTCGCACATCGCAACAATGGCTGGTGATCGACGAGGCGTTTGCGGATGCGAACCCCGAACTCAGCCTCGTGCATCATGCGGGCGACGCACTGCGGCTGGTCGTCTTTCGGTCGTTTGGCAAGTTCTTTGGCCTCGCCGGTGTTCGGCTCGGCTTCGTGATCGGTCCGCGTCGGGTCGTCGCTTGCTATCGGGACAGGCTCGGCAGTTGGCCGGTTTCGGCGGCGGCATTGGCCATTGGTGCGGCCGCCTATCGCGACCGGAATTGGATCGTGGCGATGCAGCGAACTCTGGCGACCGAGGCGGCGGCACTCGATGCTGTGCTGCGCGGGCGGGGTTACGAACCGGTTGGTGCCTGCCCGCTGTTTCGGCTGATCGAGACTGACGGTGCCACGGACCTGTTCGAACACCTTGCGCGCCGTGCGATCCTGACGCGCCCCTTCGACTATAATCCGCGCTGGCTGCGGATCGGACTACCCGGCGATGGCGAGGCACTTGCGCGGCTGGACGAGGCGCTCACGCGTGGTTGAATCCGTGGCGGTGCTCGCTCTGGTGCTCGATGCGGCGATTGGCTGGCCGGACGCAATGTACCGAAGGGTCGGGCATCCGGTCGGTGGCTTTGCCCGCATCATCACGCGCCTCGAACGCTCATGGAACAGGCGAGCACGTTCGGATCTCGCGCGTCGCCTCGCTGGTGTCGCGACCGTCGTCATCCTGATTTTGGTCGCCGGTGGCATTGGCTGGCTCATCCAATCATGGCTGGACGGAATTGCCGGAACATGGTCGTGGATTTTCGCAGGCGTGCTTGCGGCACCGGGACTGGCACAGCGCAGCCTGTACGATCACGTCACCCCCGTCGCCCGCGCGCTCGAAGCAAATGACCTGCCCGCTGCACGGATCGCGGTCGGGATGATCGTTGGCCGCGATACCAAGACTCTCGATGAAGCAGGCGTTGCGCGCGCGGCAATAGAGAGCCTGTCCGAAAGTTTCTGCGATGGTGTCGTGGCACCGCTGTTCTGGCTTCTCCTGTTCGGACTGCCCGGCATCTGGGTGTATAAAGCGATCAACACCGCCGACAGTATGATCGGGCATCGTGAGGCCCGCTGGCGCGCATTCGGATGGGCTGCGGCGCGGACAGACGACTGGCTGAACCTGATACCCGCACGCATTGGGGCGGGGTTGATCTGTCTGTGCGGCGGCGGAGGCTGGCGTGTGATGTGGCGTGATGCCCGAAAGCACGCCTCACCCAACGCGGGCTGGCCAGAGGCAGCGATGGCGGGAACGCTCGGGGTGAGACTTGCCGGACCGATCGCCTATGACGGCAATGTTGCCGACAAGCCGTGGATCGGCGAAGGCCGGGATCGCGCAGGCCCGGTCGATATCCGGCGTTCGCTGACCGTTTATCGCCGGACCTGCTGCTGCTTGTGGATCATCGCGGGAGGTGTCGCATGGGCGCTGTAATGCTGCAGGGTACGGGGTCCGATGTCGGCAAATCGGTGCTCGTTGCCGGTCTGTGCCGTGCGCTGGTCAACCGGGGCATGCGCGTTTTGCCTTTCAAGCCACAAAATATGTCGAACAACGCGGCGATCACGGTCGATGGTGGCGAAATCGGACGGGCGCAGGCGTTGCAGGCAATCGCCTGCAAGGTCGAACCGCATACCGACATGAACCCGGTACTCCTGAAACCGCAAGCCGATCATACATCGCAGCTTATTGTCCATGGTCGCGTACGCGGAACCCTCGGCGCCGGTAATTTCCGCGAGGCCCGTGGCGCGCTGCTCGGCGAAGTCATGGCCAGCTTCGACCGGCTTCGCGACGATTGCGACATCGTCGTCGTAGAAGGCGCTGGCTCACCCGCAGAGATCAACCTGCGCGCGGGCGATATTGCCAACATGGGCTTTGCCCGTGCGGCGGATGTACCGGTCCTCCTGATCGGCGACATCGATCGGGGCGGCGTCATTGCGGCGATCGTCGGGACGCGCGCTGTCATCGACCCCGCCGACGCGGCCATGATCCGCGGCTTCATCATCAACAAATTCCGCGGATCGCCGGCATTGTTCGAGGATGGTTATCGCCAGATCGAAACACTTTCAGACTGGCGGGGCTTTGGCGTGGTGCCATGGATGCGCGCCACCGTGCGCCTGCCAAGCGAAGATGGCGTCGTGCTGGAACGACCACAGTCCAGCAGGCACGCGCGCAAGATCATCGCCTGTCCAATTCTGCCGCGCATTTCCAATTTCGACGATCTCGACCCGTTGAAGCTGGAAAACCATGTCGAACTGCTGATGATCCCTCCGGGCCAGCCGATCCCCGGCGATGCAGCCCTGATTATCCTGCCGGGTTCGAAAGCCACGATCGCCGACCTTGCCGCGTTGCGTGCCGAAGGGTGGGACATTGACATTATGGCGCATCATCGGCGTGGGCGCGCGATTCTGGGGCTTTGCGGCGGCTACCAGATGCTCGGCAGGAGCATCGCCGATCCCGATGGCGTGGAGGGGCCACCGGGCATCGTCAATGGCCTCGGCTTGCTGGACATCGAGACGACGCTCCAGCCCCACAAAGCGTTAAAGACCGTTACCGGCACTGCGTTGGGCGCGACGTTTCAGGGATATGAAATGCACATGGGTCGAACCTGCGGACCCGATACCGAACGCCCTTTCGCGGTTTTCGACGATGGACGGCCCGATGGAGCGATCAGCAGCGACGGCATGGTGATGGGGTCATATGTCCATGGATTGCTGATCGATCCCGATCAACGGCGAGCATTGCTCGCGCGACTTTCCATTGAGGGTAGCGGTCGGGATTACCGGGCCTCGATCGAGAACGCTCTCGACGAAATTGCAACCGTTCTCGAACAGCATCTCGACATCGATGGAATTGTTGCGCTTTCCAAAACGGCACCCGCCTCTCCCACCTTCGAGAAACCCAGGATATGACAGATCGCCCGGCCAGCTTGCTCGTTCTCGGCGGCGCGCGCTCGGGGAAAAGCCGTTATGCCCAAACCCGTGCAGAAGCCTTCGATCTCGAACTTGTTTTCATCGCAACGGCGCAGGCGTTCGACGACGAGATGCGGGACCGGATCGTGCGCCACCGCGTGGACCGCGGCCCACGATGGCGCACGGTGGAAGAACCGATCGATCTGGTCGAGGCCATAGTTGCAAACAGCAATCCGCGCGCGCTGGTGCTCGTCGATTGCCTTACCCTGTGGACTTCGAACATGATGCTGGGCCACCATGACTTGACGAAGTGCTGTCAGAAACTGTCGGATGTTATCATGGCAGCTAGCGGGCCACTTATATTCGTATCGAACGAGACGGGGCTTGGTATTGTCCCGGACAATGCACTGGCAAGGCAGTTTCGAGACCATGCAGGCTGGATCAACCAGGTCGTTGCGACTGCCGTAAGCGAAGTCGTAATGACCATCGCGGGAATCCCACTGCTGGTGCGGAGTGGCTAGGACTGGGGCTCATCTCCACTGGCTGGTGGCAGCGGCGAGATGGATATTTTTAAGGGAACCCTCATGAGCAGTCCCGGCTTGGGCATGGATCCCAAATGAAAATCAGTATGACGGCCGGCTCAGCTGCGCTTCATCCGCGTCCTCAATGCAATCGCATAAATAATCACTGCGACCGCCGCGAACAGGAACCACTGCACGGCATAGGCCATGTGATTGTTCGATATCTCGTCCGTGCTGGGCGGCGCACTGGCCGCAAGACCCGGCGCGGCGCGGTCGGCAACGAGCATCGGACGCGGTGGTACTGATTTTCCGAACAGCTTGCCGATCAGGCTGGTGTGATCGGGCTCGGTGGTGACGATGCCATCGATGAGGCCACCTTTCCAGACAGGGGTCGTGTTGGGAGTGGCAGAAACACCGACATCGACCAGCGCGCCCGGCCCCTCCGCTCCAGTGATGCAATCGGCGATGTGGCGATAGCCGGGCTGGCCGGTCGGAGTCTGCCCACCCTCTTCGCGCCATTTCAGAACGCGCAGGCAATGGACCTGCGACTTGCGGAACATGGCATCGTCCGACACGGGAGAAAGCGGCTGGAACGTCATTGGCGGCAGTTTCAGGTTTTCCGAATAGCGCGCGATCAACGCGTCTTTCCATGTGGCCCGCTGCAATTGCCAGATGCCGAGCGCGATCATCATGACCACGGCCAGCGCCACCACTGTCGTTGCGACGACCGGCACGCGCTTCATGGCTGAATGCGCCCCTCGCGTGCGGCGTTGAAGTATTCGGCAAAGAGCAAGGCGGCGTTTGCGATGCGAAGGAAAGCCACCACCCCGAGCGACGCGACCGGCAACCAGATGCTTAACTGAAGCCAGAGCGGGGGGTCGTACACCACCTGCATCACGATTCCGCCAATGACGATGATACCGCCGACGAACATCGTGCCGAACACGGTCGCGCCGTCTCCGACGTTGAAGGTCGTCAGATCGAGCCCGCAATTGCTGCAGGCCGGGGCCATCTTCAACAGTCCCCTGTACAAAGTTCGGGCGCCGCAACGGGGACATAATCCCCGAAGCGCCGCCCGAATCAGCGATGGTGCCGTGTGAGCGATATTAGCCCCGAGTCTTAACCGGCATGGATCGGTGCGCCCCATCCGCCCCAGACATAGATGGCAACGAAAAGGAACAGCCATACGACATCGACGAAATGCCAATACCAGGCCGCCGCTTCGAAACCGAAATGCTGGCGTGGCGTGAAGTCGCCATTGTAAGTGCGCTTCAGGCAGACCGCGAGAAAGATGGTGCCGACGATAACGTGGAAACCGTGGAAGCCGGTCGCCATGAAGAACGCTGCGCCATAGTTCAGCCCCTTGAAGGCGAACGGTGCGTGGATATATTCAAACGCCTGGATGCTGGTGAACAACATTCCGAGCAGGATCGTGGCCCACAGACCTTTTTTCAGGCCGTCGCGGTCGCCATGGATCAGCGCGTGGTGCGCCCATGTCACGGTCGTTCCCGAACACAGCAGGATCAGCGTATTGAGCAGCGGGAAGCCGAATGGATCGACGACTTCGATGCCCTTTGGCGGCCACTGGCCACCGACTGCCTCGATCGTCGAGGGAAACAGCGCGAAGTCGAACCATGCCCAGAACCAGCCAACGAAGAACATGACTTCGGAGGCGATGAACAGGATCATCCCGTAACGCAGGTGGAGCGAAACGACCGGCGTGTGATCGCCCGCCTTCGCTTCCTTGATGACGTCTGCCCACCAGCTGTAGAAAACATAGGCAAGGCCAACGACGCCGACATAGAAGACAGGCCCGCCGAATGGTTGCGAATGCATCCACATGATGCCACCGACAGCAAGGATCAGCGCCGAGAATGCCCCGATCAGCGGCCAGATGCTGGGAGGCAGGATGTGATATTCGTGGTTCTTGGCACCGGCCATGAGGTCTTGTTCCCTGTTCGTCGGGTGGTCTTCAAAAGCGGCGATTAACCCGCCTTCTT
>JAQGKX010000191.1 GCA_028289885.1 Sphingomonadales bacterium
GAACGCGCATCTTGTGCGACGGTTGCGTGGCAATGGTCGGCGTGGCGACGGTCTGCATGAATATCCATTCGTTCGTCGCAGCCGTGTCTGTCAAGGTAAGCATCATATAACCCCTTTTCGAGGTTTCGCACCATTTCAGTTCGGGACTGACGCGCAGATAGGCGGCGGCGATGGTTTTCGGATCGGTGCCTTTGGTCGGCAGTTCAAAGCCGTTGGAACACACCGCATGGCCCGCGAACTCGACGCCCGCGCGTTTACCGCCATTCTCCAGATCATAGGCCCATGCGTTGTGGCTATCGCCCGAAAGCATCACCAGATTGGCACTGGCCTGTTGTGCGGCGGCCAGAAGGCGACTTCGCGCAGCGGGATACCCACCCCAATTATCATAGTTGAAGGGCAGGCCCGCCTTCGCCAATGCGGCGCCGGTGATGATGAAGTTTTTCTGGGGACCGGTAGCGTCGGAAGCGAGCCAGCCCTGCGCCTCCGATGGCATGAAGGTCTGGCCGACGATCGTGCCGACGCCGACGATCTGCCATTTCTTCCTTGCCGCCGTCGATGCCTTGAAGCCGTGAGCCAACCAGTTTTCCTGTGTCGTTCCCATCATCGTCATCGCCGGATCGCGCCACGGGCCGTCCTTGAAGGCGGCAAGCGCGGTCGGCACATCGGGAGACGCGAAAAGTTTGGCGACCGATGGATATTTACTCCGCGCGATCATCCGCGTGTCGGTACGGAACAGCGTGGCGAGGTCGCCGATGTCGTAGCTTTTATACGGCAAGTCATCGACCGGTAGCCATTCGCGATAGGCCTGCATCGCCATCAGCTTGCGCACCGTCCAGTCGCCATCCTCCGGGTGATGGTTGACCGCCCCGCCCTCCCACGCGTCGTCGGCGAGTTCATGATCGTCCATCGACATGATCATTGGGTGGCGATTGTGGAGCGCCTGCAAACTGGCTTCCATCCGATAGCTGGCATAGCGCAGCCGATAGTCGGCAAGGCTGACCAGTGCGGTTTGAGGCTGAATCCGGTCCCAGCGCGGGCTGCCCGCCAACATATTGCCCGCGCGCTTGTTCTCGTAGAAATAATCGCCGAGGTGGAGCATCACGTCGATATCGTCGCGCGCCGCCGCATGGGCATAGGCGTTGAACTCGCCCGCAGGCAGATTCGCACAGGAAAATATACCGATCCTGAAGCGCTTAACCGAGTCCTGTGGCAGCGTCCTTGTGCGTCCGACCGGCGATCGTGAACCATCCTCGCCGATGAAGCGGTAATGATAGGTCTTGCCCGGCGACAGGCCATCGACAGTGATCTTCGCGGTCCAGTCGCGCCACGGCCCGGTGATCATCTCACCGCCCGAAACGACGCGCACGAAATCGGGGGTTTCCGAAACCTCGACCTTCACATGCGCGCTGTCGCCATTGCCGACGAACCGCGTCCACAACAGCATCGAATCGGTTGCGGGTTCGCCGCTGGCCACATTGTGCGTAAAGCCGCGCGCCGCCAGCAATGTCTGTGCGAACACTGCGCCACCCGGCAGGGCCAGCCCGCCAAGCCCGAAGGCGGCGGTTGCGATCAGTTGGCGGCGGTCGATCCGGATCATCATTCTATACTCCTTGCGCACCGCCTGCGCGCCCATGATGTCGGCTGTGTTACACCCGGTCCGCCTGGCTTACGACCTCGACGGCACGCAGGGCCGCCAATATCCGGGTCAGATGCTGGAGGCCGTGGACTTCGAGGTCGACCCGGAAGGTATGAAACCCCGAATCGCGCGCTTCCAGTTTCAGGTTGAGGATGTTCGCGCGGTTCTGGCCGAAAATTCCCGCCATCACCCCCAGCGCCCCGGGTTCGTTCTTGAGCACGACCAGCAATTGCGCCGCACCTCCGTCCGACCCGTCTCCCCACGCGAGGTCTACCCAGTCGGCATCGACGCCATCGGCCAGTTTCGGACAGTCGATCGTATGCACCACGATCGGTTCATCCTCGCGGCGCAATCCGACGATGCGATCACCGGGAACGGGGTGGCAACAGGGCGCGAGATCGAAGGCGACCCCCGCCGTCAGCCCCTTGATCGAGAGTGCCTCGCGCTGTTGCGGGGCGGCGCGGGCATTGTCGTCGGGGCCGGCCGAACCGGGCATCAGGGCTTCCAAAACCTGCGCGTCGGTCAGCGTCCGGCGCGCGATCGCCTCCATCAACGCGCCCTCATTCGCCAGCTTCAGGCGCTTGAGCGCGGCATCGAGCGCGCCCTTTCCAAGCGGCGCGGGCAGGCGGTGGACGAGTTCGTCGTAAATCTTGCGACCCAGCGCGACGCTCTCCCCGCGTTCCTTGTTGCGCACGAACCGGCGAATCGCCGACCGCGCCTTTCCCGTCACGGCGAAGTTCAGCCAAGCGGGCTGCGGCTCCTGCGCCTTGGATTTCAGGATCTGGACCTGATCGCCATTTTCGATCTGGGTTCGCAGCGGCACGACACGCCCATTGATCTTGGCGCCCACCGCCTCGTTGCCCAGCGCCGTATGCACTGCATAGGCAAAGTCGATCGGCGTCGACCCCTTCGGCAATTGCGTCAGCTCACCCTTCGGCGTAAACGCAAAGATACGATCCTGATACATCGCCATGCGGGTGTGTTCGAGCAGTTCCTCGGCACTGTCGGCATTGTCGAGGATTTCGACGAGGTCGCTGATCCACCGCACGGGAACATCGGGACGCTTCTGCCCCTGTTTATACGTCCAGTGCGACGCCAGTCCGTATTCGGCCTGCGCGTGCATCTCGGACGACCGCAACTGGATCTCGATCCGCATCTTTTCCGAATGGATCACGGCGGTGTGCAGCGAGCGGTAACCGTTGCGCTTGGGCGTCGAGATATAATCCTTGAACCGCCCCGGCACCATCGGCCAGCGCCGGTGGATTACGCCCAGCGCACGATAGCAGCTGTCCTCATCGGGCACGATCGCCCGGAACGCCATGACATCGGACAATTGTTCGAAACTGATGTGGCGTTCGGCCATCTTTTTCCAGATCGAATAAGGATGTTTTTCCCGCCCCGAAACATCGGCCTCTATGCCCGCCCGGCTGAGCACGAGTTTCAGGCCCGAACCGATTCGCGAAATCTGGTCGCCGCCGCCCTCGTGCAGTTGCTCGAGCCGCTTGGTAATCGATGCATAGGCTTCGGGTTCGAGTTCGCGAAATGCCAGCGACTGCATCTCGTTCATGAATTCATACATGCCGATGCGTTCAGCAAGCGGCGCGTAGATATCCATCGTCTCACGCGCGATACGGCGGCGCTTCTTTTCGTCCGGAATGAAGTGCAGCGTCCGCATGTTGTGCAGCCGATCGGCCAGCTTCACCAGCAACACGCGGATATCGTCGGACATGGCGAGCAGGAACTTGCGCAGGTTTTCCGCCGCGCGCTCGTTTTCGGTCTGCGCCTCGATCTTGCTGAGCTTGGTCACGCCATCGACCAGCCGCGCGACCGCCGGGCCGAACTTGGCCACGATCTCCTCATGCGTGGTCAGCGTATCCTCGATCGTGTCGTGCAGGATCGCGGTCGCAATCGTCTCGTCGTCCAGATGAAGGTCGGTCAATATGCCCGCAACTTCGATCGGATGGCTGAAATAGGGATCCCCCGATGCGCGTTTCTGCGAACCATGCATCTGCATGGAAAAGACATAGGCGCGATTCAGCAGCGCCTCATCGGCATCGGGATCATAGGACTTAACCCGTTCGACCAGTTCATATTGGCGCAGCACCACTCTATGATGGGGGGATATGTGCCAGATTGGCAACCCGCCCCGTCGTTGCCCTTCCGACAAAACTGATAATATGGATAATATGTAATCATTGTCAAAGCGTTACAAACAATATAAGAACAATATTCATGGCAGCTTCGAAAGAAAACCTCCTAGATGCTTCGCAGTGCGCACTTCCGGCGGCTTTGGAAGCCGTGGGCGAACGCTGGGCGTTTCTGATTTTACGTGGAGCATTCAACGGGATTCGCCATTTCGAGGAGTTCCAGTCCTCGTTGGGGATTGCGCGCAACATCCTCGCCAATCGATTGGGTCGCCTGGTCAGGCATGGCATATTGTCGCGAGAGCCGATGGCCGAAGATCGCCGCAAGATCGAATATCGTCTCACCGACAAGGGAGCAGCGCTTTTGCCGGCCGTCGTTTCGCTGCGGCAATGGGGCGAAAAGTGGGAATCCTGCGTGCCATCGACGCCGGTTCTGGTCGATCGCATGAACCAGCAACCGATCCGCGAGATCATGATCTATTCGCAGGACGGTCGCGAACTCGAACTTCGGGATTTGTCCTGGGCCCATGCCGAAGATGTACGCCCCGCGGATTATCTGCGAATGGCCCGCGCCGCCTGAACGTCATTCGGTGATTGGCGGTGTCTCGGTCATTTCCGGCGCAACGCTTCGTCCAGCCGCCGCAACCGCTTCGACCTGGCGCATCACTCTGAGCAAATTTCCACCTGCCAGTTTCCCGAGGTCACCGTCAGACCAGCCGCGCCGGATGAGTTCGGCAAACAGGTTCGGATAACCATCCACCCCGCTAAGCCCCGGAGTCGTCGCTTCGATGCCATCGAGGTCGCCACCGATCCCGACATGATCATGCCCGGCAGTTTTTGCGATATATTCGATATGGTCGGCTACCGTCGCAATCGTCACCAGCGGCGCGGCATGAGTCTTTTCCCAAACCGCCAGTGCAGCCTTCGCGCGGTCGGGCTGTCCGGTATAAAGCGCCTTTGCCCGCGCCTGTTCGCCCGTCCTGTCGGTACTCCATGCCGTATACGCAGGCGACAAGTGCGAAGGGTAGAAATTGACCATCACCACGCCGCCATTCGTTGCGACCAGTTTCAGGACATCATCGGGCACATTGCGCGGATAGTCATTCAGAGCCCGCGCCCCGGAATGTGAGAAGATCACCGGCGCGCTCGTCACCGCGAGGGCCGATTTCATGGTCTCGGGCGATACATGGCTGAGATCGACCATCATGCCGATCCGATTCATTTCGCGAACGACCTGCTTGCCGAACTCGGTCAGCCCATGATGCATCGGGTCGTCGGTCGCACTGTCGGCCCAGTCGTTATTCAGAAAATGCGTCAGTGTCATATACCGTGCACCGAGCGCATGAAACTGGCGAAGCGCGGCCAGATTATTGCCTATCTGGTGACCGCCCTCGATACCGATGAGCGACGCGACACGGCCGGCCTTGTGGATGCGGACGATATCGGCGGCGGTATTGGCCATTTCCAGGTCGCGCGGATATCGGGCGACGAGACGGTGCACGATATCGATCTGCTCGATGGTCATCCGGATCGCCGCAGGTCCGGTCACCTTCGCCGGGATATAGACAGACCAGAACTGCCCGCCGACATGACCCGCATGCAGCCGCGCCATGTCGGTCATCAACGGCGTCGGCAATGTGTCCGAACCTTGTGCAATATCGGT
>JAQGKX010000165.1 GCA_028289885.1 Sphingomonadales bacterium
CATCGCCGCGACCCGCCCGGCATCGGAAAACGAGATCGCTGCCAGAACCATGGTGGCGACCATGGTCACCGCATAGGTCTCGAACAGGTCGGCCGCCATGCCGGCGCAGTCGCCGACATTGTCGCCCACGTTGTCGGCGATGGTGGCCGGGTTGCGGGGGTCGTCCTCGGGGATGCCGGCTTCGACCTTGCCGACGAGATCGGCTCCGACGTCGGCAGCCTTGGTAAAGATACCGCCGCCGAGACGCGCGAAGATCGATATGAGCGACGCGCCGAATGCGAGGGCGACGAGACCGTTGACGACGGTGCGGTCGTCAGGATTGCCAACTGTATGACCTGCGATTTGCGTCAGGTAGTAAAAGAAGCAGGCGATCGAAAGCAGCGCGAGGCCTGCGACGAGCATGCCCGTGACGGCACCTGCGCGGAACGCGACGGTCAGGCCGTTCTGTAATCCGGTGCGCGCGGCTTCGGCGGTGCGGACGTTGGCGCGCACCGATATGTTCATGCCGATGAACCCCGCTGCGCCGGACAATAGCGAGCCGATCAGGAAACCGACTGCGGAGACGGTGCCGAGGAAAATGAAGACGATAATGGCTACAACGACACCGACGATGGCGATGGTGCGATACTGTCGGCCGAGATAGGCACGCGCGCCTTCCTGGATGGCGGCGGCGATGTCCTGCATCTTGGCGTTGCCTGCGGGGGCGGCCAAAACCTGGCGACTGGTAATGAAACCATACAGCACGGCGACAATGCCGCACGCGATGGCGAACAGAACTAAATTCATAATCTGGGCATCCTCTTCCCTGTTTCCGGTCGCGCGGATTTGCTCCTGCTTCAACCGGTTAGGCGAGGGTATAAGCAAGGTCGCAGCAGCGATGCAACCTTATTGGGCCTGGCTCCGGTGGAGCCAGCCAAGGCTGTCCGGCAAGGGGACGGGGCCGTTGGCATCGCGCAGGGTCAGGCCGCTCCCGGTCGAGAAGGTACCGATCCGGGTCGCGTGGACGGGCAGGGTGATTTCGGGCGGGGCGGCGAACAGGAGTTCATAATCGTCGCCAGCCGTCAGCGCCTTCATGCGGTCGCCTTCGACAGGCACGTCATGGATGGCGATATCGAGCGCAAGGTTGCTCGCGGCGGCCATGCGCTGCGCATCGATCAGCAGGCCGTCGGATACGTCCATCATGGCGTGGACCATGGGGGCGAGGGCCTGACCCTCTGACACTCGCGGCACGGGGCGGCGGTATTTATCGACGTTTGCGCCGGTGCTTCGCGGCGAGCGGCGCAGTTCGGCGAGCCCAAGTCCGGCCATGCCGATAATGCCGGTCACATACAACGCGTCGCCCGCCTGTGCGCCCGTTCGGGATGGCGCGATCTTGCTGCGACCGATGGCGGTGAGCGACAGGACACGTGGCGCGGAATGATTCGATACCGTGTCGCCGCCGAGCAGTGCTGTATCGAAATGGGCAAGCGCGCCCGCAAGCCCCGCGACGAACGCGTGGTCCCAGTCCGCGTCGCCACCAAGCGTATAGCCCATCAGGACGCCGATCGGCTTTGCGCCCTTTGCCGCGAGGTCCGACAGGTTTACCGCCAGCAGCTTCCACGCGACGTCTTCGGGTGGGTCGTTTGGGAGGTAGTGCACCCCCTCGACCAGCATGTCGTGCGTGATGACGAAGTCGCCGAGCACCGCTGCGTCGTCGACGAACCCTCGTGCGGCGGGATCGGTGGCGAGCGGGCGGAGGAGCGCGTGGAAATCGGCTTCGTTCACGCCTACGGCCTCCCGCGCCTACCCGTCGCTGTCGCGTTCGATATCAGCGCCGACAGCCTGCAGTTTCTCCTCGAGCCGCTCATAGCCGCGATCGAGGTGATAGACCCGCTGGACGAGCGTCTCACCCTGCGCCGCCAGCCCTGCGATGATCAGGCTCATCGACGCGCGCAGGTCGGTTGCCATTACCGGCGCACCGGTCAGGATCGGCACACCGCGCACGACCGCAGAACGTCCGGTGACCTGAATATCGGCCCCCATGCGCGCGAGTTCGGGGACGTGCATGTAGCGGTTCTCGAAGATCGTCTCGGTCAGCACGCTCGCACCATTGGCCATGCACAGCATCGCCATGAATTGCGCCTGCATGTCCGTGGCAAATCCCGGATAGGGTGCGGTCGAGAGCGTCAGCGGTTCCAGCTTGCCATCGGCGGATACGCGGATGGCGTCCTTCAGCGCTTCGATCTTCACGCCAGCCTCCGCCAGTGCATCGAAGCTGGCCGCCATTTCGTGCATGCCCGCACCGACCAGATCGACGCTGCCGCCGGTGATCGCGGCGGCGCAGGCATAGCTGCCCGCTTCGATACGGTCGGGCATGACGGCATAGGTCGCGCCGTGGAGGCGGTCCTTGCCCTCAATGGTCAAAGTCTCGGTGCCGATGCCGTCTATGACTGCGCCCATCGCAACGAGGCAGTTGCAGAGATCGACGATTTCAGGCTCGCGCGCAGCATTCTCGATCACCGAGGTGCCGCGACACAGCGTTGCCGCCATCAGCGCATTCTCGGTTGCGCCGACCGATACGACCGGGAAGCGTACGGTTCCGCCTGGCAGGCGTCCGCCGGGAGCGCTGGCCTTGACGTAGCCCGACGTAATCTCGATCTCCGCGCCGAACGCTTCCAGCGCCTTCAGGTGAAGGTCGATCGGTCGGTTGCCGATTGCGCAGCCGCCGGGGAGCGAAACCGTCGCTTCGCCCATGCGCGCGACCAATGGCCCGAGCACGAGAATTGACGCGCGCATCTTGCGAACGATGTCATAGGGGGCGGTCGTCGATGTCACGCGGTTTGCCCGCAACGTCATCACGCGGCCGAATTCGTTGAGGTTCGCGCCCTCGACCATTGTCGAAACGCCCAACTGGTTGAGCAAATGCCCGAACCCATCGACATCGGCCAGCCGCGGCAGATTGCGCAGCGTCAACGGTTCATCGGTCAGCAACGCGCACGGCATCAGCGTGAGTGCGGCGTTCTTTGCCCCGGAAATGTGAATGCGCCCCGACAGCCTGTTGCCGCCACGAATGATAATACGGTCCATGACGCGGTGTTTAGCGGGTGCGCCTATCCGCGCAAGGCAGCCCGCAAGTTTACGCCTTTTCGAGCGTACACTGCAGCGGATGCTGGTTCTGGCGGGCGAAGTCCATGACCTGCGTCACCTTCGTTTCGGCGACTTCATAGGTGAAGATACCGCAAACGCCGACGCCCTTCTGATGGACGTGCAGCATGACGCGAGTCGCATCCTCGATGCTCATGCGAAAGAAACTCTGCAAGCATTGCACGACGAATTCCATCGGGGTGTAATCGTCGTTGAGCATCAGCACCTTATAGGGCGACGGCTTTTTGGTGCGGCTCCGCGTCCGGGTGGCAATGCCCAGGCCGGTCCCGTTGTCCTCGTCATTGCCGCGACGTTCGTTGGCCGATGTAATCTGCATAGTGACAGAATATGGCATCGCGGGGGGCAGGGGCAAGAGCGGGTAAGCGTTAAGCACACAAAAAAGCCGCCCGCGCCAACGCACGAGCGGCCTTTTCGGTGACGAAACTTTAGACGGCGACTGCGGTCTTCACTTTTTCGACGGCCAGCGCGTAACGGTTCTGGATGGGCTGCGCGATTTCGCCGAGCAGCTTCATGTAGTTTTCACCGAACTTCGACGCTTCGCTCACGAATGCCTCAAGCGACGTCTTGGCGATTTCCGACTGAAGCTGGAAGAACTCGGTCGGCGACTTCACGCCCGACAGCTGCTTGGCGGTTGCATTGGCTTTTTCGATCGAAGTGCGGCCGTAATCGGTCGCGTATTTGGCGATCTCTTCGGCACCCTTGGCCGCGACCTTGCCCGATGCGACGACGGCTTCAAAATTGCCCTTGGAAAACTCGACGATCTCGCCAACACTTTTCTGGCCCTTTTCGACCGCAGCCTTGACCTTGGTCGTGGCATCGGCCGCAAAGTTCTTGGCGGTTTCTTCGATCTTGGTGAATGCTTCGGACACGGTGGTCTTTCCTTCGGTTGAGAGCGGAGCTGTCAAGGGCACCGCGTTTTGGACTGGGACATCGACTGGTGGAACTGGTTTGGACAACGCCGGTGGCGCGACGGGGGCTGGCACCTTGGGCGCAGGAGCCGCCACGACGGGTGCTATGACCGGCGGCGTTGGAACAGCCTGCTTTTTCGCGACAACAGGTGGTGTCACTGGCTTCGGAGTCGCTGGCGCTGCAACAATCGGAACGGGCTTGGCCGCAACAACGTCGGGGGCAACCGGCAAGGGCTTTGGCTCGGCGATCTTCGCAGGCGTTGTTGCCAACGGGATTGAGTGCGCGGGAACAGGCTTTTTTGCTGCTACCGGAGCGCGCGTTTTGGCAATTGGTTTATCGAACGGTTTATCGGCCAACTGGGCCTCCATACGGTTATGCTGCGATGCACCATATAGCACAGAGTTTTTCAATTGCAACTGTTTTGGTGCAGTGCAACATAACCGACTTATCGCATCTTCTGAATGGCTTGCCTACCGCGTCCGGACGTAACGACCCGGTGCGTCTTCTATTGCCGCCAGCTTGCCCTCGCCGGGAATGCGCGTGTCGCTGGCAACGACATCGTCAGGCCCAAATCCACGAATCCACGAAACCCAGTCAGGCCACCAGCTTCCCTTGGTTTCGGTTGCACCTGCGATAAAGTCGTCCAGCGAGTCGACCGGGTTTTCGTTGATCCAATATTGATATTTTTTCGCTTCGGGCGGATTGACGACCCCGGCGATATGGCCCGATCCGGCGAGTACGAAGCGCAGCGGCCCGCTGAAATGCTCGGTCAATTTCCATACACTGGCGAGCGGCGCAATATGGTCTTCGCGCCCGGCCTGGACATAAGCGGGAGTCTTCACAACGGCCAGGTCGATCGGCGTTCCACCAATGCTGAGACTGCCCGGCTTGACCAGTCGGTTGTCGCGATAAAGATCGATCAGATAGCTTTTGTGCCATTTCGACGGCAGGTTTGTCGTGTCGCCGTTCCAGTGCAGCAAATCGAATGCCGGATAATCCTGCCCCAGCAGGTAGTTGCTGACGACGTTATTCCAGATCAGATCGCGACCGCGCAGCAGGTTGAACGTCATCGCCAGATACCGCCCGTCGAGAAAGCCGTCTTTCGACAGTTTCTCGATCATCGCGATATTGGCATCGTCGACGAAGTTCAGCAGCTCGCCAGCCTGGCTGAAATCAACCTGCGCGGTAAAGAATGTCGCGCTTTTGACCTTATCGGCGTCGCCCCGCGCGGTCATGACCGCCAGCGTCGCCGCCAGCGTCGTGCCGGCAACGCAATAGCCGATGGCGTGGACCGATTCGACATCCAGTGCGTTGCGGATGGTATCGATCGCCTCGATCTGAGCATTGACGTAATCGTCCCAGATAACATCCTTCATCGACGCATCGGCGGACTTCCAGCTTACCATGAATATGGTCAGCCCCTCGGCAACGGCCCAGCGAATAAAGCTTTTCTGAGGCGACAGGTCGAGGATGTAGAAGCGGTTGATCCACGGCGGGAAGATGACCACCGGCGTCTTTCCCACGATGGGAGTGGTCGGCGTATATTGGATAAGCTGGAACAGCGGCGTCTCATAGACCACCTTGCCGGGGGTCGTCGCGATATTGACGCCAACTTCAAATGCGGTGGGCGAAGTATGCGTCACCTGTCCGCGCTGGAAATCGGTCAGCAAATTCTGGAAACCAGTGGCAAGACTCGCGCCCTTGGTGTCGAGCGCCTTGTTCAGCGCGACCGGGTTGGTGATTGGCGAATTGGCGGGGCTCATCGCCTCGACCAGCGTCCGCATCGCGAACGCCATGCGTGATTTTTGCGCGGGGTCGAGGCCGGGTACGGTATCGACCATCGACATCATCGCGTCCGACATGATGCCATAACCCTGACGAACCAGATCGAAAATCGGGTGGTCCCATTCCGGCCCCGCAAACCTTTTGTCCTTCGGATCGACACGATCACGACCGGCTGCGGCGATGGGCGCAAGCAATTTGCCCCAGCCGTCCAGGATGGCGCGAATACCGGCTGCTGCATCGGGAGTCGCCATGGGGTCCGCCACTGGAGCAGCGGGAATGGGGGCTGTCGTGTCGTCGCTCACCGGAATCCTCGCGCGCTTGCCTGCAGTCCATATACCATCAGGCACCAAGTCTGTTACAAGCCCCAACTCAACTTCAACCAAATTGTAGAAAGATCGAAATGTCCGACGAATTCTACCGCATGAAGCGGCTGCCGCCCTATGTCATC
>JAQGKX010000008.1 GCA_028289885.1 Sphingomonadales bacterium
GGTCGCTAAACGCCATTTTTCTTTTTCGGATATTGACCACCATGCAGATTGCCGAGACCCTGAACGAAGGCCTGAAGCGCGCCTTTATGCTGACCATCACCGCCGGTGACATCGACGCGCTCGTCGAAGCCGAAGTGACCAAGGTTGCGCCTACGATGAAAATGCCCGGCTTTCGCCCCGGCAAGGTTCCCGCCAACCTCGTCCGCAAGATGCATGGTCCAGCTTTGCAGCAGGAAGCATTGAACACGGCCATCCAGAATGGTGTGTCGAAGCTGGTTGCCGACAACAAGTTCCGCCCCGCGATGCAACCTTCGGTGGCGCTTGCGGACGGTTATGAGCCTGGCAAGGACGCCGCGATCACGGTCGAGCTGGAAATCCTGCCTGACGTTCCCGCGCCCGTCATCGACGGCATCAGGCTCGAGCGTTTGACGGTCGAAGTCGATGAGGCTCTGGTCGATGAGCAGATGGACCAGTTGCTCGGCCAGCAGAAATCGTTCGACGATGCGCCTGAAGGCCATGCTGCGGCGACCGGCGATCTGGTCGTCATGGACTTCATCGGCAAGGTCGATGGCGTCGCATTCGACGGCGGCACCGGCGAAGGCATGTCGGTTGAAATCGGCACGGGTCGTCTGATCCCCGGTTTTGAAGA
Organism: Sphingomonadales bacterium; assembly: GCA_028289885.1. GTDB lineage: Bacteria > Pseudomonadota > Alphaproteobacteria > Sphingomonadales > Sphingomonadaceae > Sphingomonas_O. The sequence goes on from JAQGKX010000008.1 coordinate 650, forward strand.
CCAACTCGTTGGCGTCAAGAAGGGCGATGAAAAGCAGATCAACGTCACTTTTCCCGAAGACTACAATGTCGAGAATTTGAAGGGCAAGGCGGCGACGTTCGACCTTGTCATCACCGACGTCCGCGTTGCCAAGGAAGCTGTGGCAGACGAAGATTTCGCCAAGTCGCTGGGCCTTGAGAGCCTTGAGCAACTGCGCGGCCTGCTGAAAGGGCAGATCGAGCAGGAGCATAATGGCCTGACGCGCACGCACATGAAACGCAAGCTGCTCGACACGCTGGCGGGTTCGCACGATTTCGAAGTGCCGCCGTCGATGGTCGAGGCCGAGTTTCAGCAGATCTGGTCGCAGCTCGAGCACGAAGCCGGTCACGAAGCCGACAAGGATGCCGCGCTGGCCGAGATGGAGGGTGACCGCGAGGAGTACCGCCGGATCGCCGAGCGTCGCGTTCGTCTGGGGCTGTTGCTGTCCGAAATCGGTCAGGCAAACGGTGTCGATATCACACAGGCCGAGATGAACCGTCTCGTCGCTCAGGCGGCGCAGCAGTACCCACAAGCGCAGCGCGAGCGTTTCATGCAATATGTCCAGCAGGAGCCAATGGCTGCTGCCCAGCTGCGTGCGCCGCTGTATGAGGACAAGGTCGTCGACCTGCTGTTCGCCAAGGCCGAAATCACCGACCGCGTCGTTGCGCGTGCCGAGCTGGAAGCCGAGATCGAAGCCGAGGACGGCGCGACCGGCCATGTTCATGGACCTGACTGCGGGCATGACCATGGGCATGACGAGAAGCCCAAGGCGAAGAAGGCTGCTGCTCCGAAAAAGGCCAAGGCTGTTGCCGAGTCTGAAGTTGCTGCCGAGGCTGCTCCTGAAGCGGTTGCTGAAAAAGCTCCTGCCAAGAAGCCTGCCGCAAAAAAGGCCAAGGCTGAGGTTGTTGCCGAGGCTCCTGCCGCTGAAGAAGCTGCGGTTGCGGAAGCCAAGCCAAAGGCCCCTAAAAAGCCTGCCGCTAAGAAGGCTTAAACCTCAGAGCGTTATCTGACCTTGTCGAAGCGCGGTTCTTCTCCCACAAGCGGAGGGGGCCTGGCTTCGACGAGGTTCAGCCGTTATCCGGGGGTTATCAATGGCGATTTCGCCGCAAGTCCGCATCGCCGTCCTGCTCCCGTGTTATAACGAGGAAGCCGCGATCGCGCAGACCGTGGCGGGGTTTCGCAAGGCTTTGCCCGAGGCCGTCATTTACGTTTTCGACAATAACTCCAGCGATCACACTTGCGATGTGGCGCGCGCTGCGGGCGCTATCGTCCGTACCGAACGGATGCAGGGCAAGGGCAATGTCGTTCGCCGCATGTTCGCTGACGTCGAGGCCGATATCTATGTGATGGCTGACGGCGACGCGACATACGAAGCCGCAGCCGCCCCCGCGATGGTGGCGCAGATGCTGGACGAACAACTCGACATGATCGTTGGCGCTCGGAAATCGGAGATTGAGGAAGCCTATCGGCGCGGCCACCGGTTCGGTAACGCCATGCTGACAGCGACGCTGGCGCTGACGTTCGGGCGCAGTTTCAGCGATATTCTTAGCGGTTATCGGGTGTTTTCGCGGCGATTCGTGAAAAGCTTCCCGGTGTTGTCGGCAGGGTTTGAGATCGAAACCGAAATCAGCGTTCATGCATTGGAACTGCGCATGCCGGTTGCCGAGGTCGTGACCGCCTATGCTGCGCGGCCCGCGGGCTCGATATCGAAATTGAACACTTACGCTGACGGATGGCGCATCCTCAAGACGATCGCGATGTTGTTCCGGTTCGAAAAGCCCCTGTTGTTTTTCGGGACTGTCGCGGGCGTATTTGTTTTGGTGGCGCTGATTCTCGCGGCTCCGCTGGTCATCACATTTGCGAAAACCGGGCTGGTTCCGCGCTTTCCGACGGCCATTCTCGTTACTGGCCTGATGATTCTGGCGGCACTGAACGGCTTTTGCGGTCTCATTCTCGACACCGTCGTCAGGGGGCGCCGCGAGGTTCGCAGGCTGGCTTATCTCGCTCACCCCGCGCCGGGGGGTTGAACCTTCGCACGCGACCGCCGAAATAGGCATTGGCAAAAGGATAGGAAAATTACTCGCATGAGCACGCCCGACCACGCCGATATCATCGGCGGCCTCGTTCCCATCGTGATCGAGCAATCGACCCGCGGCGAGCGCAGCTTCGACATTTATTCGCGCCTCCTTCGTGAGCGCATCATTTTCGTCACCGGTGGCGTCGAGGATCACATGGCCACGGTCATCACCGCACAGTTGCTCTTTCTTGAGTCGGAAAACCCCAAGAAAGACATCTTCATGTACATCAACTCGCCGGGCGGCGTCGTTACGGCGGGCCTCGCGATCCACGATACGATGCAATATATCCGGCCAAAGGTTGGCACGGTCTGCATCGGACAGTGTGCTTCGATGGGATCGTTCCTGCTCGCCGCTGGTGAGCCCGGCATGCGTGTTGCGCTGACCAACAGCCGCATCATGATCCATCAGCCATCGGGCGGCGCGCAAGGCATGGCTTCGGATATCGAGATCCAGGCCAAGGAAATCCTGCGGATGCGTCACCGGTTGAACACGCTTTACGCGAAATATACCGGCAAGACTTTGGAAGCGATCGAGAAGGCGATGGATCGCGATAACTTCCTCGAAGCGGACGAAGC
>JAQGKX010000066.1 GCA_028289885.1 Sphingomonadales bacterium
AGCCCATCGCGCTCATCGGATGGATCTTTACGATCTCGAACTGTTCCATTGGGTTTGCCATCGGCGTTCTTTAATCTTTCGGATCGGCGTCGAATTGCTTCGACGTCTGCATGGCGCGACGGGTGCCGGCGGCAAAGCCGAGCAGCAGGAAAACGATCATCAACCACGGCTTGGTGTTGAAGTAACCGTCGAGAAAATAACCGATAAACGTAGTGATCAGGATCGTGACGACGAACTCGGCACCGATTGCCCAGCCACGACCCTCGGCCTGGCTGTCAGCGGTCGATGGACGCACGGACTCTGCCTTCGCGGCAGCAATGCGCGCGTCGAGCGAGTCGTTTTCTGTATTGCGGTCGTCAGCCAAGAATCGCCCCGTATATGCGAAAAAACCGTCTGCGGCGTAAGCTGCGGCGGGTTCGAGGCGCGTTTAGGAAAGGGACTGCTTCAAGTCAACCGCGCCTGGGCACCGGTCTATCGCGGGGGCGGGTTTGACGCCGCCACCCCTCCCGCATCTTCTAGTTGGCGCAATATGCCGGCAACGCCGCGCCGCGCTTCTTAAGCGTGGTACATCCGACCGCCGCAGCGACATCCTTGACGGTCACGCCCTTCTGGGCTGCCAACTGAGTATAGGCCGCGCGACGCTTGATGTTAATCGCCTCGACCTCTGCTTTCACACCGCCGGACATCGAACCCGTCACGCCGAGATACCCGTCAGCCTGTTCAGTCACGGCCCCCGCGTTCAGCGCAGCGGTTACGTCAGCGTTCTGGGCATAAGCAATGCCGGCCAACCCCGTCGAAAGGGCCAGTGCAACAGCGATAATGGCGAATTTGCGTGTCATTGCGGGAACAACTCCGGGTTGCTTGTTATCAGGTCTTGCGCGTCCTTCTGTAGCTTGACGACGACTTCCTGTTTTATATTTACGTTCAAGTTAATCTCGATCGGCTTGTCCGGAGCCTTGATGTTGATGCATCCGGACACGCAAATCGACGACATCAAACCAACTGCCAGGATCATGGGTTTCTTCATCGCCCTGCCCTCGCATCGCTGGAACTCATCGTCAATCTGCATGCGATCATGGACGTTTCTCGCTTTCTGGTGGCTGAATGGCCGAAGGTTTATTTGGCAAGGTTGGATTGGGAACGGGAGCCTCACGCGGCAACCCGCTCAACAGGGCGCTCGGATCCTGGAACGTCCGTGCGGTGTTCAACAATCCACGGAAAGGCGCGCGGATCGTAATGTTGAAAATGAAGGGCAGATTGCTGAACTGCCGCGCGAAATAGCCGCGTTTTTCGATCGCAGGCGCTTGATTTACCCCACGAAAATTGACTGTACTGACAATTTCCCCATCGAGCGCGCCGTCCATGCCGATAGCCAGATTATTATATCGGATCGCCTTTAGCGCATCGAAAGCCAGCTTCGCATAGGCGTTCAGCTTCGCGTTCGAAACATCGCCGACATAGGACAGCGTCCCCCCGCCCGGTCGCGCGACGATCTTGCCGCCCACGATGCGCCCGCCCTTATCGTCGAAAATCATCGGCATCGCGCCGTCGAACAGCCCGGTCGCAGCGAGATTCTCGAATTCGAGTTGCTGGATGAACTTCGCCGCATCCAGGCCCTCCACCCGGAAAGTCAGCCGCCGTTCCTTCGTGACACCCATGTCGAGCGTCGTCGGATCGAGGATCAGCGCCCCGCCCGCAAACGGCCAGCGCCCGCCCTCGACAACGATGCGCTGGAGGGGAGCGAGGTGATAGGTCACGCGCCCGTCTGGCACCACGATGCCAGGATTGACGGTCGCGATGGAAACCGTCTGGCCGGTGGCCGTGACCAGGCCGAGCAGGTCGGTGAAGACGATCTCGCCCGCCACGCCCGTCACCGGCCCGAATGCGGCGGCGAGATCGAGCCCCTTGCTCGCAAACCGCCCCGAACTGGTCACGCCTGCCGACGACCAGTCGATTCGCCCCTTGCCCGCGATGCTGCCCGTGACGTTGGCCACGACACCCAACGTCAACGGTGTCAGCGTATCGGGCTGGAGCGCGCTGCCGAAATTCAGGCGGGCGACGTCGAGCGCGGCATGGCCATTACCGCTGCCCAGATCATGTTCGATCGCCACTGCGGAAACGGCAATGCGTGATTTCGGCTCGCGCAACATGCCCGTCATCATGATCTTGCCACCCGCCACCCGCAGCTTGACGTCCTCAGCGGCGAGCGGGTTGAACCGCACCGGTTTCGCCTCATCGGAAACCCGCGTCACGCCGGTCAGCGCAAGAACGCCGCCGTGCAACGTCCAATTACCCACGCCCGCATCGATCAGCAGCGGCACATTGCCGATCTTGCCGGAAAGGCTGGTGAACTTTCCATCTACACCGCCGCCGACGAACGCCCCCTCGAGCGATCCAAGATCAAGCGTTGTCAATCGACCTGCAGTCCCAATTTGTGCGCCGAGATCGCCCACTGCAAACCGGTTGCTACCAAGCGCCATGTTGGCCCTTCCTGCAGCGATGGCGACAGGGGTGCTCCCCAATCGGCCCGTCAGGCGCGGTGCCGTGATGGTTGCGCCACCATCGATCTTGCCGCCCGCGATGCTGAACAAGGCACCGCTCGTCGCGCAAAGTCGCAAAGCCGTCGGATCGAGTCGCAGGCCCAACACCGAAAGCGCACGAAACGCCGCCGTCGTGCATCCCGGGTTCAGCGCAATATTACTTCCATTCACGGTCAGGGCCAGCGGCACTCGCAAGCCATCGACGCGCCCGCCACCAATTGGCCCATCGAGTGATGCGGTCGTGGCAATCCGCGCGGCACCATTCGGGGTCACGGCAAAACGCACCGGCGACAGCGCAAGCCGCGCCGCGCCGGCCGCATAGGGTGCAATGCTGGCGGTCCCTGTCGTCATGCCACCCGCCGCTCGCCGAAAACTGGCAGATATCGCTGGAAAGCCACCACCCGCCAGCGTCCCCTGGCTGTCGGCGAAGAGACCCGACGCGCCGAATCCAATCCCCTGCCCGCCTCCGATATGTAATCGCGCGCCTTGCGGCGTTGTGACATTTGCCGCTGCGATGATGGCGGACCCTCGCGATCTGCCGGATTGTGCCGCGATGTCGGCACTCACCGCCATACCCTGTGCGGCACTCGCACCTGCTTCAGAAAATTTCTGGAGCAGCGGCCCGAGAGGCGTCCCGACCGCGCCGCGCGCAAGCGAGCGTATCTGCGCACTATAATGCGGGTCCAGCACAAGCCGTGCTGCCTTGACCGTACCCCGCCCGTCGAAATCACCGGAGCGCAGCCCGAATTTTGCCGTAAGAGACAAGCCATTTATATGGCCAAACGAATGTCCGCTGGAGGCAGCTTCGATCTGCGCCGTGCCAGCGGTATTCTTGGCATCTCCAGCGAAATCCAGGCGGCCGGTTAGCGCTCTCAGTCTGTCCGAACCGACGCCCGCGGTTTTCACGCCGATTGTCGTCGAACCCTGCCAATGATCGAACGCCTCCGACAGCGCGACGTTCAACCCGAGCGCCGGTTCGCTCAGTCGCGTCGTTCCACATGTCAAATCCACCGCCCGCGCAGGCCCCTTCACCATGGGCCTGCGATCCGAAATCGAGAGATCGATGTAGAGCGTCGCGCGATTTGCCCGGCAGCCGGAAATCGCCAGCGTCGGCGCGATCGCGGCCAGTTTGCCGCGAAATCCGTTCGACAGATTGCCGTTGCCATCCAGTCGTGCGCCGACTTCGCCATAGGGCGTGGCCAGCGCGATCCGCGCGTCCGTCAGATCAACCGACAGGTTCGGCAGCGCGAACGGCGCGCCTGACGGAGCGGGTAACAGCTTGTCAATCTGGCCAAAACTGACTTTGCTATCCACCAACCGGCCACGCAACCGAACCCCGCCAGCGCGGATCGCAGTAGCTTTCATCCCGGCGAGCGTTGCCGCCACCCGGACCTCCGCCCAGTCCGCCGTAAGGTCCGGATGGTGGGGATCGCCGATGACGATGTTCTCAAGACGCTCCCAACGCAGGCCGATGTTCGCAACCCTATAGCTTGCCCGTACCCCACGGGCTGTCAGTTCGGCGGCAATCGCGCCCCCGGCCAATGTGCGCCTCTGGTTCCAGATACCGATGGTCCCGAGAACGACGGCCACCAGTCCCACCGTTGCGGCCCTGCGACGCGTCAGGCCGCGCATGATTCGACCATTGAGATGCTCATGAAAGTCACCAACGCGTAACAAGCCGCTTTGGCGACCCGCATCAAGGGCAATTGCACTGCGCGGTCTGCCAACGTAGGCGAAGGCATGGCCGATGCTCCCCCAGATGCTGCCGGCCACCGGTCCCGATTGCGCGGGCGCTTGCTCGAACAGGGCGGAGATGCGCTGCTCGATTACGAACTGATCGAATATCTGTTGGGTTTGGCGATTCGCCGTCGCGATACGAAGCCATTGGCCAAGGCGTTGCTGCGCGAATTTGGCGGGATTGGTGGATTGATGACCGCCGATGCCGAAGCGTTGCTCAGGGTAGATGGTATCGGCGATGTCGCGGTTGCCGCGATTCAGGTTGTACAGGCGACGATCCTGCGCATGTTGCGATCGGAAATTGTCGATAAGCCGGTGCTGGCAAGCTGGCAGGCGCTACTCGATTATCTTCGCGCGGACATGGCCTATCTGGGGATAGAGCGCGTCCGTATTCTGCACCTTAATTCAAAAAATATGCTGATTCGCGACGAAGTGATGTCCGAGGGATCGATCGACCAGGCAGCAGTCCATGTGCGCGAGGTGATTCGCCGTGCCATCGACCTTGGCTCGACGAGCATTATATTGGTCCACAATCACCCAAGCGGCGATCCGCAACCGAGCCGCGCCGACATTCAGCTGACGCGCGACATTATTGAGGCAGGCCGCCGTCTGAACGTCGCCGTCCACGATCATATCATCATCGGGACCCAAGGGCACAGCAGCCTGCGCGCGCTCGGCCTGATGTGAAAACGGGCCCCGCTTTCGCGAGACCCGCCTTTCTTGTGACCCAAAGGCTTATGCCCCGGCGGTAAGATATGTGGTCAACTCGGTCTGGCTGACCGCCTTGTTCTTGTCCTTGTCAGCCGTAGTGAACGCTCCATTCAACCAAACCTTCTGATCGGCGGGTTTCATTGCGGGCCCACCGGACTTGGCTTTCAGGGCAACCATCCAGCCATCGAACTCGGCGGCGCTCAACACGCCATCACCGTTCTTGTCATAGGTTGGAAATTCGGTTGCGATAATCGCTGCCGGGCTCGCGGGGGCTGCGGCTGCGGGAGCTGTCGCCGATGGTGTTCCCGCCGTCGTCGCATCCGGCACCATGGTAGTCGTCGATGGTTGCGAGGCCACCGGAGGCGACGCAGGGGTTGCCATCTGCGCAAGCGCGGGCGTTGCGAGCGCAACAGCACCAATCGCCAAAATAAAATTTTTCATGTTATTCTCCGTAGTTTCTAAGCAAACTCGGGTTGGCTTTCCGCCATCCAAACAGTCCAACATACCACGAGAAAACTCGTTGCTCACCCCAACGCGTTGTCGGGTCGCTTCGTCCCTGCTAGGCGGCGCAACCATGATAGAACGTTACTCACGTCCCGAAATGGTGGCCCTCTGGTCTGCCGAATCCCGCTTCCGCATCTGGTTCGAGATCGAGGCTCATGCCCTTGATGCGATGGCCGAACTCGGTGTCGTCCCGCATTCGTCGGCAAAGGCGGTCTGGGAACGCGGTGCTTTCGAAGTAGCACGAATCGACGAAATCGAACGCGAGACCAAGCACGACGTCATCGCCTTCCTGACCAATGTTGCCGAGCATGTCGGCGAAGAAGCACGCTTTTTGCATCAGGGCATGACGAGCTCCGACGTCCTCGACACCTGTCTCTCGGTCCAGCTTGCGCGCGCTTCGGATATCATGATCGCCGATATCGATGCGTTGCTCGTCGTTCTGAAGCGCCGTGCCCTCGAACATAAGATGACGCCGACGATTGGTCGCAGCCACGGTATCCATGCCGAGCCGGTCACGTTCGGGTTGAAGCTGGCGCAAGCCTATGCCGAATTCGCCCGCAACCGCGCCCGGCTCGTGCTAGCGCGCGAGGACATTGCGACCTGTGCGATTTCAGGCGCTGTTGGTACGTTCGCCAACATCGACCCACGCGTCGAGGAGCATGTCGCGGCCAAGATGGGCCTCGCTGTCGAGCCGGTTTCGACACAGGTCATTCCGCGCGACCGCCATGCAATGTTCTTTGCGACATTGGGCGTCATCGCCTCGTCGGTTGAACGCCTGTCGATCGAGATTCGCCACCTTCAGCGCACCGAAGTGCTGGAAGCCGAGGAATATTTCTCTCCTGGCCAAAAGGGTTCGTCGGCGATGCCGCACAAGCGCAATCCAATCCTGACCGAGAACCTTACCGGTCTCGCGCGGATGGTGCGCAGCGCGGTCGTGCCTGCGCTCGAGAACGTCGCCCTGTGGCACGAGCGTGATATTTCGCATTCGAGTGTCGAGCGGATGATCGGCCCCGACTCGACGATCACGCTGGATTTTGCGCTGGTTCGTTTGACCGGCGTGATCGACAAGCTGCTGATTTACCCGAAGCGGATGCAGAAGAACCTCGATCGCATGGGCGGTCTCGTCCATTCTCAGCGGGTTCTGCTTGCGCTGACGCAGGCGGGGATGAGCCGCGAGGATGCGTATAAGGCCGTACAGCGCAACGCGATGAAAGTCTGGGAATCTGACGGCGAACTGTCGCTGCTGGAGCTTCTCAAGGGCGACGCGGAAGTAACAGGTTTCCTGTCCGATGCCGATCTGGAGGACAAGTTCGACCTTGGCTATCACTTCCGCCACGTCGATACGATTTTTGCACGCGTGTTTGGCGAGTAGTTGCAAAAACTGCATGCGCTGCTGCAATCGTTGCGTTTGATGATCGAACTAAAAGGCCTACGGATTGTGCAGCGCAGCAATTACTGCTTAAGCATTAGGCACTACTTGTTGCGCTGAGGGTCGGGCTCGTTTCCCGATATAACAGGGAAGCCTTCATCATGCGCATGTTCGAAATGGTCGCCTTTGGCGCCGCAACGATCGTTGCCTCGATGCTGGTCATTGCTACAATCACCGTAGCTTAAGCATCAGCATTCCAGGCCATCGGCCCGCCCCGAGATTATCGGAGCGGGCCGTTGTCGTTTTAGGGGTGTCGGGATTGGCGCTGCTGTTGGCGGGGGGAAGTTCCAACCAACAATCCGTCACCCTAAACTTGTTTCAGGGTCTATCGGTCCACCCGCCAGACCGGTTCCGACACAGGCATGGATCCTGAAACGAGTTCAGGATGACGGGCGCGGATGGATAGATCGCCCGCCTCGTCATCCGGTTCGTTAGCATTGACGAACCCTCAGATTATATCGTCGATCACTGACTTAAGCTTATTGAAGAACCCAGCCGTTTTCGGACATTCTTCGCCGGTCTCGGTCTCACGGAATGCCTCGAGTAATTCCTTCTGCTTGGCACTCAGCTTGGTCGGCGTCTCGACCTCGACCTGGATCACCAGATCGCCATGACCTCGACCGTTGAGCACGGGCATACCCGCACCACGCTGGCGCAATTGTTTGCCCGACTGAATGCCGACCGGAATTCGGATATCGTGGCGCACGCCGTCGAGCCCTGGAATCCCGATACTCCCGCCGAGCGCCGCCGTTGTGAAACTGATCGGCGTACGCGCGAACAGCGTCGTGCCCTCACGTTCGAAGATGGCATGGCGCGTGACGTGCAGGAAAATATACAAGTCGCCCGATGGCGCAGTTCGCGCACCGGCTTCGCCCTCACCCGTCAAACGGATACGCGTGCCTTCGTCCACACCGGCCGGAATGTTGACCGCCAATGTCTTTTGCTTGTCGACGCGGCCCTCGCCACGGCATGACGTGCAGGGGTCGGCAATGACCTTCCCGGCTCCATGACAGGTTGGGCAGGCGCGTTCGACGACGAAGAACCCCTGCTGGGCGCGCACCTTGCCGTGACCGTTGCAGGTCGTGCAGGTTTTCGCTGAAGTTCCGGGCTTCGCACCCGAACCGCTGCATGGCTCGCAAAGGGCAGAAACCTCGACGGTGATCTCGGTCGCCTTGCCGTGGAACGCGTCCTCGAGCGTGATTTCCATGTCGTAGCGCAGGTCGGCACCGCGCTGTGGGCCAGCCTGACGCCCGCGTCCGCCGCCGAAGATATTGTCGAAGATGTCGGCGAAACCGCCGAAATCCTGCGCACCGCCTCCGCCGCCGTGCTGCAAGCCTTCCTTGCCGTACCGGTCATAGGCCGCGCGCTTCTGCGGGTCCTTAAGACACTCATAGGCTTCGGAAATGGCCTTGAACTTGCCCTCCGACACGTCACATCCGGGGTTCTTGTCCGGGTGAAAACGCATGGCGAGGCGGCGATAGGATGACTTGATCGTCCCATCGTCAGCAGTGCGGTCAATTTCAAGCAAATCGTAAAAATCGTCAGACATGATGCCCCCGGGCAACGTCCCCCGGTCCCTCGACTAAGCGCGGGACCGAGGATCGTTTCACTTTGATTTAGCCCTTGTTCTCGTCAACTTCGGAGAACTCGGCATCAACCACGCCATCATCGGCAGCAGCAGTTTCGGCCTGAGGCGAAGCAGCAGAAGCCTGCTCCTTCTCATAGATCGCCTGACCCATCTTCATGGAGACAGTCGCCAAAGCCTGAGCCTTGTCGGTCATCGCCTGAACGTCGCCGCTCTCGACCGCAGTCTTGGTCTCGGCGACCGCAGCTTCGATCTCGGTCTTCAAGGCTTCGTCGATCTTGTCACCATTGTCGGCAAGCTGGCGCTCGGTCGTGTGGATCAGGCTCTCGGCATTATTCTTTGCCTCGGCCTCCGCACGGCGCTTCTTGTCTTCCTCGGCGAACTGTTCGGCGTCACGGACCATCTGGTCGATGTCCTTGTCCGAAAGACCACCCGAAGCCTGGATCTTGATCTGCTGCTCCTTGCCGGTGCCCTTGTCCTTGGCACTGACGTTGACGATGCCGTT
>JAQGKX010000085.1 GCA_028289885.1 Sphingomonadales bacterium
GCGTCCAGATCGGCGAGCGCGCCACGCAGGAGGCAATCGCCTATGCCCGCGACCGGGTGCAGGGCAAGGCCATCGTCGAACATCCCGACGTGCGCCGCATGTTGCTGCGCATGAAGGCGCTGACGCAGGCGGCCCGTGCGCTGGTGTACGCAGCCGCCGGCGAAGTCGATCGCGCTCATTTGGGGATCGAAGGTGCCAAGGCGCGTGTCGACCTGTTGACCCCGCTGGCAAAGGCCTATGGCACCGACGTCGGCTGCGAGGTCGCCAGCCTCGGCGTGCAGGTTCATGGCGGGATGGGCTTTGTCGAGGAAACGGGGGCCGCACAGCATTACCGCGATATCCGCATTGCTCCCATCTATGAGGGCACGAACGGGATTCAGGCCGCCGATCTGGTCGGACGCAAACTGACCGGGGACGGCGGCGCGGCCCTGCGCGCGCTCATTGCCGATATCCGTTCGGAAATTGAGGATGAGGAGTCCCTTACAGCGCTGGTCGATGCCGTCGATGTCGCAACCGACTGGCTGCTTGGTGCCACATCCGACGACCGACTTGCCGGCAGCTATCCATTTCTCGACATGGTGTCGGTTATGACCTGCGGCTGGCTAATGGCGCGTCAGGGCAGGGTCGCGGTGGCAATGCTCGCATCGGGGGAGGGTGATCCGCCGTTCCTGAAAGCGAAGTCAGTGACCGCGCGCTATTACCTCGAACACCTCGTCCCCGAAGCACTGGGCAAGGCTGCAGCGGTCAGGGCAGGGGCGTCGCTGCTGTTCGCATTGTCTGCCGAGGAAATGGCGGCTTGATGGCGGCCACGTTGCGGATTGCAGTGCCGGACGACATTCCCGCGCTGCACCGCCTGATCGAGAGCGCCTATCGTGGAGACAGCGCCCGTCGGGGCTGGACCCACGAAGCCGACCTGCTCGACGGTCAGCGCACTGATCTCGAAGCGCTTGGCGCGCTCATGCGCGATCCCGGCCAGCGCATGATCATCGCCGAGGCCGACTCGGCGCCTGTCGGTTGCGTGCAGGTTGCGGACAATGGCAACCGCGTCGCGTATCTCGGCCATTTGTCAGTCGATCCAGACCTTCAGGGTGGCGGGCTGGGGCGGATGCTCGTGTCAGCAGCCGAAAGCGAAGCGATCTCGACTTTTGGCGCTCAGATGATGGAAATGACGGTCATCAGCCAGCGTACCGAACTGGTCGGATGGTATGAGCGGCTCGGTTATGCTGTCACTGGCGAGCACCGCCCCTTTCCGCTCGATGACATCCGTTTCGGTATTCCCCGGACGCGGAACATCTCTTTTATCGTAATGGCAAAATCGCTCTAAGAAGATCCAGTGATGGAACCTTTTCACTGCATTTTAGCGAAAGCCGTATTTTTAGCAAATATCAAGCCCGAATTATCGCGCATGCCGCCCTGGAAAGGCAGATACTGGTACACAAAATGCGAATTTCCCTACCGAAACGACCTTGCGTTAACCATGAATTTGCTGTCAGTGCATCACGAAATCAAGGGGCAGTCTCAAAATGGCGTCGCAGCCAAACAAGAATGTTAGCGAATGCGAGGATGACGTCATCGATATCGTCAATACGTTGAACGACGTTCTTGGCCGCCTTGATCGGATGGGAATAACGCTGGCGGGCGCCCAGCTCTCCTCCGTGCTCGATACGCTGTCGTTCTACATCACCGGTGTGAACGAAAATGCTCGAGCCACTCAATCATAAGGTTGCGACCGAAAAGCGTCATTTTCAACGTCGTACTGCGTTTGTCATTCGGGTGTGAAACCCGCTCGACGTAATTCTTTTCCGTCAACGCCTTCAAATATCGGAGCGCTGTTGCTTCGGGAACGCTGGCGGCATGACAGGCGCTCGATATGCTGACCTGCTCCTTACGCTCGGAGCGTACGAACAGGTCGAGCAACAAGTCCCACGCCGGATCGGCAAAGATACTGTCGTCGAACAAGCGTTCGCGGTCACGACGTGCCCGATAGATGCGTTCAGCCAATCTCGCATGATCGACCTGTTCGTCGGAACGATCTGTGAAATCGCTGATGCTGGTCAAACCCTGCCGACGTTTCTCCCGTTCAAGAAGGGAGCGAAGATCTTTTAACTCTGTCGATGAAAGGGGTATTTGCGAAAGGTCTTCGGATGCAAATACCGGATGATCCTGAAAACGCGTCATTCTTTTCCCATTCGACTACACTGCCGAACCACATCGAAGCACTATGGCGTTAAAAAACGATCGACAAGCAGTCAAACGCACAATCGCCTTCGCTTTGATCCTTAGTGGTCGGATCCGCTCTGCTAACCCGAGACCATTAACAAGACCAGTCCATCGAGTTTCAGATATTGTTGTGGGCACCTTGCGCTATCACACCTAATCTAAAAGCCTGAGCAAGCGACCAACGGGTCATGGGATCGGATCAACCGTTCAGTCATTGAATAAATTCAGCGAGGAGGTCGTTTCGATATCGTAATATTCGCTTTTACAGGTCTTCAGCGAAGTCTCCATTTTGAACCTTTCTCCTTGTCGGGCTGAAGCTATGGTTAACATATTACTCCTAATAATGGCTCATCGATGCGAGGGTTGGTCCCCGGCGCATCGGTAGAACCCCCGGCGTCCCCACCATGCCGGGGGTTCATTTTCTCCCCGAGCCGAGCGCGAAAAAATGCCGTCACGCTGACCAGATCCCTCTAGTGTCATAAACGATCTTCCCGCCGCGCTCTTCGGGCGGGACCGATTTGAAGATATCGTGATCGACCAGCACGACCATGATGGGACAGTCGAGCAAGGCCTGATCGATATCGGCAAGAACGACGCCGGTCCCGTCGAACACCGGTGGCAGCGTTGCGATGTGCGGCTCGACGATAACGATGCGATCACCGAATTTCCGCGCGAGGTCGCTGGCAACTTTTAGCGCGGGGCTCTCGCGAAAATCATCGACATTGGCCTTGAACGCCAGTCCCAGCAGCGCAACGCGCGCACCCGGATTTGCCTCGATCAGCGATGCCGCATGTTCGACGACATAGTCGGTCTTGCCATCGTTAACCTGACGCGCGGTGCGGATCAGGGGCGTGATGTCGGGCGCGCTATGGACGATGAACCAGGGGTCGACCGCGATACAGTGGCCGCCAACGCCCGGCCCCGGTGACAGGATGTTGACGCGCGGATGCCGGTTGGCAAGGCGCACGACTTCCCAGACGTCGATGCCCAGCCTGTCCGATACCATCGACAATTCGTTGGCGAAGGCGATGTTGACGTCGCGGAATGCATTCTCGCTGAGCTTCACCATTTCGGCGACGCGGGCGCTCGTCGTGATGCACGCTCCGCGGACGAACCCGCGATAGAAGGCCAGCGCCTTGCGCGCACAGCGTGGCGTAATGCCGCCGATGCAGCGATCGTTGTCGATCAGTTCGACCAAGATCCGGCCCGGCAAAACGCGTTCGGGGCAATAGGCGATGGCGATATCCCCGGTGCCGTTCCCGGCGCGCGGCACGTGCAGGTCGGGCCGGAGTTCCGCAATAAGGTCGCGCAAGGCATCGGTCGTTCCCACCGGCGACGTCGATTCCAGAACGATCAGGTCGCCTGCCTTCAGCACCGGTGCGATCGTCCGCGCCGCCGACAGCACGTAACTGATATCGGGCGCATGATCGTCGTCGAACGGCGTCGGCACGGCAATCAGGAACACGTCGGCTTCCTCGATCTCCGTGGATGCGCGCAGCAAACCGCGCGCGACGACACCCTGCACCAGCGCGTCGAGATCGACCTCCTCGATGTGGACGCCGCCGGAATTGACCGTCTCGACGACGTCGGCGCGCACGTCGATGCCGATGACCTGACTGCCGGACCGCGCCACGATAGCCGCCGTCGGCAAGCCGATATAACCAAGTCCCATCACGCAGACCTTGGGACGAACGCTAACCGCCATTGGCAATAATCCTTGAGATGCGGGCGGCGGCATGGCCATCGCCGAAGGGGCTGTGTGCGCGCGACATCGCGTCATAGGCTGACGGGTCGTCGAGCAACGCGGTGGTTTCGCCAATAATCCGATCCGGATCGGTGCCAACCAGTTTCGCAGTACCGGCGGTGATTCCTTCGGGACGTTCGGTCGTCTCGCGCATGACGAGGACCGGCTTGCCGAATGTCGGTGCCTCTTCCTGAACGCCACCGCTGTCGGTCAGGACCAGTGTCGACCGGTCGAGCAAACGCACGAAATCGGGGTAATCCAGCGGTTCGATCAAGGCGATCGCATCCGACGGGGGCAGGGCGTCGGCCATGGCGGCGCGGACGTTGGGGTTGGGATGCACAGGGAAGACGATGCCGACGTCCCCGCGCGCCGCTATCCGACCGATCGCCCCGGCCATGCCGCGCATCGCCTCGAAATTCTCACGCCGGTGCGTGGTGACGGCGATAATGCGTTTATCCCCAAACCCGTTGATGACGGTGTCGATCCCGCTGCACATTGATGGGTCGGCCAGCAGCCGCGCGCGCGTCGATAGCAGCGCGTCGATCACCGTATTACCGGTTTCAAATATGGTTGCGTCGGAAACGCCCTCCCGCCTCAGCGCGGCGGCGGCGGTTGCAGTCGGGGCAAAATGCTGGTCGGCCATCGTTGCTACGATCTTGCGGTTGACCTCCTCTGGCCACGGATGGTGGATGTCGCCGCTGCGCAGGCCCGCCTCGACATGGCTGACTGGTATCTTGCGGTAATAAGCGGCCAGCGCCCCGACCATTGCCGTCGCGGTATCACCCTGCACGATCACGCGATCAGGTTTCTCCATGTCGAATACTTCGCCGAGCCGCAGCAGGAGCGCAGCGGTCAGCGAATCGAGCGTCTGGCCGGGCATCATGATGTCGAGGTCGTAATCGGGCACGATGCCGCTCAATCGCAATATCTGGTCGAGCATCCCACGATGCTGGGCGGTCACGCAGACGCGGCAATCGACGCCGGGTTCGGCGCGCAGGGCGTCGATCACCGGAAACAATTTGATCGCCTCGGGACGTGTTCCGAAAACGGCTAGGACTTTGATCGGCACTGGCATTGAACCCCGACGCCGTACGGGGCGCGCAACCGTCGTTATGCGCTCAATCTTAGACTCCGGTTAATTCAGCGGTTAGCTCGTCAAAAACCAGCGTTCGCCGCCCTCGATGCCGATGGCGGTCAGCTTGCCACTGGCGAATGCGCCAGTGTCGATGCCAATGCGGTTGTGCTTCTCCTCGACGTCCTCCGTTATCGAATGGCCGTGGATGATCATTGCACCGTGCTCACGCTCGTCGTCGAGGAATTCGCGCCTGATCCAGCGAAGGTCGCCGGGGGCCTGTGCATCCAACGCCACGCCGGGGCGGATTCCGGCGTGGACGAAGACATAGTCGCCGCTGCTGTAACTGTCTAAAAAACCACGCACAAAGACGATGTGCGCGGACGGCACTCGTTCACCGAGCGTCATTGCGAAATCGTCTGGATCAATGGTGTCGTAGTCACTGGCGTGGGCACCATAGCTCATGAGCGTTTCCCGCCCGCCGACCCGCTGGCACAGCGCTGCGGCGCGACTGTCGCCCTCCCATGCGTAGATCAGGATTTCCTCGTGGTTGCCCATCAGGAAAACCGCCTTGCGCGTTTCGGCCAGTTCGATCGCGCGTTCGATCACGCCGCGTGATTCGGGTCCACGGTCCATCAGATCGCCGAGGAAAACGAGCGTTGTCACGGCGGGTGCCCGCGCCGCATCATCCGCGTCGATCCTTGCGATCAACGTATCGAGGCAATCGAGCCGTCCGTGAATATCACCGATGGCGTAGATTCGTTCACCCTCGGGCAATCGATATTCACGCGGCGCATCGTTACGCCAGAGTGCCTGCGCGCGGGGGAAGAGTTTGCGAAAAATCATGTATGTCGCGGCTTTAGCTCGAATGGATGAACCCGACGTTACGCCTGTTCCCTCTCGAACAACATGTCCGGATCAATACCGAGCCGAATGATATGTTCGTGAACTCCTGGCCAGACGTGCCCGAGGAAGCGTTTGCGTTCATCCACGCGAAGCTGGTTGATCGCGCCCGGTGCCACGAACATGCCCACGCCCCGCCGCACGGTGACATAGCCGTCGTCCTGCAACGACTGATAAGCCTTGGCGACGGTCAGCGGGTTTGCGCCATGTTCGGTGGCAAAGGCGCGAACCGAGGGCAATTGTTCGCCCTCTGCAAAATTTCCTTCCAGAATCGCGGCGGCGAGAATGGCGCGAAGGCGCAAATAAACGGGAACATCGCCGGATTCGCTGACTGTCATGCAGCCCTAATACACCAAGGCACCTGAAAAGTCATTCCCCTCTGCGCGGAAACATTATTCCCACGATCTGACCACGTCGTCATAGTCGGCACGCGGACGTTCGCTAAGTTCGCGCAAAGGGGAGCCGATGAATATGAACCCCGCGATCCGTTGATCCGCACCGCCAAAACTATCGCGCACCGCGTCCGAATAGGCGGCCCAGCCGGTCAGCCAGCCACCGACAAAACCGCTAGCGTGGCAGGCCGTCAACAGGTTCATGCACGCTGCACCCGCCGACAATTGCTGCTCCCATAGCGCGATCTTGCCCAATACGGGTGCCGACAGGACGATCACCAGCGTCGGTGCCTGATGCGCGAATTGCTCCAGCGCCTCGATTTGCGAGGGCGTCGCATCGGGTTGCTCGACGCGATAAGCCCCGACGATCAGCGCGGCCAGTCGCTCCCGTTGCTGCGGCTTCACGATCACGAAACGCCAAGGGTTCAGCTTGCCGTGATCGGGAACCCGGATAGCCGCCTCCAGAATTGCACGAAGCTGGCCATCGTCCGGCCCCGGAGCGACCATGTCGCGCGGTTTCCCTGAACGTCGTGTATGAAGCAGCGAAAGCGTCGTGCTGATGTCGTTGAGCATGGCTCCCGGTATCAGCAGCGGGATTCTCGCGCAATCGGCTTGCCGCCGACTTCGCCTCTATCTAGCGTGCGGAATGTTCAGGATATTCCTTGCCCTCGCTATTGCGGCACCGAGCCCGGAACTGGTGACGCTTAGGAATGCCGATGCTCGCGTCGCGGCGATAGCGTGGCGGTTGCAGACGGCTAACGTGGCGCTCTGCACCGAGACTGCGCCGCTCGCTGGCTTCAGGGTCGAGACTCTGGCGCAATACCAGCCTTCGGTTCGCGCGGTGGTTGCCGCGCAAACCGGTCTTGGAGCCCGACCGCAGGTTCAGGACGTCGTGAAAGGGGCTCCCGCCGACCTTGCGGGATTGAGGGCAGGCGATGTTCTGACCGCGATAAACGGTGTCGCGACGTCGCGGAACTTGCCCGAACAGGCCAGTTATGGCGCCACCGCGACGGCGCAGGCAATGATCGACACGGGTTTGAGTGAACCACCGCTGGTCCTTCGCCTGTCGCGTGGTCGGGCCGTCAGAACGGTCAGGATCAAAGGGGTTCCCGGTTGTGCTTCGCAGGTCGAGATCGTCACTGGCGAAAGCATGAATGCCCGGGCCGATGGCCATTATGTGCAAGTCTCGGGCTCACTGGTCGATTTCGCGGCCAACGACGACGAACTGGCAACGGTGGTCGCGCACGAACTGGCGCACAACATCCTCCATCATCCGGTGCACCCCGAAAACGAAAAAGCCTCGCGCGGGATATTCGCGCGGTTCGGTGAGGGAAGCGCGGACCTGCGCAGGACCGAATTCGAAGCCGATCGCCTCGCGGTATGGCTAATCGCGCGCGCCGGGTACGATCTGGACGCGGTCGTGCCCTTCTGGATGCGGCTGGGCCAGAAGAGCATTCCAGAAACAGGTCCCTATCCCGACTGGAACGAACGCACGGACCGCGTGGCGGCGGCAGTTGCAGAGGTCAAATCGCAACGCGCAGCAGGTGGCGAATTGAAACCTGTTGGGCTGGCGGAGTAAGGAGCGACGCAACAATCTTCTTCACACGCGCAATTTCCACGCTAATCTCGGCGCAATAATCGGGCGCGCGTCACGCGGCTTCGGGGAGCAAGGTAAATATGGCATCGGCAGCCGGAGTTACTGACCAAAAGACCTGGCTGGGCCATCCGCGCGGGCTGTTCGTGCTGTTTTTCGTCGAGATGTGGGAGCGGTTTTCCTATTACGGGATGCGCGCGCTGCTCATCTTCTACCTCGTCAAACACTGGATGTACGCGGATGCCGAGGCCTCGGTCATCTATGGTGCCTATACCGCGCTGGTCTATATCACGCCTGTCGTCGGCGGCTATCTTGCGGACCGCTATCTTGGCCAGCGCAAGGCGGTCCAGTTCGGCGCGGTGATGCTGACCATCGGGCATTTCCTGATGATTTTCGAAGGCGATGGCGGACGCGACGGCCCGGCGATCAACATATTCTGGCTTGCGCTGGCGTTCATCATCGTCGGGGTCGGCTTTCTGAAAGCCAATATATCGGTCATCGTGGGACAGCTTTATTCGCGCACCGACATCCGCCGCGACCCGGCCTATACGATCTTTTACATGGGCATTAACGTCGGGGGCGCGATGGGACCGATCATCGCAGGGTATCTCGGCGAAACCTACGGCTGGTCCTATGGATTCGGCGCTGCGGGCGTCGGCATGTTGCTTGGCCTGATCGGGTTCGTCTGGGGTCGGCCCTTGTTGCTGGGCAAGGGCGAACCGCCCGAACCCGCCCGTCTGGCGGCACCGATTGCGGGCATCAAATTCGAATGGCTGCTCTACCTCGTGGGCTTTGCCATGGTCGCGATTTGCTGGTGGCTCGTGCAGAATCAGGCCGTCGTCGGCACCTTGCTCGGCGTGTCGGGTGCGATCCTCATCGGCTACATCCTGATCACCGCAGTCTTCAGGCTCCCGGCAGTCGACCGCGACCGTATCCTCGCGGCATTGTTCTTGATGATCATGTCGATCGTGTTCTGGGCTTTGTTCGAACAGGCGGGATCGTCGCTCAGCCTGTTCACCGACCGGCGTGTCGATCGTCATATCCTCGGCACCGAAGTTCCGGCCTCGGTATTCCAGTCGATCAATTCGATCTACATCATACTGTTCGCGCCGGTCTTTGCGGTGCTGTGGACCTGGCTGGGGCGGCGCAATCTTGAGCCTTCCGCACCCGCCAAATTCGGCCTTGCGCTCATCCAGCTTGGTGCGGGGTTCCTCGTCCTGGTGGCGGGCGTGTTCACCGTCGGGCCGGGACAGTTGACCCCGGTGATCTTCATCTTCCTGCTTTATTTCTTTCACACCACTGGCGAGCTTTGCCTTTCGCCCGTCGGCCTGTCGGCAATGAACCGCCTGTCGCCGCTGCACCTCGCCAGCCTCATCATGGGAACATGGTTTTTTTCGACGGCTACCGGCCAGTTTGCGGCGGGCTTGATCGCGGCAGCAATCGGCGCAGAGGGCGCGGGGCCTGAACGCGTGACCGAAGTCTATTCGTCGGCGGGGTGGACGGCGGTCGGAGTCGGCGTTGCGGTGATCGTAATTTCACCGCTGATCAAGCGACTGATGCACCTCGACCGACTGGAGGATCATGCGGTCGATCCGGTGCACTAATCGGCATCGTTGCCGACGTCCCGGTCTGCCGCGCGACCGTCGCCGTCATCGCCACATCCATCATGGCATTGCCCAGCGTTCGGAAAATATCGGGCATCGTCTCGACGGCGATCAGCAGGGCAAGCGGTTCGACGGGTATGCCCAGCGCGAGGCAGATAGGCGCGATCGATGTCACGAAACTGACCTGGCCCGGCAGGCTGACCGCACCCATCGACGTTAGCGCCGCTGCCAATATCCCGACCGCATATTGCGCGGGACCCAGATGCACCCCGAACCAGTTGGCGACATAGAGCGCAACCGCAAGATTCATGGCGGGACCAGTCGCCCGCATCAGCGCGACCGCCATCGGCAGGGTAACGCCCGCGGTGGCTTCGCTAACACCCAGTTCCTCCGACTTTTCGAGCATGATCGGCAGACAGGCGAGCGAGGATTGCGTGCTGATCGCGACGGCCTGAACCGGGGCAATCGCGCGGACGAACTTGCCGATGGCGATACCCGCCCCGAAGCGCGCGAGTGGATAGGCGCAAAGTCCGATCACCAACCCGACACCCGAAACGATACAGACATAATGCAACAACGCGCCGAACGCCGCCACTCCCGATCGTGCCCCGACCACGAACGCCAGCGCGAACACTCCGACAGGTGCCAATTTCAGCACCCAGTCGATCACCACCAGCATTGCATCGGAAAGCGCGCTGAAAAACCCGGTTAGCGTCTTTCGCGGTTCGTCGGGGAGTCGCGTCAGCGCAAAGGCGAAGACCCCGGTGAAAATCATTAACGGCAGGATCGCATCGTTCGCCGCCGCCGAAATCGGGTTGGTGGGTACGATCGCTCGCAAGAATTCGGCGAAGGGCGGAGCGGTCCCCACCGGGGCAGCTGTACTTAATGCCGAACGCAGGGCCGCGGCCGATTGGACCGGCAGGGGAAAGAAATACAGCAGCAACGGCGTCAGCACCGCGCCGACGACCGCCGACAATCCCATGATCGTCAATATCCACACCAGCGCGCGACCCGCAACGCGCCCGGCCCGCGCTGCCTCTGCGGTCGCCGCGATGCCTGTCACCAGCAGCGATACGACCAGCGGGACGATCGTCATCCGCAGCCCGTTCAGCCACAAATTGCCGATCGGGTCGGCGATTTCGGCTGCCGACAGTGCAAAGGACGGCGCGGACGAGGACGCCACGATCCCGAGGATAAGCCCTGCGACAAGGGCGACGAGAATTCGCGTGGCGTTCGACATGGTTCACTCTTGCCTTCTATGACAATCAGGCGAAAGCGATAATCAACGGGCAAGTTCCACCCCGGACGAAATGAGGATGTTCCTGTGACGCGTAAGTTTTTCGGCACCGACGGGATTCGCGGGCGCACCAATGCAGCCCCGATGACCGCCGAAATCGCCATGAAGGTGGGGCAGGCGGCGGGCAGTTACTTTTTGCGCGGCAGCCACCGCCACCGTGTGGTCATCGGCAAGGATACGCGCCTGTCGGGCTATATGATGGAATCGGCACTGGTTGCGGGTTTCACCAGCGTCGGCATGGACGTCATCCAGTTCGGCCCGATCCCGACGCCTGCGGTCGCGATGCTGACCTCGTCGATGCGTGCCGATCTGGGTGTGATGATCTCGGCCAGCCACAATCCATACGAAGACAATGGCATCAAGCTGTTCGGTCCAGATGGCTACAAACTGTCCGACGAAGCCGAAACCGAAATCGAGCGGCTGCTAGAACTACCGACCAAGCTGGCTCAATCTTGCGATATCGGCCGGGCGCGCCGTGTCGAGGATGCGCGCGGTCGTTATATCCATGCCGCCAAGTCGACCTTTCCCGAACACCTCCGCCTCGATGGATTGAAGGTCGTGCTCGATTGCGCAAACGGAGCCGCCTATCAGGTTGCCCCCTCCGCATTGTGGGAACTCGGCGCAGAGGTCGTCGCGATCGGAGTCACGCCCGATGGCCGCAACATCAACGACGGCTGCGGATCGACCTCGCCCGGCCTGCTTCAGGAAACCGTCGTCGCCAGCGGAGCCGATATCGGCATTGCGCTCGATGGTGACGCCGACCGGCTGATCGTAGTCGATGAAACCGGCAAGATCGTCGATGGCGACCAGTTGATGGCGCTGATCGGCACCAGTTGGGCAAATCAGGGAGTACTTGCGGGCGGTGGTATCGTCGCGACGGTCATGTCGAACCTTGGCCTCGAACGCTATTTGCAGGGGCAGGGACTGACGCTCGAACGCACCAGCGTCGGCGACCGTTACGTGCTCGAGAAGATGCGCAAGTCGGGCTTCAACGTCGGCGGCGAACAGTCGGGACACATCATCCTGTCCGACTATGCGACGACCGGCGACGGCCTGATCGCCGCGCTTCAGGTGCTTGCCGAACTGGTCACGACCGGCAAACCGGCGAGCGAATTGCTCCATCTGTTCGACCCGGTGCCCCAGCTTTTGAAGAACGTGCGTTTCGCGGGCGGCAAGCCACTGGAGGACGCCCACGTCAAGGCCGCCATTGCCGACGCCGAGGCCGAACTGGCGGGCAAGGGTCGCCTCGTGATCCGCCCCTCCGGCACCGAACCCCTGATCCGCGTGATGGCAGAGGGGGACGACAGCACGCAGGTCACGCGGCTGGTCGATATGATCTGCGATGCGGTGAAAGCGGTCGGGTGATGCTTGATATGCGCCCGGATTGCGAAGCCTGCGGGCGTGATTTGCCCGCTGACGCCGATGCCCTGATCTGTTCGTTCGAATGTACGTGGTGCATCGATTGTGCGGGGACCGAATGTCGTAACTGTGGCGGAAGCCTGGCCCCGCGTCCGACGCGGGTCGGGGCCTCCCTCGCGAAATATCCGGCCTCAACGATACGAAAATACAAAGGATGACACCCCGCGTCCTAATTATTGCCGGATCGGACAGCGGCGGCGGGGCGGGTATTCAGGCCGACATCAAGACAGTAACGATGCTCGGCGGCCACGCGATCACCGCCATCACCGTTATCACCGCGCAAAATACGGTCGGGGTGCAGGCGCTGCTTGCTGTTCCGGTGGACATGGTGCTGGCCCAGATCGAAAGCTGCCTTGGCGACATTGGCGCGGACGTGGTCAAGATCGGCATGATCGGCTCTGCTGAAACAGCGGGGGCAGTCGCGGCCTATTTTGCAGGCCGCGCAATTCCGATTGTGTTCGATCCGGTCATCGTGGCGACCAGTGGCGGCCTCCTTGCCGACCCGGCAACCGTCGAAGCGTTCGACCGATTGATCGCAATGGCGGTGCTGGTCACGCCGAACCTTCCAGAACTCGAGGCGCTCGGCGGAGAGGATCGCCTTATCGGACTCGGCGCAACGATATTGGTCAAGGGCGGCCACGGCGATGGCGAGGAGATTACTGACCGCCTGATCGACGCCGAGGGCACGCGAGCAAGCTGGTCCGCACCCCGCATCGATACCACCGACACCCACGGCACCGGCTGTACGCTCGCCAGTGCCATCGCGACGCTTCTAGCGCAGGGCCGGTCACTGGAGAACGCCATCGCTCGCGCGCGGCTGTACGTTCGCCTTTCGTTGCTCGACGCGCCCGGATTTGGTTCCGGTCACGGTCCGATGGGTCAGCAAAATGTCCGGCTCGATACGGCCCCTGCACTCAATCAGGTCACCGTCGGCCTGACGGACTACGAAGCCTCGCGCAGTTTTTACGAGACGCTTGGGCTGACCCTGATCGTCGACTCCGCACCTGATTATGCGCGCTTCGAGGCTCCCGGTGGCGCAACCCTGTCGATCCATCGCGGGGGCGGCGGCACATATTTCGAGTGCGACGATCTGGACGCCGAAGTCGCGCGGTTGCAAAAGGCGGGGGTGACATTCGAGACCACACCGACCGACAAGCCGTGGCTATGGCGCGAAGCCTGGACCCGCGATCCGGCGGGCAACGCAATCTGCCTCTACACCGCAGGCGAAGGCCGGAGGTTCCCCCCTTGGCGCGTGTAATCCGTCCCTCAATGCGGCACGAACTGACCTGCCTGTCGCCGGTTGCGGGCGTCGATGAAGCGGGCAGGGGACCACTCGCCGGCCCGGTCGTCGCGGCGGCGGTGATCCTGCCAGCAAGGGGTGTCCCGCGCGGGATCGACGATTCGAAGAAACTGTCCGCAGCCGAACGCGCGCGCTTGCACGACCGGCTACAGGTCTGCGCGATCATCGGCGTGGGGATCGTCGAGGCCGACGAGATCGACACGCTCAACATCTATTGGGCGACGATGAAGGCGATGACGCTTGCCGTCGCCGCGCTCGGACAGGCTCCCGCGCATGTCCTCGTTGACGGCAATCGCCTGCCGAAATGGGATCATGCCGCGACGGCGATCATCGGAGGCGACGCACTGAGCCTGTCGATTGCCGCAGCTTCGATCATCGCCAAGCACGTCCGGGACACCATCATGCTCGCCCATGCCCGCGACTGGCCGCACTACGACTGGCATTCGAACAAGGGCTACGGCTCACCCGCGCACCTCGCCGCCTTGCGCGAACATGGGCCCTGTCCATTGCACCGGCGCAGCTTCGCACCCGTCCGTGACCACGAATTGCGAAAACCTGAGTCTTTGGTGCAACACGCCATCAGTTGAGTCCCCGTTGTTGCGAGGCCACCATATACAGTGGCAGACTCGTTTCGTTCTCGTAAGCTTAAACCAACTCTTAACACGCGGTGTTAACTACGTCCTTGACCCGGAGTCCGCTCGGACTCACAACGGCGGCGGACATAGGCGGGGGCGTTTCGGTGAGTTTGCTACAGAAATTGAAACCGGCTGCGGTCGCGCACGACCTGCCGCTGGACCAGATCATCATGGACGATTGCATCGCGGCGATGGCGTCTTTGCCCGATGCCTGTGTCGATATGGTATTCGCCGATCCGCCGTATAATCTGCAACTCGGTGGCGACCTGTTCCGGCCCGAGGGCGGGCGTGTCGATGCGGTCGATAACGACTGGGACAAGTTCGACACTTTTGCCGCCTATGACGCGTTTACCAGCGCATGGCTGTCCGAGGCGCGGCGCATCCTGAAGCCGACCGGCACATTGTGGGTCATCGGCAGCTATCACAACATCTTCCGCGTGGGATCGCGGCTGCAGGATCAGGGTTTCTGGATCCTGAACGACATTGTCTGGCGGAAAGCCAATCCGATGCCGAATTTCAAGGGCACTCGCTTCACCAACGCGCACGAAACGCTGATATGGGCGGCAAAGGGCGAGGGCGCGCGCTACACGTTCAACTATCGCGCGATGAAAAGCCTGAACGACGAACTGCAGATGCGTTCGGACTGGAGCTTCCCGATCTGCGGCGGTCAGGAACGCCTGAAACGCGGCGGTACGAAGGCTCATCCGACCCAGAAACCCGAGGCGCTGCTTTACCGTATCCTGCTCGCGGCAACCAATCCCGGTGACATCGTTCTCGACCCGTTTTTTGGCACCGGAACCACTGGAGCCGTCGCCCGCCGCCTGAAACGCCACTGGATCGGCATCGAACGCGACGCGACCTATTGCGACGTCGCCCGCGAGCGCATTGAAGCCGCATTGCCGCTCGACGAATCGGCAATCACCACGATGCAATCGCCCAAGTCGCAGCCGCGTGTGGCGTTCGGTACGTTGGTCGAAACCGGCGCGATCAAGCCCGGCACACAGGTTTTCGACATCAAGCGCCGCTGGATCGCCACCGTGCGCGCCGATGGTTCGCTCAACGCTGCCGACGCGCTCGGTTCCATCCACAAACTGGGGGCGCAGTTGCAGGGCGCGCCCTCCTGCAATGGCTGGACGTTCTGGCATTATGATGCTGGTGGCACGGCCAAGCCGATCGACAATCTCCGCCAGAATTACATCCTCGCGACGGAACCGTGAGCCGAACTTACCTCCGCCCGACAGCCTTCGTCGACACGCCGGTTGATTTCGACGGTCAGGTTGCGCGTCTTGCGGGCGGAATGATGTTTTTTTCGGCTTACGAGATCATCACCTTGGCTGACGGCAAGCGCACCGCGCGCATCGTCCCCATCGACCGTTTCGAACCCACCGCTTCCGAAGCCGCGATCCACGCCCGCATCACATCGCCCCGCGCGCCACTTACGTTGGGCGAACGCATCGTCCGCCTCGACCAGCCGCAGGTCATGGGCATCCTCAACATGACGCCCGACAGCTTTTCGGACGGCGGCAAGCACAACGCCGACCCCGCAAAGGCTGCCGCAATCGGCATCGACATGGCAGCCGCCGGGGCCGCGATCATCGACGTCGGCGGCGAATCGACGCGCCCCGGTGCGCCCGCCGTGTGGGAAGGCGATGAGGTCGGTCGCACGCAGCCCGTCATCCAGCGCCTCTCCGCTGCAGGAGCGGCAGTCTCCATCGACACCCGCAAGGCCAGCGTCATGGAAGCCGCGCTCTCAGCGGGGGCATCGATGGTCAATGACGTTTCCGCACTCAGTTTCGACACGCAGGCGCTTGCCCTGATGACGCGCGGCACCTGTCCCGTCGTCCTGATGCACTCACCCGATGCCGCAAAATCACTGCATGACGGCCCCGTACAGGCGGACCCGCTGATCGAAACCTACGACTGGCTCGAAGCGCGCATCGAAGCTGTCGTAGCAGCGGGGGTCGACCGCGCACGGATCATCATCGATCCGGGCATCGGGTTCGGTAAATCGGTTGCGGCAAATCTGGCGATCATCAACGGCCTTTCGCTATTTCATGGCCTCGGCTGCCCGATCCTGCTCGGTGCCAGCCGCAAGCGCTTCATCGGCGCGCTGTCCAACGAAGCACCCGTCGCGGATCGCCTTGGCGGATCGGTCGCGGTCGTGCTGGAGGGTGCGCGGCAGGGCGTTCAGATTTTGCGGGTCCACGACGTGCCGGAGACTGTGCAGGCTTTGAGGATCTGGCGCGGGCTGCGCGACCAGGCGCTTAGCTAGGCCGCGTCCGAAATTCCCAGCTCTGCCAACTTGCGATAAAGCGTCGATCGCCCGATCCCCAGCCGCCGCGCGACTTCGGTCATGCGGCCACGATAATGACCGATGGCAAGGCGGATCACATCGGCCTCTATGGCATCGAGCGACCGCAAATTTCCATCGGGCTGGAATAAAGTGACGCCACCGGCAGCCTGTCCGTCATTGTCCCGGCCCCGTGGCCGACCGGTGACAAGCTGGCTCGCGATATGCGGGAAATCCGCTGCGGTCAGCGCGTCGCCGTCGCAAAGAACGGCGGCGCGGAACAACGCATTGTGCAACTGACGCACATTGCCCGGCCACACATAGCCACTGAGCAACGCCATCGCCTCTTCGGTAATGCCAAGACCGCGCAAACCCGGTTGCCGGGCGATGCGCGCCATCATGTGCCGCGCCAGAGTGGGAACGTCGCCCGCCCGCTCACGCAATGGCGGAATGGCCACCTGGACAACGCCGAGCGCATAATAAAGGTCTTCGCGGAAACGCCCGCCCGCCACCTCGTCGATTAAAGTCCGGTTCGAAGCGGCGATCACGCGCACATCGACTTCGCGCATACGACCGCCGATCGGCAGGACTTCGCCGGATTGCAGAACACGCAGCAGCTTTGCCTGTGCCTCGAGCGGCATTTCGCTGACTTCGTCCAGGAACAGTGTGCCTCCGTCGGCCTCGATCAGCTTGCCGACCTGCCGCGTGAAAGCGCCCGCAAACGCGCCCTTTTCGTGGCCGAACAATTCGCTCTCGATCAGGTTCGCCGCCATCGCCCCGCAATTAACGGCGATCAGCGGGCGCTTGGCGCGTGGCGAGGCCGCGTGGATCGCCTCTACGACGACTGCCTTGCCGACGCCGCTTTCGCCTTCGATCAGCAGCGGAACCCGCGCGCGCGCCGCTTTTGCCGCGATTGCCAATGCAGCGCGGAATTTCGGTGCCGACCCGACGATTTCGTCGAAGCCCAGGGGTGCCGACATTTTTTCGGTGAGCGGACGCAATTCGCCGCCTGTCGATCCACTCGCCATTGCTGCGTCGAGCGCGGCGAGCAGTCGTTCGGGAGCGATCGGCTTGACGAGAAAGTCCGATGCACCCGCGCGCATTGCCGAAACGGCGACATCAACCGATTCGTTTGCCGTCAGCAGGAGAATCGGTAGTGCAGGGCGGCGCGCATGAAGTTCGGCGATCAGCAATGTAACGTCTTCGCCCGGGCGATCGATGAGGATCGCGTCGAGCATCATGCCGTCGCGTGTTCCCAGCATTGCTATGGCGATTTCGGGGTCGCGGGCCACGATTGAACGCCAACCGGCGCGCGCAGCCAGAGCCGAAACGAGCCGCACTTGCGTCGGATCGTCGTCGACCAGCATGACCATACGGGTGCCGTTCGGTGCCATTATGCCTTCAACCTCGTATCCTCGATGCCCGTCAGACTTCGTCCGGATCAACCATTTACTGCAGGAGTGTAAAGGCCAGCTTAAGCCGCCGCGTTTGATTTCCGGCATCTTGCTGGATATGGCCGCGCTGGTGGCTTTAGGTTGGGGGCTTGAGGCTGGCGTTTTCCACCGTTAAGGCTCGAAAGAGAACAACGTAACGACTTCTAGGGGATTGCGACATGGCTGATTCAGTCCAAGATAATTATGACCTGCCTGCGCACGTCGATTCCTACGGGCGCTTTTTGGCGTGGTTCCGGAACGGTGCGATTGCTGTGGCGATCATCGCCGCCATCGTTGTGTTCATCATCTCACGGTGAAAATCGCTGTCCTGAAAGAGACCGCCGAGGGCGAACGTCGCGTTGCGGCTTCGGCTGAAACGGTTAAGAAATTCATCGGGCTGGGCGCAACCGTCAGCGTCGAGAGCGGCGCGGGTGCCAGGGCGTCGGTATCGGATCAGGCGTTTGCCGATGCCGGAGCCACGATCGGCGACCGCGCGTCGGTGTTGGCCGATGCCGACATCCTGCTCGGTGTCGCGGGTCCAACGCCCGCAAGCCTTTCCGGTGTGAAATCGGGTGCATGGCTTGTTGCGGGGCTTAATCCCTTTGGCGAACGTGCCCGCGTGGACGAATATGCCGCGCTCGGTGTCGAGGCGCTGGCAATGGAGTTCATGCCGCGCATCACGCGCGCGCAGTCGATGGATATATTGTCGTCGCAGTCGAACCTGTCGGGCTATAAATCGGTCCTCGATGCCGCCGGCGAATATGGCAAGGCATTCCCGATGATGATGACCGCAGCGGGCACCGTCTCCGCCGCGCGCGTCTTCGTGATGGGCGTCGGTGTGGCGGGGCTTCAGGCCATCGCCACCGCCCGCCGTCTGGGAGCCCAGGTTTCCGCAACCGACGTGCGTTCGGCAACGAAAGAGCAGATCGAATCGCTTGGTGCCAAGGCCGTGTTCGTTGAGAACGTCGCTGGCATCGAGGGCGAAGGCTCGGGCGGCTATGCCACGGAAATGTCCGACGAATATAAGGCGGCTCAGGCCGAGCTCGTATCGTCGCACATCGCCAAGCAGGACATTGTTATCACGACGGCACTGATCCCCGGACGTCCGGCCCCGCGCCTGATTTCCGATGCGCAGATCGCCAGCATGAAACCCGGCAGCGTGATCGTCGATCTCGCGGTCGAAGCGGGCGGCAATGTCGAAGGCGCGGTCGCCGGAGAGGTCGTGGTCGTCCACGGCGTCAAGATCGTCGGCCACCGCAACGTGCCCTCGCGCCTTGCAACCGATGCCAGCGCCTTGTTCAGTCGCAACTTGTTCAACTTCCTCAGCGCCTTTTGGGACAAGGAAGCGAACAAGCCAGTGCTCGACGAGGAAATCGGCAACGCAATCCGGCTTACGCAGGGTGGCAAGGTCGTCAGTGAGCGGTTGCTGGGGTGAGCCTCCTGTCTGCTCTCGTGCTGGCTACGCAGATTTCCATGGCTTCGCCGTCGGGAAACGGGACCTCTGTGTCAGATAGTGCTGTTGAGCAGGAGCCTCCTGACGCAGCCTTACAGAACGAAGTTTACGATATAACGGGTGAGCATTATTGTGACCGCGCTATCCCAAGTCGTTGGCGAGAGCAGTTCGATATAGAATATGGACAGCGGTATGCGGCACTTCATACCAAACTTGCTGCAAAGTTTGGCAAAGAGGCGATGCAGCGTCCGATAATAAGAATCACAAGCTGCCGCGGCATAAGTTCAGGCGCAGCGGGCCGTAAAGACATCACCGAACTGAATCAAAGGTTTAGCGAGAGATTAGCGGCCTTCAATGCCAAATTGACAGACTGGGAGCGCAGCGTTGCAGCCCGGCCAGAACAAAAAATAAACTAGGGATTAGGCGGGCTAATATGGACTTCATCAGCATCCTCTCCATCTTCGTGATGGCCTGTTTCGTCGGTTATTACGTCGTCTGGTCGGTCACCCCCGCGCTGCACACGCCGCTCATGGCGGTGACCAACGCGATTTCGTCGGTGATTATCGTCGGCGCATTGATCGCGTCCGCTGCGCCGGGTAGCGACACGTCGAAATATCTCGGATTGCTTGCCGTCGTGCTGGCCAGCGTCAACATTTTCGGCGGGTTTGCCGTCACGGCGCGAATGCTCGCCATGTATAAGAAAAAGGAACGGTAATGGAGCAGGTCGTCCAGAACCCGTTCGTCGGTCTCGCCTATCTGGTCGCGGGGGTCTGTTTCATCCTGGCGCTTCGCGGCCTGTCGTCGCCCGCCACCAGCCAACGCGGTAATCGCTATGGCATGATCGGCATGGTCATTGCGGTCGGCACGACATTGCTCGTCCACCACACTGCGAACCTGCCTGAAATCATTATAGCTATCGCTATCGGTGCGGCCATCGGCATCATCACCGCGCGCAAGATCGCGATGACCGACATGCCGCAGCTTGTCGCCGCATTCCACTCGCTCGTCGGTCTTGCCGCCGTGCTGGTGGCAGCTGCTGCGTTTCTCAACCCGGCAGCGTTCGGCATCCTTGATGCCAGCGGCACGATTGAACCCGTCAGCCGCATCGAAATGGGCCTTGGCGTGGCCATCGGCGCGATTACGTTCAGCGGGTCGATCATCGCGTTTCTGAAACTCAACGGAAACATGGGCGGCAAGCCGATCATGCTGCCTGGACGCCACGTCATCAACCTTGCGCTGTTGGTCGGCATCCTCGGCCTCGTCGCTTACTTCACCACCGACCAGTCGGCATGGGTGTTCTTCACGATCACCGCGCTGGCGTTCGTCATCGGCTTCCTGCTGATCGTGCCCATTGGCGGCGCGGACATGCCGGTCGTCGTGTCGATGCTGAACAGCTATTCCGGCTGGGCGGCGGCGGCGATGGGCTTCACGCTCCACAACACCGCGATGATCATCACCGGCGCGCTCGTCGGATCGTCGGGTGCGATCCTGAGCTACATCATGTGCAAGGCCATGAACCGCAGCTTCATCAGCGTTATCGCTGGCGGGTTCGGGGCTGCTGCCGGACCATCGGGTGGCGACGCAAAAACCGACCGTCCATGGAAACGCGGATCGGCCGAAGACGCTGCCTATATGATGGCGCAGGCCGATCAGGTTATCATCGTCCCCGGCTATGGCATGGCCGTCGCGCAGGCGCAGCACGTCCTCCGCGAAATGGGCGATTTGCTGAAGAAACAGGGCGTGAAGGTGAAATACGCCATTCACCCGGTCGCCGGGCGCATGCCCGGCCACATGAACGTTCTGCTTGCCGAAGCCAACGTGCCGTATGACGATGTGTTCGAACTGGAGGACATCAACAGCGAGTTCGCCCAGACCGACGTCGCCTTCATCATCGGCGCAAACGATGTCGTGAACCCGGCAGCGAAGACCGACGCCGGATCGCCCATCTATGGCATGCCGGTATTCGACGTCGGCAAGGCAAAGACAATCTTCTTCATCAAGCGCAGCATGGGTGGCGTTGGTTATGCAGGCGTCGATAACGACGTGTTCTACATGGACCAGACGATGATGTTGCTGGCCGATGCGAAGAAGATGGTCGAGGACATCAACAAGGCGCTGGCGCACTAAGGCGGATTGCTTCTTATTCCGTTAGACCGAGCGTAGTCGAGGGACGGGCCACCTGCATCACTGTTGCGGAACGTGTCTCGACTACGCTCGACACAAGCGGGCTTTGGTGGAGCCCGGAGCACTACCCCCCGTCCACCCCAGCGTAATCGACATCCGTCGGTTCCTCGGGTCGAGACGATCCCCCGGCACATAAGGCTCGCGGTCCGCCACCCCCTCGATCCGTGCGAACCGCGGCCGGGCGACCCCCGCGATCAACAAGGCCTGCCGCGTCGCCTCCGCCCTTGCCGTTGAAAGCAGCCAGTTGTTCATCGGACCCATCGCCGCATAGGGCAGGGCGTCGGTGTGTCCCCGCACAATTAGATCGTTAGGCAAATCCGCTGCGACCTTTGCCACCTCCGCGATCAGGTCGCGTGCATCCGGTGACAGTCGGTCGGTCGCCGTCGCAAACATCGAAAAGTCCGCCTCGTCGACAATATCGATCCGTAGCCCGTCGCGCGTTTCGGTGAAGCGGATGTTCTTCACCAGCCGCTTCAATCCCGGCTTGCTGTCGATCCGGACCTGCAGCGCGCGCTTCAGATCCTCAAACCGTTTGCGATCGGCCAGTTTGGGGTCGGCACCGTTCCCGACAGCCTTGCCATTCGCGACGTCCTGCGGGAGCGTGAGCGATCGCGAGCCCACCCCGTTCGCGCGGCTGAGGTAATTGTCGCGACTCTCGATCGAATCCCCGCCGAACATGCCATCCGAGCCGGAACTCGCGGTTCGCATTTCCACCAGGGTCGGGCTGAAATAATCGGCAATCGACTTGCGCTGTTTTTCGGTCGTCGCGCCAAGCAGCCACATCAGCAGGAAAAACGCCATCATCGCGGTCACGAAATCGGCATAGGCGACCTTCCACGCGCCGCCATGATGCGCACTATGGGGTGCCTGGACGATCTTCCTTACGATGATGGGGCGTACGGGCGGCTCGTTCTTGCCGCGTTTCGGGGCCAGGCTCATTTGCCCCGTATCCCGTCGAACACTTCGGCGAAACTGGGCTGCACACCATGCGCAAGGCCCGACCGCGCCGCCTCGATCACCAGCGGCTGCGGGTGGCCGTGCAGCGACGCCACGATGATCTGTTTCACCACGCCATAGATCGCGCCATCCTCCTCGATTACCACGCGCGCCTTGGTCGCGAACGGCCCGACCACGCCATAGGCGAGCAACACGCCGAGGAAGGTTCCGACCAGTGCCGACCCGATCATGGCGCCAAGCACCGCAG
Source organism: Sphingomonadales bacterium (assembly GCA_028289885.1). Classification (GTDB taxonomy): domain Bacteria; phylum Pseudomonadota; class Alphaproteobacteria; order Sphingomonadales; family Sphingomonadaceae; genus Sphingomonas_O. Next base: position 22,745 of record JAQGKX010000085.1, read on the forward strand.
GGGGCTGGTCGATCGACCCCATCGTCTTCACGACGCCGAGCACCGCCGCGACGATGCCGAGCGCGGGCAGGGCATCGGCCAGATTCTGCAGATTGTCGGCAGGCCCGATCGCTTCACGGTGGTGCGTCCTGATCGCGTTATCCATCACGTCATCGACCGCGTAAGGATCGAGCGACCCCGACGATATGACGACCAGCCGCAACGTGTCGGCGATCAGATGGACCAGCGTCTTGTCTTTCAACAATCGGGGATATTCAGCGAAAACGGCAGAGGCGGCGGGGTCCTCGATATGCGGCTCCACCGCGACCGGCCCCTCGACGCGCAGCATTTTCATCAGGCGCGACACCAGAAAGATCGTGTCCAGATAATCCTGCTTCTTCCATGCCGGTCCCTTGAAGACCTTGGCGATCCCCCCGCCCAGCGCCTTTAATTGCACGCCCGAGTTGCCGACGATCAACGAAGCCGCCGCCGCGCCGCCGATGATGAGCATCTCGTGCGGCAGCGCCTCGAGCACCGGCATCAGATTGCCCCCGGTCAGCGCGAACCCGCCGAATACCATGGAGATGAGGACGATCAGGCCGATAGCTGGAAACATGGTGGCGCGGGTCCTCGGTCGCGGGGTGTTCCATGTTAACGACCGGGGGGCGGGGAGTTTAAGTGGTGGCTTTGCGGTTTGACGGCAAACACCCGTTTGTGGTCATTGAACATGAATGTCTGGAATTGTGAAAATCCGACGTTGCTCCAGAGTTCCAAACGAGGCAGCTTGCCAGAATGAAGCACTTAGAAGCGTTGTTCGTCGTCGAGGTCACCCCAGAAGATGAAATTGTCTGTCGAGCGCCCAAACGGGCCGAACAGCGCATCAGGATGGCTGATCTTGCGGCAGTCTACGTTGAGACAAATGAAAGCGGCCCTTGGGGAGCAGACGTTTGGTGGTTGCTGAACGACAACACCGGGCAGACCAAGGTAGCGTTTCCGCAGTTGGCAACCGGCGAGGAAGCCGCGCTTGAAAGGTTGCGGCTACTACCAGGCTTTGCGGTGCAGGGGATGAACTCGACTGAAAATACCCGGTTTATCTGCTGGCCGAAGCCCGCGCTTTGATGTCCGGTTGGGCGAAAGCCGTGGCCCTGACCATAAAACACATGTTTGTCGTACACTCCCCTAGGTAAAATGCTGAAACTTGCCCGATATTGGTGGCAAATCGGACCTTAATGTACGACAAACCCTGCCGCCTTGCTAAGTGTACGATAACCTCGAATCAGGGTTTGTCGTCACCCCGAAAAAACCGACACGAACCCTCACCCCAACAGGTCGAACAACGTCCGCCGGTTGACCTTTGCGAAGAGCGCCTGCGCGGCGTCGAGGGCGAGTTGATCGCCTTGCATGCGCGCGATCGTGCCGGGGACGTCGGTTGCCTCCAGCGTCTGGCGCTCCTCCGCGCCGTTGGTCTGGGCGGCGGTCAGGCGGTCGCGGGCGCTGTCGATCCGCGCCGCCCGGACGCCCTGTTCGCCGCGCACGGCGGACAGATGGTCGCTTGCGGCGGCGACGTCCGCCAAGGCAGCGGCCCGCGCCGCCGCACTGGTGTCAAGGGCCGCCCCTGCGTTTCGCAGCAGCGTTGCAATGCCGACAGACCCACCGCCAGCCCTCACGGTGAAAGCATCGGCATAGGTCGCAGTCGCCGTCAGCGTGACATCGCGCCCGACCGGGACGCCGGTCGCGGTTTGCACCGGAAACACCCGCGCCCCGCTCGCGTCGGTTTCACCCGAGACGGCGTCGACCTCGTCGGCGAGCCCGGCCAGTTCACTCGCAATGCCCGCGCGATCAGCCTGGCTCAATGTGTCGCTGGCCGCGCTCGTAACCAGTTCGCGCGCGCGGTCGAGCAAGATGCCGATAGCGGATAGGGCGCTGTCCGCCCGCGCCGCGATCGATGCAGCGCCATCGGCATTCGCGGACCAGATTTTCATGTCGATATCGTGCCGCCGCAGTACCGCCAGTCGCGCGCTTGCCGTCGGGTCTTCCGATGCCGCCTGAAGGCGCTTGCCCGATGCGATGTCCGACTGCCCGCGCGCGATCCGTGCCGATAGCCCCGCCTGCCGCGCAATATCGGTGTCGATGCGAAATCGTGTCCCGTTAATCATCTGAATAGCCCCAATATGGTGTCGAGCAGTTCTTTCGCCGTCTGGATGATCCGCGCCGAACCTTCATAGGCCTGTTGAAAGCGCAGCAAATCGGCGGCTTCATGGTCAAGATCGACGCCCTCCACGCCGTCGCGCGCGGCGTTCGCCGTCGTCTCGCGCGCGCTGGTGACGGCGCGCTGTGTGTTGGCCGAAGCGGTAGACTGTGCCTGTGCGTTGACGAGGTCATCCCATTGCGCCTCTACGCCGCTATCGTGGCGCACCGTCGCCAGAGCGAGCGCATTGCCACTGGCCGCGCCTCCCGGGGCCGCCAGCGCGAGAGTATCGGGATCGGATTGCAGTACCGAAAGCGTGATCGCGCCGCCTGTCGCCGAGAGCAGGGCAGTACCGGGCGCGCCAGCCGCAGTTTGCCCAGCCGCCTGCCACCCGTTGACGGCGGTCGCGAAATCTTGCGCCATGCCGTCCAGCGCGCTGCGTCGATCGGAGATGATATTGGCCGCGCTCGCCAGCCCCGCCAGCGCCCCGCTGGTTGGCTGCAAGGGCGTGCCATTGGCAACGAAGGCCAGCCGCCCGTCGCCTGCAATCGTCATCGAGAGCGTCGCGTGTGCGATCCCGTTCAGCAACGGCTGCCCATTGCTCGACAAGGTCGTGGTTCCTTCCGAAGCCGTGACGATATCGACGTTGAGCCGGGCGGAAATGCGATCGACAAGACCGTCGCGCTGGTCGGATAGCTCGACGAAGGTCGCGGTTCCAGGCCCAGCTGTCTTGATCGCAAGATTGACACTCGCAAGCGTGGCGAGGTCCGAATTCAGTCTATCCATCGATGACTGCCCCGCATCGCCCACACCCGAAGCTGCCCGTTGCAGGTCGCCCGCACTCGTCCTGATCGCCTGCGCGGCCTCGTCCATGCTGGCAAGGAAGGCCGCGCGTGGCTGGCGCGCAACAGGGTCGGCCGCAAGGGCATCGCCAGCCGCGAAGACCTGTGCCAGAGCTGCGCCCACGCCATTGTCGCCATCGGACAGCGCGGTTTCAGTGACAGTCATCCAGTCGGAGATCGCGCCTGCCTTTGCATCGGCGGAGGTCGCCAGACGCGCCTCACCAATGCGGAACTGGTCGGTCGCGCGGTCGATCGCGCGTACCTCGACGCCGTCCGACCGATCGGTGTTGCGATAAGCAATACTCGTGCTGCCGCTCGCAACCTCAGTCATGCGGGCGCTGCGGCGTGCGTAACCGATGGTCTGGGCGTTGGCGATATTGTCGCCGACCGCCCCCAGCGCCGTCTTATAGGCGCGCAGCCCCGACGCACCGATGCTCAACAAGTCGCTGCTCATGCCACACGGCCTATCGTCGGTTGGGCTTTCATCTGTTTTTCCACCATGTCCGCGACGCCGAAACTGCCGGCCATGCTGTCGGCAAGTTTTGCATCGGACATGTCACGGAACTGGGTTGCGGAACTCGATCCGAAAGGGTCATCGGCGAGGGCGGGCGCGCGCATCGATGCGATCATCTGGCGCAGGAAGACGGCCTCCAGCGACTTGGCCGCCTTGGCCAGCGGTGTGACGGGTGCGGCGGACGTCATCGTAATCATAGGACAATCAACTCCGCTTTCATGGCCCCGGCCTGTTTCAGGGCTTCGAGGATGGCGACGAGATCGGCAGGCGAGGCACCGATCCTGTTTACGGCGGCAACGATGTCGCTGAGTGAGGCACCCGGCGCGAACCGGAACATCGGATTGCGGGTTTCCTCGACCGTAATGTCGCTTTGCTGTTGAGTGGCTGTCTGGCCATTTGAAAACGGAGCGGGCTGAACGACTTGCGGGTTCTCATCGACACGCACCGTCAACTTGCCATGGGTGACGGCGGCGGGCGAAATCCGCACCGCGCCGTTGATGACGACAGTCCCGGTGCGCGCGTTGACGGTGACGCGGGCGGGGGCCTCGGCGGGCTTGACCTCGATATTCTCGATCTGCGCCATCAACCCGGCGCGAAGTTCGGCCCCCGGCGGCGCGTCGATTGTCACGGACACTGCGTCGATGGCGTGAGCACGTCGCCCGCCAAGCCTTTGATTGATAACGTCCGCCACGCGCTGGGCGGTCGTCAGATCGGCATCGCTAAGGTTGAATTGCAGCGCCGCCGCGCTGGCAAATCCGGTGTCGACGGGATGTTCGACCAGCGCCCCGCCGGGTATCCGTCCAGCCGTCGGCACATTGACGGTCAGCTTCGATCCGTCAGCCGCGTCGACGCCCAGGCCACCCACCGCGAGGCTGCCCTGCGCCATCGCGTAAATCTCGTTATCCGCACCGCGCAAGGGCACGAGGATCAGCGTTCCGCCCCGGAGGGACTTTGCCTTGCCGAGCGCGGAGACGGTGATGTCGAGCCGCTGCCCGGGCTTGGCAAAGGGTGGCAGTTCGGCGGTGATCAGCACCGCCGCCGCGTTCTTCAAACTGGGGTTCACGCCGGGAGGCAACGTCAGGCCGAAGCGGCTGACGACGCCTTTCACCCCCTGTGTCGCATAGTCGAGGCTGTCGTCGCCGGTGCCCGCCAGCCCGACCACGACGCCATAGCCGGTCAACTGGTTGGCGCGCAGGCCCTGAAACGCGCCGAGGTCCTTGATGCGGTCGGCATGTGCGGGTGCTGTACCGAATGCCAAAAGGGGGAGGAGCCAGCGCATCAGAAGGGACTCACAATGCTGAAAAACCGTTGCAGCCAGCCTTGCTTGCTCGCGTTGGCGACCTCGCCCTTGCCGGCATAGGTGATCCGGGCGTCGGCTATGCGGGTCGAAAACACGCGATTGTCTGGGCCGATATCGGTAGACCTGACCAGTCCGGAAACGCGGATGATCTCCTCGCCCCGGTTGATCGTCACGGTCTTTTCGCCGCGCACGAGCATCGTCCCGTTGGAGTAAGCCGCAACGATCGTCACGCTGATTTCGCCCGACAGTGCGTTCGACTGCGCGGCTTGTCCGGTGCCCTTGAACGACTGCGCCCCGCCCATATTCAGATCCGATGGTGCGAACAGGGCGAGGGGTCCGGTGGCTGGCGGTGAGAGGCCGATCGCTCCGTCGCGGCCAGTTGTTTGCGTCGCAGATTTGGTCGCCTGCGTTCGTTCGACCAAGGCGATCGTCAAAATGTCGCCAACCATGCTGGCCCGCGTGCCGCTCGTCAGCGGAGCATAGCCCATCGCTGCCTGGAAGATCGCGCCATTCGCAGGCGCGGGCAACGGTGCCGCAGGGTGGGTCGGGGTGAAATCGGCAGGCGGGGCCTTGCCTGCTATCAGGCAGACCATCCCTGCGACCGCGACCACCTTAAACCTGTTGATTGACATATTTCAGCATTTCATCGGCGGCAGAGATCATCTTGGAATTGACCTCATAGGCGCGCTGGGTTTCGATCATGTCGACCAGTTCCTCGACGACATTGACGTTCGAGGCCTCGAGTGCGCCCGATCGGATCGTGCCACGCCCTTCGAGGCCCGGTGCACCGACTTGTGGCGCGCCGCTCGCTGGCGTTTCGGCCAGCAAATTGTCGCCTAGCGACTGCAACCCTGCCGCGTTCACGAAACTCGCGGTCTCGATTTTGCCGAGTTCGGTCACGGCCCCCTCGACCGTCGCGGACGCCGTGCCGTCGCTGCCGATGGTGATCGCCTGCGCGCCCGTCGGGATCGTGATTGCGGGCTGGACCGGTAGCCCTGCGGACGTGACGAGCGCGCCTTCAGGAGACTGGCTGAAATCGCCCGCCCGCGTATAGGCGGTCTTGCCGTCAGGCGTCCGGACCTGAAAATACCCTGAGCCTTCGATGGCCAGATCGAGTGAATTGCTCGTCGTCGTGAAAGACCCTTGCGTGTCGATTCGCGCGGTGCCGGTCATCTGGACGCCCGAACCGAGCGACAACCCTACCGCGTATTTATTCTCGGCAGAGGATGGCGCGCCCGGCGTTGTGATCGCTTGATAGGCCAGCGTCTCGAACGTTGCGCGGTCGCGTTTGAACCCGGTCGTGTTCACGTTCGCCAGATTGTTGGCGATGACGCGCATCCGGGTGTTCTCGGCGTCCAGCCCGGTGCGGGCGACCTGTAGTGCGGCATTGGCCATGGTTGTTTCCTAACTCGGCAATTTCATGAGGTTGGCGGTGTCCGCATCCATCTCGCGTGCGGTGGTCAGCATCTTGACCTGCGTGTCCCAGGCGCGCGACGCGTCGATCATATCGACCAGCGCCGTCGTCGGATTTACGTTGGACCCCTCCAAAGCGTGCAGGGTCAGGCGGGCTTCGGGATCGGCAGGCAGCGCGCCGCCGTCCTTCACCCGGAACAAACCGTCGATCTGTTTGACAACGGTCGAGCCGGTCGCCGACGCCAGCTTCAGCCGGTCGATCTGCTGCGGTGCATTGGGATCGCCGCCAGCGGGAACGATCCAGATCGAACCGTCGCTGTTGATCGTCACGCGGTCGGAAGGGGGAACGGTGATCGGGCCGCCGTCTCCAACAACCGGATGCCCGTCGCCGGTCGTCAGCAATCCGCTGTCGCTGACGATCAGGTCGCCGCGCCGGGTATAGGCTTCGTCGCCATCTTCAGCCTGCACGGTCAACAATGCGCCACCCTGCAACGCGATGTCCAAGGGGCGGCCCGTATCGATCACGGCACCACCCTGCATATCGGCGGCAGTCACCTCTTCGGACGCGAAAGCACGGTCCTGCAGCTCCGCGCCCTTCAGCCACAATGGACGAACGCTCGCGATTTCGGCGCGGAAACCGGTCGTCGATGCGTTGGCGAGGTTGTTCGCCGTCACAGCCTGCCGCGCCATCGCCGCTTTCATGGCCGACAGCGATGTGTGGATCAGCCGGTCCATATCAGGCGCGCAGGTTGATAATGGTCGTGGTCATGGCGCTGGCGGTTTCGATGGCCTTTGCATTGGCCTGAAAATTCCGTTGCGCACCGATCAGCGCGACTAGTTCCTCGGTAATATCGACATTGGCGCGTTCGATGGCACCCGAGCGGATCGACCCAAGTGCGCCGGTCTGGGCAGCATTGATCGCTGGCGGCCCGCTGTCGCCGCTCGATTGCCAGTGCGCGTCGCCGATCGGACGCAATGCTTCCTGCGCAGTGAAGCCCGCCATCGCGACCTTGCCGAGCATTTCGTTGCTGCCGTCGCTATAGGTTGCCGTAACGAGCCCATCGTCTCCGATCGAGATGTTCGACAGGCCGACATTGGGGTCGCCGGGTTTGGAGGTCGGCATGACGAAATCGGTGAGCGCCGCCATCGTGTGGCTCGTGACGGCACCATTGGCATCGACCGGCAACAGCTGCAGCGTCGATCCGATGGTATCGGTGACTTTCCCGTCGATGACATTGAACGCGCCGTTGCGTGTGTAGCTGAGTTCCGACCGTGGCGGGTTGCCGCGAACGACGAACATGCCTTCGCCAGCGACGGCGAGGTCGAGCGTCTTGTCGGTAGCCTCCAGAGTCCCCTGCGTGAACTGCTGGGTGATGCCGTTCAGCCGCGTGCCCTGTCCGGCGATCATCTTGGTCGCCTGCGTGGGAGAGGATGCGAACAGGTCTCCAAACACCGCGCGGCTTTTCTTGAACCCCGCCGATCCGACGTTGGCAACGTTGTTCGATATGACCGACAGGTCGGTTTGCGCGGCCTTCAGGCCCGACAGCGAGGTATAGAATGACATGGGTTTTCTCCGGTTCAGCCGAGGCGGATTGCGGCGTCGGGGGCGATCAGGCCGTTGGGCGTGACGAGGCGCTGGGCGCTGCCGCCCGCGGGTGACTGGACGGCAGTAATCGGGGTCCAGACGTTGGTCGTGGTGGCGACGGTGGTCGAACCGTTCTTGGCCGTCACGCGAACGCGCAACGGGCCGCTTGCCGGGCCAGCATCGCCATTGCCGTCCCATCTGAAGGTGACCGTGCCTTCGCTTTTCCCGAGCGTTTCGCTGTGGACGATCAACCCGTTGGTATCGAGCATATCGATGGTCACGCGGTCGGCGGATGCGTCCAGATTGACCTGTCCGGTATAGCTGCCGTCGGTCCCGCGATTGACGAAGTCGCCCGCGATCAGCGCGCTTTTGCCGATCCATCCGGCTGCGTCGCCGACGCGTCCCGTATCGAGTTTCGCCGCAATGGCCTTCAACGAAGCGTTCATTTCGGAAATACCGGCGACGCTGGAGAATTGCGCCATCTGGGCGACCATTTGTGTGTTGTCCATCGGTGCAAAAGGATCCTGTGTCTGGAGTTGAGTGGTCATAAGTTTGAGGAATGAAGTCTGGTCGAGCGCGCCGTTGCCCGAGGCTTTGGTCGCGGCGTTCAGGCCCGCGATGCTGGTTGTTGAGATGGGGCTGGTCATCGGCCGATCCTCAGCGTGTCGAGCATCAGCGACTTGGCGGTTTCGAGCACCTGCACATTGTTCTGATACTGGCGCGATGCTTCCATCATCTCGACCATCTCGGCGGTCGAATCGACGCCAGCTTCCCAGACGTTGCCGTCCTTGTCCGCGAGCGGGTGGTTCGGTTCGTGCCTTCGTGTCGCAGGTGTTGTCGATGCAATGACGCGATCGACCTGGACAGTCGCGATGCCGGGCTCGCTGCCGACCGACCGGAAAACCGGTTTCAGCGCGCGAAAGGCTCCGGCTTCGGTGTTCGAGATTGACCCCGCGTTGGCGAGGTTGGAGGCGGTCGTGTTCAGCCGGACGAGCTGCGCGGACATGGCACGGCCTGATATATCAAAGACACTAAGGCGGTTGGGCATGGTTATTCCCCTTTCAAGGCGCGGGTGACGGTGGCGATGCGGCCTTCGAGAAAGGCGAGCGTCGTGCGGTACTGGACAGCGTTTTCGGCAAAGGCGGTCTGTTCGGTCGACAGTTCGACGGTGTTGCCGTCGAGCGAAGGCTGGACGGGAACGCGATACCGGAGCGCGCTCGCCGGATCATTGCCCGAAGCGGCAAGTCCGAGTGCGCTTTCAAAGTCGATGTCCCGGGCCTTGTAGTTCGGCGTGGCGGCGTTCGCGATGTTCGACGCGAGCATCGTTAGCCGCGCCGACCGGAGCGAAAGCGCCATCCCATGAATTCCGAAGAGTGCGTCCTGTGGCATGTCGGTCAATCAGCAAACGCCGTGCCAGTTTGCCATAACCCACCGAAAAGCGCGGTTTCCTTGGCACGGATGATGCTGGGTGTCGGGTTCAACCAACAAGGAGAGCGACGATGGCGTCATTTTTACGACGGGCTGCGGTGGCCGTGGCCCTGATCGCGACACAGGCACGTGCGGAGGGGTGGCAGAATCTTGACGCCCTCGACGCGGCGGTGGCGGCTGCGGTGGGAAGCACTGGTGCGGCAAGACCGGTGGATCGACGGATCAAGCTGGCCAATTGTCCCGAAGCGGTCAGCGTCGGTGCGCCAATCGCCGGATCGGTGACGGTGGCGTGCAACAGTATCGGCTGGCGCATACGCGTGCCGGTCAGTGCGACCGCGCTTGCCTTTGCGGGGCCGTTGCTGATGCGCAAGGGCGACCCGGTTTCGGTCGTGACCGGGGCCGCCGGGTTTAGCGCATCGGTATCGGGCATTGCGGAAGGCGAGGGCCGATTGGGTGAGCGCGTTCGTGTCAGGACCGGGCCGGGCGCGTCGGTGATCGTGGGCCTGATCGCCGACCCCGGCACTGTGCGAATTTATTGATTAAGCTTTTCTACCATTTGCCGTTATCCGAACGAGGCAGGTTTCAGCGGGGCGGACGATATGGTCAATGGTGTAAGAATGAACGGAGCCGCGCCGCTCGATCGGCCCGCGCGGCCCGTTGCGGGAACCGCGAAGCGGGCGGCTCCGCTTGATGTCCAGCCGCAATCGACGGTGGCCGCCCTGGCTGCACAGGTCGCTCCGATCGATACATCGCGCGTCGCCGCGATCCGGGCAGGGATTGCCGATGGCAGCTACCGTGTCGACCCCGATGCGATTGCGGCGCGGATGATCGAGGACGATCTGCCGCCCCGCTAGGCCGATTGGCACGGGCTTTGCTGAACTCTCCCCACAAGATCGGGGAGTGTCATGGTTTCGACGATATCAAGTGCGGCGCAAGTCGCCCGTGTGCAGAACGCGATTGCCACGGCGTCCGCACGGACGGGCGTGGCGTTTTCATATCTATATGCACAGGCGAAGGTTGAGAGCAGCCTGAACCCCGATGCAAGGGCAGCAACGTCTTCGGCGACCGGTCTGTATCAATTCGTCGAACAAAGCTGGCTCGGCACCGTGGCGAAACATGGCGCGGAGCATGGGCTGGGTGCAGAGGCTGCGGCAATCGTGCGCGGCACCGACGGGCGATATCGGGTTGCCGACCCGGATGCCCGCGCGGCGATACTGGCGTTGCGCCGGAACCCCGAAGCGTCCGCAGCGATGGCGGCAGAGTTCGCGTCCGACAATCGAGTTTCGCTTGAGAAGCGTCTGGGTCATGCGGTTGAGCCGGTCGACCTGTATCTCGCGCATTTCCTCGGTGCGGCGGGGGCGGGCAAGTTCCTGCAAGCCGCCGAGGCCGATCCGCAAGCGTCGGGTGCAGCGCTGTTCCCGGCGGCGGCGCGCGCCAATCATGCGGTCTTCTATGACCGGTCGGGAGCGCCCCGTTCGTTGACCGAAATTCGTCAGAAATTTGCCAACAAGTTCGAACCCGAAGCCCCGCGACCTGCCCTGCAATGGGCCAGCGCCACACCCGCCCGAATGGCCAATCCGGCCAACGCACGGCTGGCATATCTAATGCTGGCGTCGCTTGGAGTACAGGCATGATGCCGTCGGACACCATGCTCCGCCTGTGGGGATCGGCAGCGCGCGGGAGCATCCTGCCGTTCATGACATTGGCGATTGTCGTACTGATGATCGTGCCGGTGCCCAGCATCGTTCTCGACATCGGATTCATCGCCAACATTGCGATATCGCTGGCGGTGCTGATGATCGCACTGAACGCCGCGCAGCCGATCGAATTTTCATCCTTCCCAACGGTATTGCTGTTCGCCACCTTGTTGCGCCTGTCTTTGAACGTCGCCTCGACCCGCGTCGTGCTGGTCGCGGGACACAAGGGCGAGGCTGCGGCGGGCCATGTGATCGAGGCGTTCGGGACGTTCGTGATCGGTGGCAATTGGGCGGTCGGGCTGTTTGTGTTTCTGATCGTGATGATCATTAACCTAGTCGTCATCACCAAAGGCGCGGGCCGCGTTTCCGAAGTCTCGGCGCGCTTCACGCTCGACGCGCTGCCGGGCAAGCAGATGGCGATCGACGCCGACCTGAACGCCGGTCTGATGACTCCCGAACAGGCCAAGGCGCGACGTCAGGAAGTGGCGACCGAAGCCGATTTCTATGGCTCGATGGATGGCGCGTCGAAGTTCGTGAAGGGCGACGCCGTTGCGGGCGTCATGATCCTCGCGATCAACATCGTTGGCGGCATCGTGCTTGGCACAATGTCGCACGGCATGGTGCTGGCGGATGCGGCGAAAACCTATGTCCTGCTGGCGATCGGCGACGCGCTGGTCGCGCAGGTGCCAGCATTGCTGCTGTCGATTGCGGCGGCGGCGATCGTCACGCGCGTGTCATCTCCGCTCGATTTGGCAGGGCAGGTCACGTCGCAGTTCGGCAAGTCTGCGGCGTGGATTCCGGTGGCGGCGATCATGGCGTTCCTCGGCCTGTTGCCGGGTATGCCGCATCTGATTGTGCTTCCGGCCGCGCTGGGAGCGGGTGTGCTGGCGCGGCAACTTCGCAAGAAAGAGCGCGCGACCATCGTCACCATCGCGCCAATGCCGACCGCGCCTTCGCATATGATCGAATGGAGCGACCTGCACGACGGCGCGGCGCTGTCGGTGGACATCGGCTATGCGTTGATCGGGCTGGTCGACGAACGTCGCGGCGCGCCGTTGATGGCGCGGATCACGGCGATCCGGCGGCAGTTGTCGCGCGAACTGGGCTTCGTAGTGCCGCAAGTCCGCGTGCGCGACGATTTGTCACTTGCGCCCAACGCTTACCGTCTGACGCTGGCGGGCATGGTGGTCGGTGAGGACGAGGCTTATCCCGACGACTTTCTCGCGCTCGATTCAGGTGACATCGAAACGCCGGTAATCGGTCGCGCGGTCAAGGATCCGACGTTCGGGCTGGACGCAGTATGGGTCGCAGCAGAGTCCCGGTCGGACGCGATCGCGGCGGGATACACCGTCGTCGATGCGCCGACCGTTATCGCCACCCACCTGAACCGCGCGATCGTCAGCGGCGCGGCGGACCTGTTCGGCATCGACGAAGCGCAAAAACTGGTCGATGCGCTGAAGGAGGGCGCACCCGAACTTGCCAAGGGACTGACGCCGCAGCCGTTCGGACTGTCTGCGATTGCCGCCCTGTGCCGCAGCCTGTTGGCAGAAGGTGTTCCCCTGAAGGATTTCCGCCGGATCGCGCTCGCCATGATCGATTGTGCTGCGCTGGCGACGACGCCCAAGCCGCTGGTCGAGGCGGTACGGCAGCGGATCGGAGCGTTGATCGTGCAGACCATCGTGCCGGTTCGCATGCCGCTTCCCGCGATCACCCTCGATCCCGGTCTCGAACTGCTGCTGGCGCAAGCCATCCACGTTGGTCCGGACGCGGAATTTCCGTTCGAGCCGGCGCTTTCGACGCGGATCGTGGCCGCGGTCGGGGATGCTGCGGCACCGCTCGTGGCCAGCGCGCGGAGCTTTGCCGTCATCACCTCACCGCTCGCGCGAGCGTCGCTGTCCCGGCTGCTGCGACCCCATTTGCCCGAGACGCCGGTGCTGTCGTTTCTCGAGATACCCGATTCCAAACCGGTCGACATCGTCGCGGTCGTCGGTGCACCCATTCACGCAATTGCCGAAGGAGACGCATGATGGCGCTGGACGATCCCGATGGCGCACTCATGACATATGGGCAAAAGCGCGCCGATCCCGAACGGCTCATCCGCGACCATATGGCGCTCGTGCGAAAGATCGCCTGGCACGTCCATGGTCGTGTTTCGACCGCAATCGATATCGAGGATTTGATGCAATCGGGCATGGTCGCGCTGATCGAGGCGGCGCGCGGCTACGAGGATCGCGGCCATGCCTTTGCCACCTACGCAACGCTGCGAATTCGCGGGAGCATGATCGACGGCCTGCGCAAACAGGCAGCGCAGTGCCGTTCAGCGATGGCCAAGCGGCGGGAGATTGTCGGCGCGCGAAGCCGTTTCGAACGTTCCAATGGTCGCGCGCCAAGCGATGTCGAACTGGCGTCTGCGCTGGGCACCGACCTGGCCGGCTATCACGTCATGGCCGAAGCCGCGCAGTCGGTACGCCACGAATCGATAGATGATCTGTATTCCGATCATTCGATGTGGTTCGCCGCAGCCGAGGAGCGCGCCGACGACACCATCGATCGGACCCGGTTACAGCGGGCCATTGCCGATGGTATCCGCACGTTGCCACCGCGCGAAGGCATGGTCCTGCAACTCTATTTCATCGAGGAAATGAACCTCGACGAGATCGGGGAAACGCTGGGCGTCGGCGCGGCGCGGGTTTGCCAGATCAAAAAGTCGGCGCTCGACAAATTGCGCGATATGCTTGCCGATCGGTCCCTCACATAAAATGGCCCCGACGCGTGGGGTGCGTCGGGGCCTGCCGGACCAATTAGCGGGGGACCAACCCCATGTTCGGTCCGGTATCAGCGAATTACTGAAGCAGTTTCAACACGCTCTGCTGCGACTGGTTTGCCTGTGCCAGCATGGCGGTTGCCGCCTGGCTGAGGATCTGGGCCTTGGCGAGTTGCGTCGTTTCAGCCGAGAAATCGGCATCCTCGATACGGCTGCGCGCTTCGGTCAGGTTCGTGACAGTCGAAGTCAGGTTGCTGACCGTCGCCTCAAAGCGGTTCTGGGCCGCACCCAAGCTTGCACGACCGGTGTTCACGGTGTCGATGGCGGCATCGACGGCGGCCAATGCAGCCGAGGCCCCTGCCGCCGTCGAAATATCGACGGCAGACATCTTCAGCGTCGCGGAACCCAGATCGGCCGTCGCCATCGACGAGATAGCGAGCGTCACCGTGTCGCCGGAATTCATCCCTGTCTGGATGTCGAGCGCGGTGGCCGACCCATCGACCAGCTTGGTTCCGTTGAACGTCGTCTTGCTGGCAATGTCGCCAATCTGGCCGAGCAATGCGGTAACTTCGGTCTGGTTGGCGGCGCGATCGGTGGCCGAATTGGTGCCGTTGGCCGACTGCACCGCAAGTTCGCGGACACGCTGTAGCATGTTCGACACTTCGCCCATCGCGCCTTCTGCAGTCTGGGCAAGCGAGATACCGTCGTTGGCATTGCGCATTGCGGCGGTCAGGCCGCGTACCTGCGATGTCATGCGGCTGGCGATTGCGAGTCCGGCTGCGTCGTCCTTGGCGCTGTTGATACGCTTGCCGCTCGACAGGCGCTCCATCGCTGTGCCGAGGCTGGCAGCGGCTTTGTTGATCCCGTTCTGCGAGCGGATCGCAGCGACGTTGGTTCCGATATAGGTCATGTTCGTCCTTCCTGTTCCGGCGGCGGGACCCCGTCCTGCATCGCCACGATTTGAGTAACGGCACCCGCCGAAAGATGTTTAACGGCGCCCGAAACGACGCTTGACACCAAGGGCCGTCGCCTGCTTTTAGGGAGATGGGGACCGCGATCTCCCCTCCAGGCATTACGCCCAAGCATCGTCCTGAATCGAAGGACGCGTCATGCCTGCAGAAGAAGCGACAACCTACTCCTCAGTCGAACGCCCCCCGGCGGTTTCGCTTGGGGATGCATTCTGGGTTTGGCTCCGCATATCGCTCCTGTCGTTTGGAGGACCAGCCGGCCAGATCGCGGTCATGCACCGCATATTGGTCGATGAGAAACGCTGGATCGGCGAACATCGGTTCCTGCACGCGCTGAACTTTTGCATGGTGCTGCCGGGACCCGAAGCGCAACAACTCGCGACGTACATCGGATGGCTGATGCACCGGACGCGCGGCGGGATTGTCGCAGGCGGGCTGTTCGTGCTGCCGGGCGCGGTCGCGATCATGACGCTCAGCTGGATCTACGCGCTTTACGGCAAGGTCGGCATCGTGTCGGCGCTGTTCTTCGGCCTGAAATGCGCGGTGCTGGCGGTCGTGCTGCAGGCCGTGATCCGGATCGGGTCGCGATCACTGAAAAATCCGGTGATGCGGTCACTCGCGACGGTTGCGTTCTTCCTGATATTCTTTTGTGGCGTGCCGTTTCCCTTCATCATCCTCGGTGCCGGACTGATCGGGTATTTCGGCGGACGGGCGGGCCTGCAGGCATTTGCGGTCGGCGGCGGTCATGGAGCAGGCAAGGGCGCAATCGTCGCGGATGCCGACACGCTGCTCGGCGAGGACCTGCCCGCCCACGCCATGCCGACGATGCGGCAGACGCTGGTGCAGGCCTTGGTCTGGCTCTTGTTGTGGCTGACGCCGGTTGCGGCGTTGTTGCTCATCCTCGGCGGCGAAAACGTCTTCAGCCAGATCGCCACGTTCTTTTCGACCATGGCTGTCGTAACCTTCGGGGGTGCCTATGCGGTGCTGGCCTATGTCGCACAGCAGGCGGTCGAAAATTACCACTGGCTCACCGCAAGGGAGATGCTCGATGGTCTCGGCATGGCGGAAACGACGCCCGGGCCGCTGATCATGGTGTTGCAATTCGTCGGGTTCATGGGCGCGTTCCGGCACCCCGGTGAGCTTGCGCCGCTGGTCGCCGGGACGCTGGGGGGATTGCTGGCAACATGGGTAACCTTCCTGCCGTGTTTCCTGTGGATATTCATCGGCGCGCCGTTGATCGAGCGGCTGCGCGGCAATCGGGCTGTCGCTGGAGCGCTTTCGGCGATCACGGCGGCGGTGGTCGGGGTGGTTCTGAACCTTGCGGCTTGGTTTGCAATCCACACGATTTTTCGGGTCGTCGGTCCGTTCGTGGCGGGGCCGCTGCATTTCGACCTGCCGCGACTGGACAGCCTTGATCCATGGGCCTTGCTGCTGACGATTCTTGCCATAATCGCGGTGTTTCGACTGAAGATCGGCATGCTGAACATCCTTGGCATGGCGTCGCTGGCTGGCGTCGTGCTGTTCCTGTTCGGCTTCACCACATGATCGTCGGATTTCTGACGAATGGTGACGTTGGTTTGACGGTCAGGCTCCTTCGAGGGATGGCACACAGGTAGGCGAGCGATTGGCACGGGGATTGCTGTTCTAACGGAGACAAACATTCTCCGGGGCCAGCCAATGATCTACCAACGATGAGCACGATCGATGCCAGCAGCCTGATGGCGATGCGAAGCACAATGCTCGCCCGCAGCGAGGCGCTGCAGAAGATTGCTACCGGCGGCGCGGCGGCGGCAAAGGTCGAGCCAGCTTCGGGCTTCGGCCAAATGCTCGGTGAAGTGAACGCGCTTCAGGCGAAGGCCGGTGCTGCGTCCGAAGCTTTCGAGCGCGGCACCGAAACCGACATCGCGCAGGTCATGCTCGCCCGGCAGAAGGCGTCGATCTCGTTCGAAGCCACGCTTCAGGTCCGCAACAAGCTGTTGTCGGCCTATCGTGACATCATGAACATGCCCGTCTGATGGCGAGCGACCTGACCGTCATTTCGGGCCGGACCTTGCCCATCCCGGCACGGCTGCGCGGCATCGTCGACCAGCCGCTCGTCCGACGCAGTCTGCCAATGCTCGGGCTGACGGGCGTGGGACTGGCGGCGGTGCTGGCGTGGATGGCGATCAGCGCGCCTGCACAAAAGCCATTGTTTGCGGGGCTCGCGGACGGTGACAAGGCTGCGGTCGCGGCCGCGCTCGACGTGGCGGGAGTCAAATATCGGATCGACGGCGACAGTGGCGCGCTCGACGTATCGACTGACGATTATCACCGCGCGCGCATGTTGCTGGCTGGGCAGGGGCTTCCGAAATCGGCTCCGGGTGCTTCCGCCGCGCTGGACGCCTTGCCGATCGGCGCGAGCCATGCGCTTGAAGGGGAGCGCCTGCGTGGCGCTCGCGAAACCGATCTGGCGCGGACGGTGGAGGCCATCGATGGTGTCGATTCCGCGAAAATCCATCTTGCTGTCGAGGCACCAAGCCTGTTCGTGCGCGATCGGGTGAAGTCGTCGGCTTCGGTCATGGTCACGCTGACCGCCGGGCGAACGCTGTCGGACGCGCAAGTGCAGGCGATTGTCCATCTGGTCGCATCTTCCGTCAACGGCCTGAACGCCGACGATGTCGCGGTGGTCGATCAGTCGGGGCATCTCCTTTCCGCCGACATGAGCAATCCGCTTGCCGCCGAAGCCGCCCGCCAGCTCGACCTACAGAACAAGGTGGAGGGGCGATATCGCGACGCCCTGTCGCGGCTGCTGTCGCCGGTCGTCGGTACTGACGCATTTACAGCCGAGGTCCATGCCGACCTGAATTTCGACGAGCGGCAGGCGACGCGCGAAAGCTATCCCGAGGGCGATCGTGCCCTTCGGCAGGAACAGTCCCACTGGACGTCTGCCGACGGCGCGCCGCCCGCAGTCGGTATCCCCGGCACGCTGTCGAACACGCCCCCCCCCGCGTCCACGGTCAGCACCACGCCACCCGTCCAGAGCCAGCCCGGCGTGACGCCTGCGAAGACGTCTGAGGATTCCACGCGCAATTTCGAACTGGGTCGGGAGGTTTCGGTTTCTCGCGTCGCCAGCGGGCAAGTGCGTAGATTGTCGGTTGCCGTCGCGCTGAAGGATGGCGCGAAAAAGCGGACTGGGGTCGAGATTGCGGCACTGGATGCGTTGGTCAAAGGAGCAATCGGCTTCGACCCAGCGCGTGGCGATAGCGTGATCGTGACCTCGCGGCCCTTCCAGCCCGTGATGGTCGACAGCCCGGCGTGGTGGCAGGCCGATTGGGTCTTCGTTGCCGGACGGAATCTGGCGGCAATCGTCGTTATTACCCTGCTCATCTTCGGTATCGGTCGCCCGCTGCTTAAACGCCGCAACGTTGCCTTCGAAGCGCGTCGCATAGAAATCGCGGGTCTGATCAGCAGTGAATTGCAGGAACCGCAGTCCGACGTGACGCTCGGCATGATCGAAGCGACGCCGGTCTATGCAGATCGTGTGGAACTGGTCCGCAGCTTCGTCCGCGCCAACCCGGCCCGCGCAGCGCTGGTCGTCCGTAATCTCGTCAAAGGTCCTGAAAATGCCTGACATCGCAAATCATGAAACGGCCGCGATCCTGCTTATGCTGCTGGACGAGGAAGAGGCTGCGACGATCGTGGCGCGGCTCGATCCATCGGAAATCGAACGGGTCGGCGGCGCGATGTTCGCGCTGCACGATGTCGATGAAATGCGGGTGACCGCGGCGCTCGATCGCTTCGTCGCGAGTGCAAGACGGGTATCGAGCGTAGACGCCGAAGTCAGCGGGCATCTGAACGGCGTCATGACGCGTGCACTGGGCGGCGAGCGCGCACCGGTGATGCTGGACCGCATTATTCCCGAGGCGCTGGCCAACCCGTTGCCAACATTGAAATGGCTGTCGGTCGATGATCTGGTCGCGCTGGGTGCGACCGAACATCCCCAGTTCACGGCGCTCCTGATCGCGCATCTCGACCCGATTGTGGCAGCTGCGGTCGTTGGGCGTATGGCCGAGGTCGATCAGGCCAACATACTGTACCGCGTCGCGACATTGGGCGCGGTTTCGGCGCAGGCTTTTGCGGACGCCGATGCCTTGCTTGCCGACCACATCGGATCGGGCAAGGCGACCAGGAGCGACACCAACGCCGGCGTGCCGGTGATCGCCGCGATCCTGAATCATGTTCCGAAGGCGCTCGACCAACGGATGATGCGCGCCCTGGCAAAGCTGGACAAGCCGCTCGCGCAACGCATCGACGATGACCGCGTCGTCTTCGACGACCTGCTGGCATTGTCCGACAAGGATCTTGGTGCCGTCTGCCGAACCGCAGACGCCACCGACATAGCGATTGCGCTGAAGGGCGTGCCCGACGCGCAGCGCGAACGAATATTTTCGACCATGTCGGCACGTGCCGCCGACACGATGCGCGCTGCGATCGCCGAACAGGGGCCGATCAGGCTTGCCGATGTGCAGGCTGCCCAGCGCGCCATTATCGCCGGGGCCAAGGCGATGGGCGACAGCGGCGCAATTCAACTCGGCAAGGGAGATGGAGACTATGTCTAAAATGTGGAGTGAAGACACCGCTTTGCGCGCGAAAAGGCGGCATGTTGTGGACATTGATCCAACTTTCGAAGGCGACCTGTATGCCGATGGCTATGCAGCGGCGCGTCGGGAAGCCATCGTCGAAGTCGCCGCCGAGCGCACAATGCTGATGCAGTTGATCGAGGCTGCGACATCGATCGAAGTGGCCGAACCGGAACCGCTGGCGCAACTGCTTGCCGAGACGGTCCTGCGGCTGGTCGGGGATGTCGTCGGTCGTGCCGAAATCGACGCGACGCTGCTGCGCGAACGGGCGCTGGTGCTGGCGGAAGCGATCCACGGTCCCGCTGGCCCGATCATCGTGCGCGTTCATCCGGATTGCGTCTCGATGCTCGACGGCTTGCGTGACGATATTTGCGTTTGTGGCGATGCTGCGGTTGAAGTCGGTCAGATCGTCGCGACCATCGGGGACCGGGGTGCCGAGGACGGCGTGGTCTCGGCGCTCGACCGGGTCCGGGCTGCGCTGGGGGCGATGTCATGATCCCGCGTGGGGCGGCTTCGCTGAACGGGGTCATGATTGCACGGAGCTTCCCCGCACGGTTTGGGCATGTCGTCAGTTACGCGAACGGCAGCTTGCGGGCGAACGGGATCGACCTGGCCGTAGGAAGCGGCGCGCGCGTTGCGGCGGCATCGTGGGTGTGTGCACCGGCGATAGTGACCGGGTTCGACGCCGCGAGCATCCACCTTCTGCCACTCGACGGCACGCCAGCCGTAACGATAGGCGCGCGCGTTTTTGCCGATGACGGGGTCAACGAAGTCGCCGTCGGCGCGGGCTTGCTGGGGCGTATCATCGACGCGTCGGGCGCACCGATCGATGGCCTCGGCCAGATCGGCGGATTGCGGTCGAGCGTCGCCAACAGGCCAGCCAATCCGATGGACAAGGCACCGATCAATACCGCGCTGGCAACGGGCGTCCGCGCGATCGACGGACTGTTCACGCTTGGCGTCGGACAGCGCATGGCCATTGTCGCGGGCTCGGGCGTCGGCAAATCGACGTTACTGGCCCAAATCATGCGGGGCGTGTCGGCGGACGTCATCGTCGTCGCGCTGGTGGGCGAACGCGCTCGCGAAATCGCCGACTTCAGCGAACGCCACGTCAGCCCTGAAACAAGGTCCGGAACCGTGATCGTCGCCGCCGCGGCTGACGCGCCGGCAATCCTCCGCCTGCGCGCGGTCGAACGGGCGAATGCCATCGCCGAACATTTCCGCGATGCCGGAAAATCGGTGCTGCTGATCGTCGACAGCCTTACGCGCCTTGCCCATGCCCAGCGCCAGATCGGCCTCGCCATGGGTGAGCCGCCCACCGTCAAAGGTTATCCGCCGTCCGCGCTTGCGATCATCCCGGTGCTGATCGAGCGGGCGGGGGGCGATCGTAGGACCGGCGGTTCTATCACTGCGCTCTATACGATATTGGCCGATGGCGACGACCTGGACGACCCGGTCGTCGACACCGCACGCTCGATCACCGATGGACATATCGTGCTGTCGCGGACGCTGGCGGAGGCTGGCGTATTTCCGGCAATCGACATCGCCCGCTCGCTCAGCCGGACGATGAGCGATGTCGTCTCCCTCGAGCATCAGGCAGCGGCCCAGTGCGTTCGGCGGGACTGGTCGCTGGCGGCAGAGAACCGCGATCTCGTCCTGATGGGCGCGTATCGTGCGGGTACCGACGTCGATCTGGACCATGCGCTGGCCAATCGCCTGCCGATACTCGATTTTCTGAAACAAGGTTCGCACGAGACGGTCGCGGCGGCCGATGCCTTCGAGATGCTTTGCGGGTTATCGGAATGAGCCATTTTTCCCAGGCCCGGCAATTGGCGCGGGTCCGTGATGTCGAACGGCGCATGGCGGCCGCAACCGTAGCGCGGGCCTCGATAAAACTGCGTGAGGCCAGCGACCGCCTGACCCGGCTCGACGCACTGTCGCAGATGATCGCGGCGGACCTCGGGCCGCTGAGCGGACGCGCGCTGGCATCGGGGGGCGAATGCGTCGCGCGTTTGCTGGCCGGAGCCGTCGCAATATCGGGGCAGAACGATCGCCTTGTCGCCGAAGTCGAAGTCGCTCGACGCACATTTGGCCTTGCAGACACGCGCGCGCAGATCGCCGGACGTAATTTCGTGGGCTCGGAACGGGCCGAGGCCCGAGCCTCAGACCTGCGAGAGGCCTTGAAACTGCCCGGTCGGAGCGTGTCGTGATGACGGTCATAGCCGCAACTGTGTCACTGGCTCCCGCCGTTTTATCGACTGGCGCGCCAGCCAACGCGGTCGATATTGTGGAATTTGCAGCGGTACTGAAAATCGAACTCTCTAAAACAAGTTCGATCCGGCTTCAGAATATGCCCGCGCCACTAACCGAAGATGTGCAGCTTATTACCGCCCTGCCGGATTTGCTGCTCGACGCGGTGGATAAGGCGTCAGTTACGGGCAACAAGGATGAGAAAACCGGCATGGACACGACTGTCCTGTCCGTCGATGCTGCGGCAGTTCCTGCAGCATTTCCAGGCACACTGCCAACGATACCCAGCGCGGATATCGCAAAACCGGCGGACTCTGCGCCGCCACTTTCCAGGGTATCGAAAAAGCCGTTGCGGGAGAATGTGCGTCAAGAAAAGGCACCGGAGATAGCTCAGGCGGAAAGCGTCACACCCCGCGAAACCCTGATGGTAATGCCCGATGTTGCCACTGCGCCAATTGCTGCGGTTTCGATCCCGAATGCGGATCCGGAACCACTGCCCGACCCCCTGAGACCGCAGCAGACGGTATCACTCGATCGCCTGCTGGCCGTCATGGTACAGAACGGCGCGGCGGATCGGCAGTGGCTCGACACGGTGATCGGCGACGTGAAAGCCAGCGCCGCTTCCAATGGAGACGTGCGGTTTCAGGTCGAGCCGGAAGGATTCGGCAAAATGACCATCGACCGAACCGTCGATCATCTGAAAATCGGCGTGACGGACGCGCACAATCTGGCGGTGGTGGAGGCGGCCCGGGTTCATGTCCTGGCCGGAGCGCATGCGCTGGGCGCGCCGGTTTCCGCTGCCACGATCTTTCACGAACAACCGGGGTTTCGCGATCGTAGCGACCACCGGCCACGCCCGCCGATCGAACACCGAACGAACGAAGACGAGGGCGAGCAGGGATCGTCCGAGTCAGGCCGTTACGCATGAACATGAGGAATAATCGATGACTGGACAGAAGAAAAAGCGCGGCAAGCTGGGCGCGTTGCTTGCCTATGGCGGCGGCGGGTTGTTGCTCGCGGGGGCGGGTGCTGCGGGCGGATTCTATGCGTCAGGATCGCTCGTCGGCGCGCTTAAGACCGATGCCAAACCCGTTGCAATTACGTATTTTGCCTTTCAACAGCCGTTCACCTCCAACCTGCGCGACAGCGGCAGTTTTGCGCAATTGTCCTTGTCGGTTGCGACCACCGACAACCCGCGCGCCGCCGAGGCCGTAAAAACCAATGAGGCAGCGCTGCGGTCGGTCGTGCTGATGACCGTCGCCGATCAGGATGCGGGAGCACTCGGGACGACCGCCGGCAAGCAGCAACTACAGGTCAAGCTCCGCAATGTGATGGACGCGGTGTTGAAAGCCAAGGATGGCCGACCCGGCATCGACAGCGTCTATTTCACCAGTTTCGTGATCCAATGAGCGCGGTGACGCGGGCCAATCCGCTGCTCCGACCGGACGACACCGACGATGGAAATCTCGCCCTGACACGGTTCGCGGCGCGCCTTTGCGCACCGATCGAGCGCCATCTTTCCGGCATGGCCGATGTCGGCGGTCTGGCAGCTTCGTGTGGAGATGTTGCGTTCGGAGACTTGCAGGAATTGTCGGCAATGATGTTCGGATATCGTGTCGGATCCGTGTGCCCGATCCTGATCGCCGTGGATCGCATCTTTGCCGCAGCACTCGTGGAGCGAAAGTTTGGCGGTGCTCGGGGCGCGGCTCCCCGGTCGCGAACGGGCGAATGTGGAGCGACCGCCTCGATTGCAAAAGACATAGCCTGCAAGGTCGCCTCTGCCATCGCGGAAGCGTGGCCGGGTGATACGCTCCCCGCGATTGCCGCCGAAGAAGACACGGCCCAGTTCTCCCGCGCCGACGACCGGGTTCCCACGATCACGCTGACGTGGCCGCTCGGCAAGGTCAGCATCGCCTTTGCAACAGGCAGCATCGCGCGACTGGCGAACGTGCCGCCCCCCGCCCGAATTGCGGGTTGGGCCAATCTTCTCCGCGACAATGTGATGACCGCACCGGTTCCCGTACGGGCGGTTTTTGCACGACCGCAATTGCCCGCCGCGATGGTGATGCACCTGAAGGTTGGTGACGTTTTGCCGATCTCGAAGCCCGTATTCGTGCCGCTTTACACGGGCGCTCACCGCCTCGGGACCGGGATATTGACCGACACCAGTGGCCGCACCGCCGTCCAGATCCATATGATGGAGACATTTTGAAATGACCGAAGCCATGCTCGCCGAACCTTTGGTCGCGACCGACAATTTTGATTTGCTCGCCCGTATCCCGATGCGCCTTTCAGTGGAGGTCGGGTCGGCATCGATGACGCTCGCCGAACTGATCGCGATGAAGCAGGATGCGGTCGTTGAACTCGACCGCCAGACCGACGATCCGCTCGACATATTGGTCAATGGAACGCTGATTGCGCGCGGCGAAGTCGTCACCGTCGATGGCCGTTATGGCATCCGTATTTCTGAGATCGTGGCACCGCTTCAGGGCGGTATCGAGCGGCGTTCGTGAACTTTTTTGCAGCCTTGTTGCAGCGCCTGTGCGAGCAACGTGGCGGGCGGGTCGCGCGGCTGGTCGAGGTGCAGTCGTTCGGCGCGCATACCAAGCTGGCCGTCGTCGAATTTTCCGGCCAGACATTGCTCCTTTCGGTCAGTCGAGAGGGCGTTGCCCTGATTGCCACTGGTGATCGTTCATGATTGCGCTGACTGTGGCAGTGTCATTGGACCTCGGATCGCTCAATCCCGGAGGCGAAGCGCTTTCGCTGCCGTTGCAAATTCTCGTCCTGATGACCGGGCTGACGATCCTGCCGACACTATTGCTGATGATGACCGGATTCACGCGCATCCTGATCGTCCTGTCGATCCTGCGGCAGGCGCTGGGGTTGCAGCAAACGCCGCCCAATCAGGTGCTCGTCGGCATGGCGCTGTTCCTGACATTGTTCGTCATGCGGCCCGTTATCGCAGAGATCGACCGGACTGCGTGGCAGCCTTATCGCGCCCAGCAAATGCCGATGGAGGCCGCCGTCGAACATGGCGGGGTCGCTTTGCACGGCTTCATGGCACGCCAGACCCGCAGCGCGGACCTGTCGCTATTCTATCGGATGGGCAATGAAAAGCCGGGCGCGGATATCGCCACGACGCCGTTTTCGATTCTGGTCCCGGCATTCGTGACAAGCGAGCTAAAGACCGCGTTCCAGATCGGATTCATGATCTTCCTGCCGTTCCTGGTCATCGACCTTGTCGTCGCGAGTGCGCTGATGGCGCTTGGCATGATGATGTTGTCGCCATCGGTCGTGTCGATGCCATTCAAGTTGCTGCTGTTCGTCGCGATCGACGGATGGGCGCTGACGATGGGTTCGCTGGTGTCGTCGTTCGGATGACCGGCAGCGAACAGGATGTGCTGCTCGGTTTTGCGCAACAGGGGTTATGGGCGGCGGCGCTGGCGTCGGCTCCGCTGCTGGTATCGGTGCTTGCCGTCGGGCTGGTGGTGGGGCTGTTCCAGGCAGTCACTTCGATCAACGAAGCCACGCTGTCGTTCGTGCCGAAGCTGATCGTTGTCGCCATCGTGCTGGCTGTCTTCGGTGCCGCCATCCTCGGCGTCGTCGCCGATTTTGCGCGTGAAATGTTCGCGCGCATCCCGGAGATTTTGACCTGATGACGCTGGTGGAGACCGCGATGGGCATCGGTATCGCGTCGATCCGACCGGGAGCCGCGCTGTTTGCGTCCCCCTTGTTCGGCAACACGCATGTGCCGATCCCGCTGCGCATCGCCATTGCAATCGCGATCGGCTGGGCTGGCTTTTCGGCGGGCGATCCGCAACTGGCGCTGGATGCCGCGCGCGATGCGCCGTTCGTGGTGCTGCCCGAATTGTTGATCGGGCTGACGATGGGCTTTTCGATGCAAATGGCCTTTGCCGCGGCGATGATGGCGGGCGAGGTGATCGGCAATACGATGGGGCTGGGGTTTGCGACGTCGTCGGACGGCCTGTCGGGACCGGCGCCGACGCTGTCCAATTTCATGAGCTTTGCAGCGACAGCGATCTTTCTCGCCAGCCAAGGGCATCTGACGTTGATCGCGATGGTCGTTGAGAGTTTCCGAAGCATTCCGATCGGTTCCTCGTGGTTCCCCGATAATGCGATGCAGATGTTCGGGACGGCGCTGTTTTCGGGCGCAGTCAGCATTGCCCTGCCGGTGACGTTTGCGCTCGTTCTCGTCCAGATCGTTCTCGCCCTGATTGCCAAGGCGGCACCTGCGTTGAACCTGTTCGCCATCGGTATGCCGTTCACGCAGCTTGCCGGGGCGGGGCTGCTGGTGGTGGCATTTCCGGCGATGGGATCGGCCATCGGGGGGCAGATTACGGCTTCGTTGGCTTTGGTCGCGCGATGAGTGGCGAACGTACCGAGGCAGCCACGCCGAAACATAAAGCGGCGGCGCGGAAGCGGGGGCAGCTTCCCGATATACGCGAGCTTTCGACGGCAGGCGCGGTCGCGGCGGGCGCGGGGTGGCTTGCGCTGATGGGCCATGGTTTGTGGCAGGGAGCGGCGGCTCAGATGCGGGCGGGGCTGTCGCTGCAAGGTGGGCAGGGAGATTTCGACCCATCCGCGATCATCTGGCTGCTGGTTTCCGCAGTTGCGGTGCCGATGGGCGTGTTGTTCGCGATGATCTGTCTTGCCGCAATTGCCAGCCGTCTGATTGGTGGCGGGCTGGGCATCAACTGGGGGGCCATTGCCCCGAAATTCGCCAAGATCGATCCCGCAGCAGGGCTGCAGCGCATATTTAGCGCGAAGGGGCTGATCGAATTCGGCAAGTCGGCGGCTAAATTACTGTTTCTCGGCAGCGCCTTCGTCTGGGCGGTGAAGGGCATGTTGCCGGCATTACTCGGCTTGCCGGGTGTCGAGCCGATGTCCTCCGCGACAGTCGCGGCGGCGCTGTTGACCCGTACCGTCTTTGCGCTGGCGGTTGCGCTGGCCCTGATCGCGGCGCTGGATGCGCCGATCCAGATCGGGCTGCACAACGCCAAGCTGCGCATGACGAAGCAACAAGTCCGCGACGAGCATCGCGAGTCCGAACATGCGCCAGAGGTGCGCCAGCAAATCCATGCCAGGCGCGCGGCGTTGCTCGACCAGTCGGCGCGGAAGGCGGTGAAGGAGGCGACCGTGATCCTCGTCAACCCGACGTCCTTTGCCGTGGCGCTCCGTTACCGCGCCGGGATCGACGGCGCGCCGGTCGTCGTCGCCCGTGCCCGCGCAGAGGCGGCGGCGGCGCTTCGTGAGATGGCGGCGAGCGAGGGCGTCCCGGTCCTGACCTATCCGGCGCTGACCCGCGCCATTTATTTCACCAGCCGTTCGGGCGAGGTCATCGACGAGAAACTCTACCGTGCCGTCGCCACCGTGCTCGCTTTCGTCATGGGCCTGAACGTCGCAATCGCCCGCCGCGCGCAGCCCGAAGTCGAAATGCCCGATGGCCTGAATTACGGTGCGGACGGCCGCTCAACCTAAAGCTGCGACCAACTCTGCCGTTATTCGTTGCGAAGCCAATCGAGATGGACAGGCGCGATGAACCCATTCCCATTCCCTTTTCCCAATGCCGACCGCGAGTTGAGACTGGCGTGGGTGGCGGACGTCGATGCTGCGCTCAACGACGCAGAAGGGCTGTTGCAATCCTCCATACCGCTTGGTCAGCGCATCGCGTTGAAGGTCGATATCGCGCATATCCGCGCGGGACTCGCCGCCGAACGCGCCGCGCTGGACGTCCGATGACGTCGATCCTGAGCGCTCTTGGGGCGGGGGCGGGTGTGGATTCAAAGGCGCTGGTCGCGGAACTCGCGGCGTCGGCGCGCGAAAATCGCGACAAAATGCTGCTGGCAAAGACGACAAGCAACACCGCGAAGATTTCCGCGCTTGCGTCGATCGGGTCCGCCCTCACCGAATTTGCGACCGCGTTCGATATCGATGCGCAGGACGAGACGGTGTCGACGGCCAAGCTGCTCAATGAATTCGTTGCCGGTTTCAATCAGGTGCGCGGTCTTATCGCGGGGGCTGTGGTTCCGGGTGCTTCGGGAGCGTTGCAGGGAGATCCCGGCCTCCGGGCTGCCGCTGTCGCCCTGTCCCGACTGCCGCTGGAGCATCTGGCTGGCGGGGCGACCGCGCAATCGCTGAACGACCTCGGCATCGCGACCAATCGTGACGGTACGCTGCGGATCGACCGGGCGAGACTGACTGCCGCCATCGTTGCCGATCCGATGGGCGTCCGGGCGATGCTGACGGCAGCAGGCGGCCTCGATACCGGGCTGACCGCCGTGCGTGACATGGTGACGGCAAAGGGCGGTGCGCTTGACACCAGCACCGCGCGCTATACGCGGATCGCGACCGGACTCGCGGTGGAGCAGGCGCGCATCGAAGCCGACAACACCCGGCTGATCGATCGTCTGACGCGCTCGTTTTCACAAATGGATCGACAGGTTGCGATGATCAAGGCGAGCCAGTCCTATCTCACGCAGCAGATCGCGGCATGGAACAGCACGAACAACTGATCGCGCGCGCGGTGGCGGCGTATCGGGAGGTTTCGGCGACGCGGGTCGAATGTGCATCGCCCGGGGGGCTGGTGTCACTGCTGCTGGAGGAACTGATCGACTGCATCGACGGACTGCGCGGTGCGATCGCGGCGGGGCAGGGTGCGCGGCGAGACAGCGTCAAAAGGCGGGGGGAATCGATATTGTTTTCACTTGAGGCCAGCCTGAATGGCGAGGCGGGGATACTGACTGACAGATTGACCCGGATTTACCGGGAGGTCCGCCAATTGATGGCCTCCGCCGTGGCCGAGAATGATCCGGATCGGTGCAATCAGGCGCGCGATCTGATCGAGCCGATTGCCGAGGCCTGGCGGGCGATTGCTCAAACGGCGTAGCGGCGCATCTTTTCGATCAGGGTGGTGCGGTTTAGCCCCAAGGAGCGGGCGGCTTCGGCAATGACGCCGCTGCTGCGCTCGATGGCTTCACGGATGTAGCGGCTCTCAAGCTCAGCGAGGATTTCGCGGAGGTCGATGGTGCCGCTGTTCAGCAGGGAGTGAGCCACCGCAGGCACGACCGCCAGCGACCGCAAGGCCAGCGCCGTCACAGGGCCGGATCGGGTCAGCAGGCGACCGACTTCATCCGAACCGATGGTCTCGCCGGGGTGCAGGATAGCCGCCCGCTCGACGAGGTTGCGCAGCTCCCGCAGATTTCCGGGCCAGCCATGCGTGGCGAGCCGTGCGATAGCGCCGGCACAGAATTTCACCGAGCCGCGCCGGTCCCCCAGCAGGTTGAGGAAGTGATCGACCAGCATTGGCAGGTCGCTCGTACGTTCGGCCAGCGAAGGCAATTCGACCGGAAACACCGCCAGCCGATAGTAGAGATCCTCGCGGAAGCTGCCGTCGATGATTGCGGTTTCTAGGTCGCGGTGTGTCGCGGAAACGATTCGGACATCGACCGAAATCCTGGTGCGTCCGCCGACGCGCTCGACGACGCGTTCCTCCAGCACGCGGAGGAGCTTCACCTGCATGTCGTGCGGCATGTCGCCGATCTCGTCGAGGAACAGCGTGCCGCCACTGGCCTCCTCGAACCGCCCGATCCGCGTGGCATGGGCTCCGGTAAACGAGCCTTTCTCATGTCCGAACAGTTCGGATTCGAGCAGGTCGCGTGGGATTGCGCCGCAGTTGATCGCTACGAACGGTCCATCGCGGCGGTCGCTGGTGGCGTGGATGGCCTGAGCAACACGTTCTTTGCCGCTGCCGGATGGGCCAGTGACCAGTACCGATGCATTGCGGCTGGCGACTTGGGAGACGAGCGAACGGACGGCCTTCATCGCCGCGCTTTCGCCGAGGAGAAGTTCGTTTGCAGATAGTGTTTTTGTCTTGGCGGAGGTGGTCATTGTCGTGTCCCGGTGCCGACCCCGTCATTCGTGTTCGGCCAAACAGGTAGATAAGATTTACGGTTAAAACCGTTACGGGTTCGATCCGATGTGGTGCAAAAGAGGCGAGGACATCGAAGCGGAATCCAGCTAGCGACGATGGAACAAATGCAAAACAGGATAGCGTGATGACAGCACAAGCCTTCGGTTCCATGGACGCTATGTTCGCTCCGGACCGGACAGTTTTGATTATCGCCGACGACCTGGGGGCAATCGCCAGCGCGCGTTCGGCAGCAGATGCGGCTAAGCTGCGCGTCACGAGGATTGTCTCGATGCAACAAGCGTCGGCCGCCCTGTCCGAGGGTGGACGAGAAACTGTCGTGCTCGTCGAATTGACTGACACGGATGAGACGACGGACATAATTCTCGACTTGATCGAGCATGACCATCGGCGGACCGTAATCACTTTTCCAACCCGATGCATCGATGCGGTTGTGTCGCGCGTCACCCGCTCTGTATCGTTGCTGTGCAGCCCAACAACGATCGAAAGGGTGGTTGCGCTGGTCTCCGTTTCTGAGACTGGATCGGGATTCAGCGCGGATAATGATGACAACGATCGTCTGCAAAAGCTGGCGGATGAGGTCGCGCGCATTGCTACGACATTGGCTGAATTGGCGGGAAGCCCGCTCAGTAGTGGAGGGGACGCCTTTAGTGATGGCCTGATCGGATATCGTGCCGGGCCTGTTCCCGCCCCAAGCCTACCGAAAATCCTGAAAGTAAGTGTCGGCGATATTCGCGGGATGATCAGGGCGCGCAGGTTGCGCGACAAATTCTTTCCTGCCGATCTTTTTGGCGAGGCTGCCTGGGACATGTTGCTCGACCTGATGGTAGCCCAGGTCGAGGGGACACAAGTGGCGGTTTCCAGCCTGTGTATTGCTTCCGCCGTGCCGCCGACAACTGCCCTGCGGGCAATCCGTGGCATGACAGAACGGGGGTTGTTCGTTCGCGTTGCCGACCATAACGACAAGCGCCGGATATTCATCGAACTGAGCAGTGCGACCGCCGACGCCATGCGCAGCTATCTGTCCGCGGCAAAGCAGCAGGGCGCGGTGTTCGCCTGACCCGGCGGTGGGGAGATCGGTGGGCAGGATTGCGGCGGAAATTATTCCGTGGTGGGCGCTGACGGGCTCGAACCGCCGACCCTCTCGGTGTAAACGAGATGCTCTACCAACTGAGCTAAGCGCCCGCAGGCGACCCCATGCCCGATCCCGTCCCCGTCGGCAAGCCGCTGTGTCGATTGCGCAACCAGATCAGGCGGCCAGCCCCTCGAACTGCAACCGTGCCAGCCGCGAATAGAGTCCGTCCGACCGGCTGAGCGAATCATGGTTGCCCTGTTCGACGATCCGTCCCTCGTTCATGACGATGATGCGGTCGGCGGCGCGGACTGTTGCGAGGCGATGCGCGATGACGATCGTCGTGCGGTTCGCCATCAGCCGGTCGAGCGCATCCTGTACCAGCCGCTCGCTTTCGGCATCCAGCGCCGACGTTGCTTCGTCCAGCAGCAGGATCGGGGCGTTGCGCAGGATCGCGCGTGCGATCGCCAGTCGTTGGCGCTGGCCGCCCGACAAACGCGCGCCGCTTTCGCCCATGAACGTGTCGAGACCTTTGGGTAGCTTGCGCAGGAATTCGGCGGCGTTGGCGGCCTCTGCGGCTTCCCAAAGCGCGTCGTCGTTCGCATCCCAGCGCCCATAGCGCAGATTGTCGCGGGCACTGGCGGCAAAGATCACCGTTTCCTGCGGCACCATTGCGATGCGGGCGCGAACACTGGCGGGGTCGGTCAGTTGCAGTGCGACGCCATCGACGCTCACGGTTCCGGCGGCGGGATCGTAAAACCGCTGGATAAGCTGGAACAAGGTGGTCTTGCCCGCGCCCGAGGGTCCGACCACGGCCACCGTCTCACCCGGCGCAACGTCGAGCGAAAAGTCGCTGAGCGCGCTGACTTCGGGACGGGTGGGGTAGCGGAAATCGACATGATTGAAGGTTACGCGACCCTGCGGGGGCTCTGGCATGGCGAGCGGGAAATCGGGAGCTGCGATCTTCGGACGTTCGTTCAGCAGTTCGGCAAGACGACCGGCAGCGGCAGACCCGCGGAGCAGATCGCCATAGACTTCGGTCAGCGCACCGAAAGCGCCCGCGACCAGACCGCCGGTCAGGACGAACGCAGCGATGCTTCCGCCCGTCAGCTTGCCTGCAATTACGTCGAGCGCTCCTTGCCACATCACCGTCGTTATCGATCCAAAGATGAGCGTGATGACGACCGCGGTCATCATCGCCCGCAAGGTGATCCGGCGCTGGGCCGTCGAGAACGTATTTTCAACGGCGTCGCTAAAGCGTTCGATCTCGCGTTTTTCCTGCCCGAATGCCTGCACGATCTTCATCGCCCCCAGCGTTTCAGAGGCTATCGTCCCCACGTCCGCAATGCGATCCTGGCTCTGGCGCGAGATTTTTTGAAGCCGCCGTCCAAGGATCACGATCGGCAGGATGATGACCGGGATACCCAGCAGGAGCATCGCCGTCAGCCGGGGCGCGACCGAAAACAGATAACCGATGCCACCGACCGCGACGACGATGTTGCGCAAGGCCACCGAAACCGTCGTCCCGACCACCTGCTCGATGATCGACGTGTCGGCGGTCAGCCGCGACGCGATCTCGGATGGGCGGTTTTCCTCGAAGAAACTTGGCGACAATGTAACCAGATTGCGTTGAACCGCGGCGCGCAGGTCCGCGATGACCCGCTCACCCAGCCACGACACGAAATAAAAACGCATGGCGGTCGCCAGCGCCAGAACCACCACGGTAACCAGCAGCAGTTCGAACCAGAAGTTGATTCCGCCGTCGAGATAGCGTCCCAGCGACTGCTGCAGGACGATCAGCATCGGAGACCTCAACGGTTGGTGAGCGGCCGAATGTCCGCCGAAACCCTGGTCGATCACCTGCTGGAACCCGGCGGGGATCGCGAGCGTGGCAATGGCGGCGACCACCAGCGCAATGCAAGCGCCCGCTATCCGCCAGGGATATTGCGCGGCGAAGTGCCATATGACGCTGAGGTTGCCGAGCTTGCGGCTGTTCGACGCTTCGTTGGTATCTGCCATAGCGCCCGCGCCTAGCAGCGTTACGGCATCGTCTCAACCGACAACACGGGTCGGCCCGGCACGGTCAACGACCATGCCGAGCGTCATGATCTATAGCGTGACTTCGGCCACATTGTTCTTGGCATCCTTCTTGGGATCGATGCCGACGAGTGTCTTGATACCGGCCACAATGCTGGAAGCGTCGATCCAGATTTCGGCTTCATCGGGGTCCAGCCGGATCAGTGCAATCTTCGGGTCGTCCTTGCTGGTGTACCATGCCGCGACATAGGGGTTCCACAACCGGTCGATGGTTGCGCGATCAATCGATGTCGACAGGTCGCCATGGACGGTGGCCCACACATCGTGACCCTTGGACACGAAATGCGCCATCGCGCGCGAACCCTGGCCAATCGCTGTGTAAAAATGGTTGTCGGTGGCAGTGAAGAACCAGATCGGTCCACCTTCATCCTGCTCGGTCTGGGCCGTCATCGGGCGCGCGTGACCGTCTTCGCCTTCCGCCAGCCCAAGGAACATCGTGCGGTCGGACTTCAAGGCCTTCCAGAATTTGGCCTTGATCTTTTCATCGTCTGCCATCGTATTCGCCTCCGTTTGATTACGGAGTCAAAACGGGCGGGAAGGGAAGCCGTTCCCCCGCTCGTCACGAGCGGGGGAACGGATCGCCAAATTAGAGAACCTCGAAAAGTCCGGCTGCACCCATGCCGCCGCCGATGCACATGGTAACGACAACATATTTCACGCCGCGCCGTTTGCCCTCGATCAGCGCATGGCCGGTCGAGCGCGCGCCGGTCATTCCGTAAGGATGGCCGATCGAGATCGCGCCGCCGCTGACGTTCAGCAATTCGTTCGGAATGCCAAGCTTGTCGCGGCAATACAGCACCTGCACCGCAAAAGCCTCGTTCAGCTCCCACAAACCGATGTCGTCCATCGTCAGGTTGAACCGCTTGAGCAATTTGGGAACTGCGACCACCGGCCCGATGCCCATCTCGTCAGGTTCGGTGCCGCCCACCGCCATGCCGACATAGCGGCCCAGCGGCGTCAGGCCGCGCTGTTCGACGAGCTTTCCTTCCATCAGCACCGACGATGACGAACCGTCGGATAGCTGGCTGGCATTGCCGGCGGTGATCGTCATGTCAGGGCCAAGGACGGGCTTCAGCGATTTCAGTCCCTCGATCGTCGTATCGGCGCGGTTGCCCTCGTCCTTCGAAATGGTCACCTCCTTATAGGTGACCTCCTTGGTCTCTTTATTGACCACGGCCATGGTCGTCGTAACGGGCACGATTTCGCGGTCGTAATAGCCAGCAGCCTGTGCAGCGGCGGTGCGCTGTTGCGACTGGAGCGCGTATTCGTCCATCGCATCACGGCTGATGCCATAGCGTTTGGCGACGACTTCGGCAGTCTGGAGCATCGGCATATAAACGTCGTTGTGCATCTTCACCAATTCGGGATCGGGCGCGACCCGCATCTCCG
This sequence comes from Sphingomonadales bacterium, assembly GCA_028289885.1. Classification (GTDB taxonomy): domain Bacteria; phylum Pseudomonadota; class Alphaproteobacteria; order Sphingomonadales; family Sphingomonadaceae; genus Sphingomonas_O. Next base: position 56,798 of record JAQGKX010000085.1, read on the forward strand.
GCGTCTGCACCAGCGATATGGATTCGACCCCACCGCCGATCGTGATATCCATATTGTCGATCATGATCTGCTTGGCCGCCGTCGCGATTGCCATCAATCCCGACGAGCATTGGCGATCGATCGACATGCCCGCGACACTGGTCGGCAACCCCGCGCGGAGCAGCGATGTGCGGGCAATGTTGGTGGCCTGATAACCCTGTTGGAGCGCGCAGCCAAAGACCACGTCATCGACTTCGGCAGGATCGATCCCCGCGCGCTCGACGGCTGCCCTGATCGAAAAGGCGCCCAGCGTTGGTGCGGGGGTAGCGTTGAACGCGCCACGATAGGCACGACCGATGGCGGTCCGGGCGGTCGAAACAATAAGGGCTTCACGCATAATCTGGCTCCTCGAAAACTGAAAACGTTATTATGTAAAGACTTGGCTGATCCACTCGGCGATCAGGGCGGGCTTTTCCTCGCCTTCGATCTCGACGGAATATTCCAGCGTCTGCTGAAACTGACCGGGACGCTTTTCCTCGAAATCGATCAGCTTGAAATGCGCCCTGATGCGCTTTCCCGACCTGACGGGCGTAAGGAAGCGGCATCGATTGCCCCCATAGTTCAATCCCATGCGCACCCCATCGATGCGCGGCAGGTCGGTGTTTTCCATCAGGGTCGACATCAGCGACAGGGTCAGGAAACCATGCGCAACCGTGCCGCCCAATGGTGTCTTACGTGCCCGATCCGGATCGACATGGATGAATTGATGATCGCAAGTCGCATCGGCAAACTTGTCGATCATGGCCTGATCAACGGTCAGCCATTCGGACACGCCGATGACCTGCCCCTTCATGGCGTTCAGGGCATCACTGGTAACAATTGCCATGCGGGTCCTCAAGGATCTCAACGCTTCGGGAACCCGTTACGTTGCCGCCAGGGGCCGAGTCAAAATACACGCTTTCCGCAACGTCGGAACTGCGACCGAATCAGCTGCGCGTGTCGGGAGTCGCCGGATCGGCGACAGCAGCCTGATAACTGAAAGCGATTCCAGCCTGTTGGAGTGCCTCCACCGCGCCGCACATGACGGCGTGACGGGCGGCATCTCGCGCTTCTGCATCGCCTTTCGTCACATGGAGCATCAGTTCAATCCTGATGGAATTGTCCGCAAAGTCATGAAGCCATGCGTGGTCGAAGCGGCAATCGGGCACGGCTTCGACGACGTGCTGCAACATCGCGGGCAGGCTCGCGAACTGTTGGGCCGAATTCGCGTAATGCAGCGGGATCGACAGGACGACGCGGCGTTCGGGAATGCCGTGCATGTTGCGTATCTGCGTGTCGAGCAGCTTGTCGTTCGACATTATGATCTGTTCGCCATCGATCGACCGGACGCGTGTGGTTTTCAGGCCGATCGCCTCGACCTTGCCCATCGCGTCGCCGAATTTGATGGTTTCGCCGACACGAAACGGGCGGTCGAACAGGATCGCGAGCGCCGCGAACAAATCCTTGAAGATGCCCTGCGCGGCAAGACCGATGGCGATGCCACCGACGCCGAGGCCCGCCACCAGCCCGGTAACGTTCACGCCAAGATTCGACAGGATCAGGACGATAGCGATGGCAAAGACCGCGGCGGTGACCAGCAACCGGATGATGGTGAGCGCGCTGCCCAGCGTCTCGTGCCCACTGGCGCGGTGTTCGATGCTGCCGAGGATGAGTTCGCGGACGAAAATGGCGGCCTGCATGGTCGCAGCGATCACGAACAGGAAATAGATCGTCTTGGCCAGGTCCTGCGGCGCATGGGCATAGGTAGCGACGATTTGCGCCGCCGCGACAACCATGAACCAGACCCGCGTCGTCGCCAGCGCCTTGCCGATGACCGTGGCCCAATGACTATGGGCGGGGTCGTGGCGACACAGCCGCTCGCCAAGCATCTTGGCACCATATAACAGCGCGACGATGACCGCGCCCAGCAGGCCCGCGAGCAGGATCTGCGCGCTATGCCCGGTCAGCCAAGTGAAACTATCGCCCCATAATTGGGAGATCCGTTCATTGAGCGGGGGGCCGGAAATTACGGTGGGTTTCATCAGGCCGCCTTGGATACAGCCTTGCCCCCGACGTCAAGTAACTCGATCAGCGCGCGCTCCGCCGGCGTCAGCCAGCGGGTTTTCCGCGGCAGCTGGACCGGCTCCACGATATCTCCCGCCCGTTCGAGCACATAGGGATGCACATATGACTTTCGCGCAATCGACGGCGTGTTGCCAAGCGCCGCAGCGACGGGTTCCAGCAATTCGGCCAGCTTGACCTTGGTTCCGGATGCGGTTGCCGCCGCGATATGTTCGAGCGCGATCACGCTGGCGCTCCAAGTCCTGAAATGCTTGGCGGTAAAATCCTCGCCCATCGCCTCACGGATATAGGCATTGACCTCTGCCGACCCGACGCTGTGCAATTCGCCCGACTCGTCGCGGTACTGGAACAGCTGCTGGCCGGGCAAATCCTGCACCCGACGCACGACGCGCGAGAGGCTCTTGTCGGTGATGCTCAGCTTTCGCATGACGCCCGATTTGGCTCGATACTGCAGATCGAGCCTCTTGCCCGCGACCTTAACGTGGCGGTTGCGCAGGGTCGTCGCGCCGAAGCTCTTGTTCGATTGCGCATAGGCTTCGTTGCCGACCCGCAGATGCCCGATGTCGAGCAGGCGGACGACGGCCGCAATCACCGTGTCGCGGTCGGTGGCATTGCCCTCCAGATCACGCTCGACCCGTGCACGCAGCAGAGGCAGCGCGCGCCCGAACGCCGAACATTTATCGTATTTGGCGGCATCCTGAGCGGCGCGGAACCCGAGGTGATAGCGGTATTGCTTGCGACCTCGCGCGTCGTAACCGATCGCCTGGATATGACCGTCCGGCGATGGGCAGAACCAAGCGTCGCGATAGGCGGGGGGCAGGGCGATCTTATTCAGCCGGTCGATCTCGTCGCGGTCGGTGATCCGTACGCCCTTCGCATCCCAATACCCCCACCCATGCCGCATCTTCTTGCGCGTGATGCCGGGGAGTTCGGGATCGATGTAACTGATCATTCGGTGCCTCAAGTCGGAAACTGTCGGCTGCAAAACCCGTGATCATGGGGGTTCGTTCCGTTTGGCTAGAAGCGGAGGTTGATGCCGGCATGCTCTTGCCCGGCTCAGGACCATCCTTTTAGCGCAGCCCGCCTAGCGTCTCTCCCAAAGACCATTTGACTTATAAATTCTCAACGAGACCAATCCAGAAATCAATAGCCCGATCACGTCAAACAGGGTGACCTGTATCACAATTATCTCCGGTAATGGGGGCAACGATGTCATCAGCGCAAGTATGCTCGCAAGCCCACAGATCCACAAAATTATCTTTATGATCTTACCAGATTTCGTGGGTTCGCGGGGAATGCGGGGTGGATCGAAGCTGTTCAGAAGATGCAGAATAACGTAAACTATCAGCGGCAAAGCAATTGAGAGAAAATTCCCCCAGTATTGATAACCGATCCACTGAGATAATGGCGTGAGAAGAAGCGCGATCCCTATTGCATGATCGTACCAGCGGTTAGGCCGTAGGCGTGTGAGCCGTTTTTCTAGATCTATATCCCGTTTTTGGTAGATTTGGGCGATGGTAGGGCCGCTGGCAATCGCGCCGCCGCTATCACGCTGCCGCCTCGACCTGATCGCCGTCCCAATCAACATACCTATCAAACCAGGTACCGTCGCCACCAACCAGCTAGTCATAAACACCTCGATATATGCAGGTCAGCTTACTTAAATTAGCTTTAGAAAGCCTTCACGGCGACGTTCGCCAGCCGATATCGGACTTCGCTTCCCGGGTCCGCCTCGAAGCATAGGTGTCCAGCCCGATCTGTAGGCCGACGAGCATATAGACGAACGGCTGGAACGCGATTCCGACGAACAGCGACCCGATCAGGTAGATGAGATGCCCCTGTTGGAGCGCCACCGCCAGCCCGGAAATCCAGCCATCCTCGACGCTTTTGCGATAACGCGCGCGGATGATTTCCATGCGCAACAGGCCGGTGACGTGGATCATCAGCCACAGGATCAGCCCCGGATATCCCTGTTCGCCGAGCATCTCGAAATAGGAGGAGTGATAGGCGCGGGCCTGGTCGTATTCGATGACGGTCGATGTGTCCTGCGCTTCGCCGGTCGCGACGCCCTGTTTGACGATGCGGAGCTTGTTCTGGCGATACGCCTCGAACCCGCCGCCGAACGGGTGTTCCTTTACATAGCCGATCGTCCACTGCCAGACCGCGATGCGCGTCGATGCCGAGGTGTCGGCCTGATAGCCCTTGATCGTGTCCATTCGCGTTGTGAAACTCGCGGGCAGCAGCGGTATGGTGATGAGCGCCGCTGCGGCGACCGCGCCAAGGTACAGACCCCGCCGCTTGGTCTGGCGCAGGAACGTCACGCCGAGCACGGCGATGCAGATCAGGCCGGTCCGCGCCTGCGTCCCGATCGGGATCAGCAAACAGGCGAAGGCCAGCGCGGCGGCAAATCCGCGCACGCGCCAGTCGGGCACATAGATCGTCCCGTACCGCGCAAGCCACGCGATCAGCGGGATGATCGCGATGGCCACGGTCGACAGGATACTGCCCTCGTAAAGGCCGCTATTGCTGTCCATCATCAGGTTCAGCGATCCGTAACCGCCGCCGCCCGCCAAGGTTTTTATGCCGCCGACGATGATGATCGACGCCGCCGACAGCACCATGAACAGCACCAGCGCCTCGATCCGTAGTCTTGTCCGCAGCGTCAGCGGCAGGAAGATCGCAAACGCCAGCGCCTTCCACACCCAGCTCCATTTTTCGAACGCTTCGAGCGGGAAATCGGCCTGCATCGTCGTCATCCCGCAATAGGCGAGCAGCACGATCAGCAGCATTTGTCGCGGCGCAAACCGCGTGTCGCGCTTGTCGTCGAACAGCGCCCATGCCCCGACCGCGAGACAGACGAGGATCAGCGACACGGGCACACTGTTGAGCAGGATATACGTCAGCCGCTGCGGCGAGACGATGTCGACATAGACATAGGCCAGCACGAACACGAACGGGCGTTTGCACCCCATGAAGATCAGCGCGAGCAGGAAGCCGACAAAGGCGAGATCGCGCATGCTAGCGTTTGCCCCAACGCGGCTTTGCGTCGGCGTCCGGCGTGTTTTCGCTGTCCAGATCGGGCCGGGCCATCAGTTTCCAGGCCGCGTAAAGCAACAGGGCGTGGGTCAGTCCGAGGGAAAAGCTGTCGATCATTGCAACGACGCTCTAGAGTGATGCAGTTGACGCCCCGTTAAGCTCGATATGGCAAAGCAGGCGAATATGCGGATACTTCACGTTCTCGATCACAGCCTGCCGTT
>JAQGKX010000123.1 GCA_028289885.1 Sphingomonadales bacterium
TCTATATCCTCTTAACCAATTGCCCGTCAGTAAGGTTCCAACGGACACGCAAGGGGCTTTTAATAGTGCGGTTTTTGGCACCGATTATCGGAATGAGCGTTTTTGTGCTCTCGATCCTGACACCAGCTCCTGCCCATGCTCAATTCTATCAGTGCGTCACCTATGCGCGCGACGTTACCGGGGTGGATATTCGCGGTAATGCCAGCACCTGGTGGGGCCAGGCCGAGGGTAAATACCAGCGGGGCAAGGCTCCCAAGGCCGGAGCTATCCTCGCCTTCAAATCGATGCGGGGTATGCCTGCGGGCCATGTCGCCGTCGTCGCGCAGGTTATCAGCGACCGCGAAGTCCTGATCGATCATGCAAACTGGTCGAGCCGTGGCCGCGTCGAACATGGCGTTCGCGCCGTCGATGTTTCACCCGAGGGTGACTGGAGTCAGGTTCGCGTCTGGTATGCAGGAATCGGGGACCTTGGGACACGCACCAACCGCACATTCGGATTTATCTATCCCGACAGCCGCCCTGCCCCGGTTTATGCCGATGCTGCACCTGCCAAGAGCCGCGGACCGCTGTTGAGCAAGGACGTTATACAGTTGGCGATGCTCGGAGGCTGACGCTCAGCCTGTCATCGGCAAGCAGACATCGCTTTTTTCCCGTTTTTTCTCGAGCGCAATCGAGAGACGGGCAACCTGCGCCAAAGCTTCAGAACGTGTCTCGACTACGCTCGACAAAAGGGGAGCGGTAGTCAGTTCGCCCAGGTCCGATTATTCGGGCGTGGCGACGGCATCGTCAGCCGCATCGTCCACAGTTTTACCAGCGTCCAGAAACCAGACCTCGACGTCGCCGTTCAGCTTGATCGTCAGGGAGTTGCCCTTGCGATCGACCTTTTTGCCGAGTGCAGCGCGGATCCACCCCTCGCTGATGCAATATTCGTCAACATCGGTCCGCTCCGAACCCTTGAAACGCACGCCGATGCCACGCTCGAGCAAGGCTGAGTCGTGGAAAGGGCTTTTAGGATTGATGGCAAGGCGATCGGGAGGTGTATCTGTCATGCTCTCCGCCATGCCCGCGAACCGGCTTCGATTCAACCGGTTCCGGCCATCTTTCCCCCAATACCGTCGGTCAGCGCAACAGGCCCGCAGCGCGCAGGGCGTCATCTATCACCTTGCCGACCCCGACGGCAGCGGGCTTGGTCGTCCTGACCGCCTGTCGGACTGGCCGAGCGGCGGACGGCTGGATAGCAGTCGCCTTGGGCGCGCCTTGTGACCGCGCTTTTTTCGCTGGTTTTGCGGCGTCTGCCAGCCCCCAGAATGCCGCAATATGGCGTGTCGAGGCGATCCCCACGTCGAGCATATAAGGCCCGCTGATGCCGCCACCGCTCTCGCTTGCCGGATCGAGCGGGGTGCCATGGCCCATCCCCGCAATCCGATAGTCCTCGATCACGGCGCGACCATCGGCATCGCTCCAGACCCGCCGCGGATGGCCATCGACCGTTTCGACCGAGGTTGGCTCCGACGGAAGGTCGTGCAGCGTCCGCCACTGATCGATCAGCAGTGCGGCGTTGGTATGATCGACGGTATGGTCGGCGCTCCCCTGCCAGACCGACAGCGTCGGCCACGGACCCTCGTGATCCGACGCGTTGCGGACGAGCGCGCCCAAACCAGCAGCGTCAGGCGAACCACCTCCGCGCATCCGATCGAAGGCGGCATGCATCGACGTGGCCGCGCCATAAGGCAGGCCCGCGATAACCGCGCCGCCGGCAAAGACGTCAGGATAGGTCGCCAGCATCACCGCCGTCATCGCGCCACCAGCAGACAGCCCGGTCACGAAAACGCGCGCCGGATCAATGCCGTGATCGGTGATCATCTTCGCGACCATCTGGCAAATTGACAGCGCCTCTCCGCCGTCGCGCTTTATGTCTTCGGGTACGAACCAGTTGAAACAGAGGTTGGCGTTATTGGACCGTTGCTGCTCGGGATAAAGCACCGCAAACCCATGGAGGTCCGCGAGATCGGACCAGCCCGCGCCATGGTCATAAGCGGCTGCAGTCTGGGTACACCCATGCAGCACGACGACAAGTGGCGCATTGTCCGGCAGATCGGCAGGCACATAGGTGCGCGCGCGCAATGCTCCCGGGTTCGATCCGAAATCGACAATGTCACTCAACCGGCTCGACGCCCGTCCATTAGGGGCCGCGGACTCCAAGCCTCGAAAGTTGGAAAGTCGGGCGATCGTGTCCGACAGGTTACGCATCGAAAGTCTCCGTGAACGCATCCCCAAACGGGAGGCACTCACTCTTCAACGCAGATCCTAGCCTATCCGTTGCTGCACTGCACAACAAAAAGTGCTTAATGCACAAATCGTGCAACAACGTCCCGATATGAACGGCTGACCTTCACCTGCGCACCCGAATCGAGCACGAGGAAACACTCGCCATTGGTGTGTGGCTTGACCTGTTTGACGAGATCGAGGTTGACGATGGTTGAACGGTGGATGCGCTGGAAGCGACGCGGATCGAGCCGCCGTTCGAGATCCTTCATGGTCTCGCGCAGGATCAACGTGTTGTCGCCGGTGTAGATGCACATATAATCACCAGCCGCGTCGATACGTTCGATGGTATCGACATCGACGCGGAAAATCTGTCCGCGATCCTTGATGTTGATCAGTTTCTCAAACCGGTTCGCCGCTGGTCCCTCGCTATCCGCCATTTCTTCGGCGGCATCGGGCGCATGTTCGGTCAGCGCTTCCATCAGGCGACCGGCTTCCTCGACACCCTTTTTCTCGGCAAGCCGCTGACGAACGCGGTCGAGCGTGTCGGCGAGGCGGGCTTCCTCGACCGGCTTCATCAGATAATCGGTTGCCTGCGCCTCGAAGGCGCGAATGGCGTGGTCGGAATAGGCGGTGACGAACACGAACAGCGGCGGTTCGACTTCCATCAGGCCCGACACGACCGAAAACCCATCGAAGCCCGGCATCTGAATGTCGAGGAAAACCAGGTCGGGCTTGTTGGTCTTGATCGACCGGATCGCCTCGCGCCCGTTCATGCAGGTATCGACGATTTCCACGTCGGCATGTTTGGCGAGCCTCAGCTCAAGCCCTTGAATGGCCAGTTTCTCGTCATCGACCAATATTGCTCGAATTGTCATGCGACCTCTTGGCTTGCGTCTTCAGTCAGGAACGGGATCTCGACCGTCACGATAAACCCGCCATCAAGTTGATTACGTGCATCGAAACGGTGATCGGGTCCATAGGCCTGCGCCAGTCGGTCCCTAATGTTGGCCAGTCCGACGCCTGTTGAATAGCTGGGGCGGACGCTGCCATCATTCAAGCCCGGCCCCGTATCGGACACGGTGATCTGCACCCGTTCGCCGACCAGCCGCGCGGTAACGGCAATTTCGGCCCCCTCCTCCATCGGCGTGACGGCGTATTTGATGCCGTTTTCCACCAGCGGCTGGAGCAGCAGCGAGGGAATACGCGCGCGCGCCGCGAGCGGGTCAAGGTCGAAGGTCGCGCGCAACCGCTCTTCGAACCGCATCTTCTCGATGTCGAGATAGAGTTTCAGCGTCTCGAATTCCTGGTCGAGCGTGACCTGGAACTGCGGTTCGTTGACCAAAGTGTAGCGCAGGAACGACGAAAGGCGGCTCAACATGGCATTCGCGCGGTCGGTCTGTTTCAGCAGGACGAGCGTCGAAATGGAATTGAGCGTGTTGAACAGGAAGTGCGGGTTGAGTTGATACCGCAGCATCGCAAGCTGCGCCGACGAAGCCGCCCCCTCCAGCTTCAGGAGTTGCACCCGTTGATCCTCGGCGATCAGGAAGAAGTTGATGCCGTAATAGAGCGCCGACCATGCTCCAAGCAGGAGGCCGTCAATCAATACCGAGGCGAGCAGGAGCGCTCCCTCGAACGCGCCGCCCCGATTGACCATCGAGAACACGAACGCGTCGATCACCGAATAAGCCGCCACCGCCAGCCCGACCGCACCGAGTGACCCTGTCCAGATAATGATCGGTGATTTACGGATCAGCAACCGGAACGCCGCGGCTATGACGAGCGTCAGCGAATAGCCGGTGGCCGTCGAAACCAGCACCGGGATGAAGAACGAAATGCTCATCCCGTTGGCGACGCCCTGGGCTGCCCGCAACAACAGATAGCCGCTCCACCCGGCACCCTGAAGCATCCAGAACGCGCGGTTCTTGTCATCGAAAATGGTCTGCGGGCGAGGTTGAACGGTGGCCATCATGGCGACGCTAGCGTTTTCGGACTGTGGGGGGAACCATCGGACGGAAAAGCCGCACAAACGAAACAGTTCCGCCGGGACCAATGCCGCATTGATGTGGCTATTTTGTAACGCAGCAAAGCCAACTGCGGAGTCTGACAAACTGTACGGTTTGTAATGATCCTGACATAAATCGGTTTCATTGGGCTACCGAACGGTGACGGGCACCGCGATCCAGACAGATTATTTCAGGGGTATTGCAATGCGTAATAAGCTACTCGTTGGCGCAGCCGTTGCTGCGTTCCTAATTCCTGCTGGTGCCTTTGCGCAATCGACCGGATCGCAGGATTTCGAAGATAACAACGAGACCATATTGGTGACCGGCACCAAGGAAAAGGCTGTTGGGGGTGTCGAGATTCCGAATTCGCCAAAGGCGAAAGTTCTCATCACCAGCGAGCTGATCCAGCACCAGCGCATCGGTCAGTCGATCAACGAGGTTTTGAACCTTGTTCCCGGCGTCAGCTTCACCAACAACGATCCATGGGGTTCGTCGGGGGGTTCGTTCTCGATCCGCGGCTTCAACTCCGATCGCATCTCGCAGACGTTCGATGGCATCCCGCTGAATGACTCAGGCAATTACGCGGTCTATACGAACCAGCAACTCGACAGCGAATTGATCGAGAACGTCAACGTCAATCTTGGATCGACCGACGTCGATAGCCCGACCGCATCGGCGGTCGGCGGCACCATCAACATCAATTCGCTCGCGCCCAGCGACAAATTGGGCGCGCTCGTGACAGGATCGTACGGCAACATCATTGCACCGGGAGCAGGCGACCGCCCCTATACGCGCGTGTTCGGCATGATCCAGACCGGCGACATCACAGGCCATGGCACCAAGGCATGGTTCGCGGCGTCGAACCTCCACAACGAAGCTGCATTCGCAAACTATGGCCAAGTTCAGAAATCGCAGTTCAACGCGAAGATCTCGCAGGACCTCGGCAGCAACGGCGACTTCATCTCACTTGCCGCGCACTATAACGTGAACCGCAATACATTTGGCGGCTCGCCACTGACTGCGGCTGGCTTTGCCGATGGGAACGGCAACATCCTCGTCGACAAGAGCCGTCGCTTTTACAACATCGGGACTGCGGCAGCGAACAGCGGCTACCCATGTAACACTGCGGCGGCGCGCCCTGGCGTCGCAGATGTGGCTAACGCCTGTGGCACATCGTTCGAGCGTCGCTACAATCCGTCCAACACCGGCAATATCCGTCTTAATTCACGTTACACGCTGGCAGAAAGGCTGATTTTCTCGCTCGATGGCGCTGTTCAGACGACCAAGGCCAATGGCGGTGGCACCGTAACCGGCATCGAAGGATCTTCGGTTGTCGCGGGCTCGACGCGGCTCGGCTTTATCGGTGGCAGTTATTATCTCGGCCGTGACCTGAACGGCGATGGTGACCTCCTCGATCGCGTCACTCTGTTGGCCCCCAGCCAGACCAAGACGAACCGCTACACCGCGGTTGCCAACCTCAGCTACGAGATCAACGACCAGAACCGCGTTCGCCTGTCGTACACCTTCGATCGCGCTAAGCATCGTCAGACCGGCGAACTGGGTTTCATCAATATCGTTGGCGAACCGTTCGACGTTTTTCCTGTCAATAACCCGATTCTGGATGGCAACGGCAACACAGTCCAGAAGCGCGATCGTAAATCCTTTGCCACGCTGAACCAGGTCGCTGGCGAATATCGTGGCCAGTTCATGGATGACAAGCTGACCGTGCTACTCGGTGTGCGCGCGCCGTTCTTCAAGCGCGACCTCAACCAGAATTGCTTCACCACGAACACGACGGGCTTTGTAGATTGCCCATCGAGCGGAACCGCAGCCTATCAGGCAGCCAACCCATATGCTGTATCTGCTGCGGGCGTTGCCAGTGGCTCTGCCCTCCCACAGTCGCGCAGCTACAAGTATAACAAGCTGCTGCCGAACGTCGGTGCAACGTTCCGCCTGACACCATCGACGAGCATTGCTGCGAACTACGCCAAGAACATTTCGGTTCCGAGCACGGACGCACTCTACAACTCACTGTATATTCCGTCGTCCAGCAACGCGGCCAAGCCAATAGCCGAGACTTCGGACAGCTTCGACTTTAGCCTGCGCTATCAGCGGAGCATCGTTCAGGCAGGCGTGACTGGATGGTATTCGCAGTACAAGAACCGCATCGTGTCGGCCTTCAACGACGATTGCCAGTGCAGCATCGATACCAACCTCGGCGCGGTCGAGAAATATGGTGTGGACGGCAGTGTCTCGGTCCGTCCGATCCCACAGGTCCTGGCCTATGTATTCGGTTCGTACATCCACTCCGAAATCAAGGACAATGTCGCCGGTGCCAATGGCACGTTCGTCGCCACGGCTGGCAAGCGCGAGCGCGCGACGCCAGAGTTCATGTACGGTGCCCGCCTTCAGGGATCGCTCGGCGGGTTCGAAATCGGCGGTCAGGTCAAGCGCACGGGTTCGCGTTTCCTGAACGACATCAACACCCAGAAGTTCGCGGGATACACGATCGTCGATGTCGACGTCCGCTATTCGCTGGCTGCTTTTGGCCTTCCAAAGACAGCAATGCAGTTGAATCTGACCAACTTGTTCGACAAATTCTACATCGGTTCGTTCAGCGGCGGCTTGACCACCGCGAACTCGACCAACGTGAACTTCGGTTCGCCACGCGCGATCAGTGGTTCGCTCATCGTCGGCTTCTGAGTTCTAACGAAGCAAAGGAAACGCCGTCCCTTCACAGGGGGCGGCGTTTTTTTCGTTGAAACGCGCGTCTATAATTGTTCGGGGCGAGCGGCAGACTGTTTCGCAGAAAGCGAACCGGTGGCCTAGTGACCGCCGGAAATTGCCGCACCGGGCTTCGGTCGTGGCGCTATCCATACGACCAGCATAGCAACGACGAACACCGTGGTCGCGACCATAAACACATGGATCATACCCAACGTCGATGCCTGCACCTCGACCAGCCGGTCGAGCGTAGCCCGCGCCTGTTCAAAGGTCATGCCTCCTTGCTGCAAAGCTGCGACGGTGCCTGCCGGATTGTTCAGCGACGGCACGATCTCGGCCCGCGAAATACGCGATGCATTGTCCCAGGCCGTCGTCGCCAGCGCGGTCCCGATCGCACCCGACAGCGTCCGCATGAAGCTCATCAGCCCCGCCGCCGATACCGTTTCGCTCGGCTTGACGCTCGCGAGTGTCAACGAGGTCAACCCGATGAAAAAGAAAGGCATTCCCGCGCCCTGGAATAGCTGGGGCAGCGAAAGCGTCCAGTAATCGGCGCTCGACGTCCAGCCCGCGCGCACCAGCGAGAATATTGCCAGCCAAAGGATTCCCGCACTCACCGTATAACGTAAATCCCATTTTGCGAGCAGCTTTGCGGCGAAGGGTGAGAGCATCACCGCAAACACCCCCGTCCAGGCGACGGTATAACCCGAATAGGTGGCGGTATAGCCAATGACCTGTTGCAGCCAGAGAGGGGTCAGCACGACAGTCGCAAAATAGGCCCCGAAGGCAAGTGAGATCGCCAGCGTCCCGGCCGTAAAACCGCGATGTCGAAATATCCGGATATCGACGATCGGATTGTCCGTGGTCAGTTCCCAGATCACGAATGCCGCGAAACCGATCACCGCAATGATCGCCAGCGCCACGATATACGATGAACCGAACCAGTCGTTTTCGCGCCCGGTATCAAGCATGACCTGAAACGCGCCCACAAACAGCACGAGCAGAAGCAAACCACCGAGATCGAAGCGGCGCTTCACGATTGTGGTTTCGAAAGGCACCACAAGGCGCGTGACGCCGAATATGGAAATTGCGACCACGGGAAGGTTGATGAAGAAAATCCACGGCCACGACCAGTTATCGCTGATCAGGCCACCGAGGATTGGCCCAAGAATCGGTGCGGAGGTCGTCGTCATTGCCCATATCCCAAGCCCGACAGCAGCCTTGTTCTTGGGAAAAATGCGCATCAGCAAAGTCTGTGACAAAGGCATCAGCGGCCCGCCCGAAAGGCCCTGCAGGATGCGGAATACGATCAGCATCCCAAGCGTTCCGGAAATCCCGCACAGGAAGGAGAATATCGCAAAGCCGCACAGTGAAATTACGAACCATCGCACGCTGCCGAATCGCGCGGACAGCCAGCCGGTCAAAGGCACGCTGATCGCATCGGCGACCGCATAGCTGGTAATCACCCATGTCCCCTGCGTAGGCGACACGGCGAGGCCACCGGCGATATGCGGCACCGACACGTTCGCGATCGTCGTGTCGAGGACAACGACAAAATTGGCGAGCGCGAGCGAAAACGCGGCCAAAAGGAGCTTGGCACCCTTTAGTGGCTCGACCTCGGCGGGCGCACTAGCCACGATTATTGACCCCGATTATCTTCCCGGGTGTCGCCCCGATTACTGGCGACCCGCGTATCGATCGTGGCATCCATCGACAGGCCGACACGCAGTGGATGATCACGCAACTCGCGCGGGTCGAGTGTGACGCGAACCGGCAGGCGCTGGACGACCTTGATCCAGTTACCCGTCGCATTCTGGGCAGGGATCAATGAAAACGCAGCGCCGGTTCCGCCCGCATAGCCCGACACCCGCCCATGATAGACGACGTCGCTGCCATAAAAATCGGAGGACAGTTCGACCGGCTGGCCGATCTTAACCTTGCGGAACTGGCTTTCCTTGAAATTGGCATCGACATAGACTTGCGCGAGCGGGACCAACGTCATGATCGGAGCACCTGCCGCGACACGCTGGCCGACCTGGACCTGCCGATTGGTCACGATGCCGTCGATCGGCGCGCGGATGACGGTACGCGACAAGTCGAGCTGCGCCTTGTCGAGACGCGCCTGCGCCGACGCGACGTCAGGCGTCGTGGATATGGATGTTCCGCGCGTCAGGGCTTCGGTCGCGACGACGTCGCTCTGGGCCGAGGTGCGCGTTGCCTGTGCGGTCACGATCCCCGCCGCTGCCAGGTCGCGGGCGGCCCGCGCAGCCGAGAACGCTGCGCGGGCAGAGGACAGTTCCTCGCCGGAAACAGCACCGCTGCCGATCAGGGCTTCGCGTCGCGCAAGGTCGACGCGGGCGCGCTCAAACTGTGCCGCAGCGTCGGCAGCCTTTGCGCGCGCCTGCGCGATATCGGCATCGCGGGCCTGAACCTGTGCGCGGGCGGTTCCGACATTGGCCGATGCCTGGCCGAATTTCTGTTGCGCGGCGAACAGCGCGGCCTTTGCCGTGGCGACATCGACCTTTGCATCGGCATCGTCGATCACGATCAATATGTCGCCCTTGTGGACGACTTGCGTGCCGCCGACGCGTACTTCCTTGACTGCGCCCGCAACCAGCGGGGTCACCTGCGCCGTGTCCGCTCCGACATAAGCGTTGTCGGTGTGGACGCGGCCCGCCTGTGTCAGGAAATACCAGACTCCCCACAGGATCGCGGCGACCAGCACGACGGCCCCGAGGATCAGGAAAAGCTTTTTACGCTTTGCCGACTTGTCGACCGCTGGCGTTTCGTCGGTTGCGTCCGGCGCGTTGTCTGCAACGATTTCATGCGGGTTTGCGTCGGCCATTATCTGGCTCCTGATGATATATTTGTGTTTCGATAGCCGCCGCCGAGCGCACGGATCAGCGCAATGTCGAGCGTCAGGCGACGCGCCTCAAGGTCTGCAACCGCGCGCCTGCTCACCAACACCGTGTCGTCGCCGTTCAGCACGGGCAGCTGGTTCGACAGGCCACCACGATAACGGATCGACGCAATCTTGCGCGCCTCCTCCGCCGCCGCCAGCGCCTGACGTTGTTCGTTCAATCGCACATCGGCTGCCTGACGGCTCGTTATGGCATCGGCGGTTTCCCGCAGCGCGTTAATGAGTGTCGAATCATAACGCGCGACGGCCTCGTCATAATCAGCGCGGGCACCCCGATAGCGCCCGGCAAGACGTCCGCCGTCAAAGATCGGCAGGCTGAACGCCGCACCGCCGTTGCCATAGCTCGATCCGCTGTTGAACAACTGGCCGAGACCGAGCGATTGCAGGCCGACGACCGCCGACAGATTGATGTTGGGATAGAAATCGGCCTTGGCCACCTTGATCCGCTTGGCCGCAGCCTCTGCACGAAGCCGTGCCGCGACGATGTCGGGACGGCGTCCGATCAGGTCGATCCCGGCGTTGGCGGGAACTCCCGACGGGGCATCGCGCAGGACAGGACGCGCTATCGTCAGTCCCCTGTCCGGCCCGGCTCCGACAAGTGCCGCGATCCGGTGCTGCGTCAGGACGATCGCTTCATCCAGCGCGGCGATATCGGCGCGCGCGGCTGGTACGCGCGACTCCGCCTGACGCAAGCTCCCGCGCGTATCGACCCCGACCGCAACGCGCTGCGACGTCAGGTCGACGGTCGACTGACGCACTTTCAGGGCATCGACAGCGACATCGCGCTGTACATAATATTGCGAAAGCTCGGCATAGGCCGAAGCGATGTTGGTACTCAGCATCAGCCGCGCCTGTTCCAGATCGACGCGCGCCGCCTCTGCTTCTGAAGTGGCCGCCGCCAGCGCGGCACGGTCCCTGCCCCAGAGGTCGAGATTGAACTGGAAGCTGCCCGTCAACCGACCGGTATCCTGTATTCCCTTCGGCACGAACTCAGGCGGTATCCCGAGATTATAACTCTGCTTATTGCCGCCAACCAGACCGTCGACCGTTGCACTTGGCAACAGGGCCGCGCCCGCCTGTTGGGACAGGGCCTCAGCCGAACGGATACGCGCAACCGCGACGGCGACATCGGGCGAGCCCTTGATCGCCTCGTCAATCAACGCATCGAGGGCGGGATCACCCATCGCTTCCCACCAATTCGCGGCGGGCCAGTTCGATTGCGTTCCGGCCAAACTAACCGTCGAGACGAGCGCTTCTGAAGCTCGGAGTTTCGGCGCCTGGCCAAGATTGGGCACGGTTGCGCAACCGCTCAACAAGGCAACGACGACAGAACTGAAAATCAACGAACGCATAGAAGCTGGCCGTACTAACTGGTACAAAAATTTAATGTGCGGCCATTTGCGCGAATCGGAACAGTTGTCAATCACAATGATACTTGCTAGTACAACCGCCATGGCAACAGCAATTTCTCCGCCGCCCAGCACTCAGGATCAACGTCGCGAGGCCTTTGTGGCTGCAGGGCGCAATGCTTTTTTCCAGAATGGATATGCGGGCACAACGATGTCGGCCATTTCCGCTCAGGTCGGCGGATCGAAGACGACGCTCTGGACATATTTCCCATCGAAGGAAGATCTCTTCACCGCCGTAGTCGATGACATCGTCGAACATTACGGCTGTGCGCTGTCTGTGGAACTGTCACTCGTTCTTCCGGTGGCTGACGTACTCGAACACTATGCGGCTGCGATGCTGTCCACCATGTTATCGCCGCCAATCATTAACCTGCATCGCGTCGTCACTGGCGAAGTGGGCCGCTTCCCCGAACTGGGGCGATTATTTTATGAACGCGGCCCGAAACGCGGCAAGGCGCGGCTGGCCGATTATATGGCTCGCGTAATGGCGGACGGGCGCCTGCGCAGCGGCGACCCCGCCCTCGCCTCACGCCAGTTCGCCGCAATGTGCCAGTCGCACTCGTTTCAACTTGCGCTCTATGGCATCGAGGCTCCCAGCCCCGATGCCGTGGCCCGCGACATCACCTCCGCCGTCGACAGTTTCCTGCGCGCATGGGGCCCGGACGCTGAAGCCTAGGCGTCATCGCCCATCCGCAATGCGGCGATAAACGCCTCTTGCGGGATGCTGACGCTGCCATATTCGCGCATCCGCTTCTTGCCCTCTTTCTGCTTGTCGAGCAGCTTTTTCTTGCGGCTGATGTCGCCGCCATAGCATTTGGCGGTCACGTCCTTGCGCATCGCGGCGATGGTTTCGCGCGCGATGACCTTGCCGCCGATTGCCGCCTGGATCGGAATCTTGAACAAATGGCGGGGGATCAGGTCCTTAAGCCGCTCGCACATTCCACGACCGCGCGCTTCGGCGGTGCCACGGTGGACGATCATACTGAGCGCATCGACAGGTTCTGCATTGACCATGATGTTCATCTTCACAAGGTCGCCCTCCCGGTGGCCGATCTGGTGATAATCAAAGCTGGCGTAACCGCGTGAGATCGACTTCAGACGGTCGTAGAAATCGAACACGACTTCGTTGAGCGGAAGTTCGTAGGTCACCTGAGCGCGACCGCCGACATAGGTAAGGTTCTTCTGGATGCCGCGACGATCCTGGCAGAGTTTCAGGATCGAACCGAGATATTCGTCCGGCACATAGATCACCGCCTCGATCCACGGCTCCTCGATAAAGTCGATACGGCTCGCGTCGGGCATATCGGCAGGATTATGCAACTCGATCGTCGCCGCGCCGTGGTTCATGTGGATTTCGTAGATCACGCTGGGCGCAGTCGTAATCAGGTCGAGATCATACTCGCGTGTCAGCCGCTCCTGAATAATCTCCAAATGGAGCAGCCCAAGGAACCCACACCGGAACCCGAAGCCCAAGGCCGCGCTGCTCTCGGTTTCGAAACTGAAACTGGCGTCGTTCAGTCGCAGCTTGCTGATGCTCTCGCGCAGTTTTTCGAAGTCGTTGGCGTCGACCGGGAATAGTCCGCAGAACACGACCGGCTGGACTTCCTTGAAGCCCGGCAATGCCTCCAGCGCAGGCCGCTTGGCGTCGGTAATCGTGTCACCGACGCGGGTCTGCGCCACTTCCTTGATCTGCGCCGTGATAAACCCGATTTCACCTGCCGCGAGTTCGGGCAGGATTTCCATCTTGGGCCGCATACAGCCGACGCGGTCGACCAGATGCTTGGTGCCGGCCGCCATGAACTGGATTTCCTGACCTTTACGCAGGATGCCATCGATGACGCGGATCAGGATGACGACACCGAGGTATGGATCATACCAGCTATCGACGAGCATCGCCTTCAGCGGCCCGTCGCGGTCGCCCTTTGGTGGCGGGATGCGCTCGACGATCGCGTCCAGCACTTCCTCGATGCCGATGCCCGATTTCGCCGACGTCATCACCGCGCGCGATGCGTCGAGACCGATGACTTCCTCGATTTCCTTGCGGACCATTTCGGGTTCGGCAGCGGGCAAATCGATCTTGTTGATGACCGGCACGATCTCATGGTCATGCTCGATAGACTGGTAAACGTTGGCCAATGTCTGCGCCTCGACACCCTGCGCCGCATCGACCACCAGCAGCGCGCCTTCGCACGCGGCAAGGCTTCGGCTGACCTCATAGGCGAAGTCGACATGGCCCGGCGTGTCCATCAGGTTGAGCTCATAGCCCTTCCATTCCAGCCGCACGGTCTGCGCCTTGATCGTGATGCCGCGCTCTTTCTCGATGTCCATATTATCAAGGACTTGCGACGACATTTCGCGCGCGGTCAGTCCCCCGGTCGTCTGGATCAGGCGATCCGCGAGCGTGGATTTTCCATGGTCGATATGGGCGATGATCGAGAAATTGCGGATCTTGTCGAGAGGTGTCATCGCCCGCGCCTAGCAGGGCATTGCGCACAAGTCAGCATCCGTGCGTCAAGAGTGGCTTTTCGCATTGTAAC
>JAQGKX010000124.1 GCA_028289885.1 Sphingomonadales bacterium
CGCGGTGGCGATTACTCGCCACGACGGTTTAGCAAACCGTTGGTTTCAGCCACTCACCCACGTCTCCGGCTGGTAGCGAACTGCGCCTATAGCCGGGACGTCTCCCGCATTCAACTTGGATAATTCAAGGGCGTACTGGCGCAAAATCGACTCGCATTGGCGCGTCGTTCATTGCGTGGACAGGGTGAACGCGCTTAACCGTCTGGCCAAGAGCGCGTCCGGGGATCGATCATGTTACGCAAGCCAGTATTTTCACTCATCCTTGCCGCGTTCGCGCTGGCGACCACACCGGCGCTTGCGCAGATCAGGTCGATCGATCCGAACTCGGCGGCGCAGGCCGATGTCTCCCCGCCGGTTCCGGGCGAACGTGGCTACGAAACTCAGTCTCGACCGCCCGAGCCACAATATGAATCGCCACGGCCTGCCGACACCAACCCGGACCGGGCCCCTCCGCCTGCGGACGACAACAGGGTGCCGGTGCAGACATCGGGGCCGGGCACCACGGCTCCCGCCAGTTCGCTCGCGACGCGGACGACGCCGACGTATCACAAGGACGATCTGATCGGCGCGGCCGACGGTGTGTTCGGCAAGGGCGCGGCGGGACTCGCCGGATTGCTCGAGAAAATCCTGAAGGACCAGGGTGAGCCGAACGCCTATATCGCAGGCCGTGAAGCGTCGGGCGCGTTCGTCGTCGGCGTACGCTATGGTTCGGGAACGATGAGCCACAAGGTCGAGGGCCAGCGCCCTGTCTATTGGACCGGTCCCTCGGTCGGTTTCGATGTCGGCGGCGATGCGACCAAGGTGTTTACGTTGGTCTACAACCTTTACGACAGCCAGGAACTGTACCGCCGTTACCCACAGGTCGAGGGCCGCGCCTATTTCGTCGGCGGGTTCTCGGCGACCTACCTACGGCGTGGAAATATTGTCCTGATCCCGATCCGGCTTGGCGTCGGGCTGCGGCTCGGGGCCAACGTCGGCTGGATGAAGTTCACCGAAAAGAGCCGCTGGCTCCCGTTCTAGCCTAAGCGCCAGCCGATCGTTTCCCCGGCATGGAAGGGGGAAACATCGGCCTCGCCGCAGCGCACATGCGTGGGCACGATGGTCGGTGCTCGCTCCAGCGTGATCGTGCCGTCGTTCAGGGGCAGGCCATAGAAGCGCGGACCATTTTCCGATGCGAAACCTTCTAGCCGGTCCAGCGCGTTTTCCTCATCGAACACAGCGGCATAGCTTTCGATGGCATGGGGCGCATTGAACAGCCCCGCACAACCGCACCCCGTTTCCTTGGCCGAAATGGCATGCGGCGCGCTGTCGGTGCCGAGAAAATATTTCGCCGACCCCGATATCGCGGCCTGTCGCAGGGAGAGGCGGTGGCGTTCGCGCTTGATGACGGGCAGGCAATAGGCATGCGGGCGGATGCCGCCGTCGAACATGGCGTTGCGGTTGAGGATCAGGTGATGCGGGGTGATCGTCGCGGCGACCTGAGGCCCGCTGGCATCGACGAAATCGACTGCTTCTGCCGTCGTGATGTGTTCGAACACGATCTTCAGCGCCGGAAAATCGCGGATCAATCCGACAAGCGTGCGGTCGATGAAAACGGCCTCACGGTCGAAAATGTCGGTCACGCGATCGGTCACTTCGCCGTGAACGAGCAATGGCATGCCGATACGCTGCATCCGTTCGAGCGTTGCGTTCAGGTTGGCAATGTCGGTCACGCCATGCGCGGAATTGGTCGTGGCGTGGGCGGGATAAAGTTTCGCCGCCGTGAACACGCCCTGTTCCCACCCGCGCGCGATCTCGTCCGGGTCGGCGGCGTCGGTCAGGTAGCAGGTCATCAGCGGCGTGAAATCCGTACGCGACGGAAGCGCCGCGAGGATGCGTTCACGATAGGCGATGGCCGATGCCACCGTGGTAATGGGTGTGGGAAGGTTCGGCATGACGATCGCGCGCGCGAACTGGCGGGCAGTATAGCCAGCGACGCCGCCCAGCATCGCACCGTCGCGGAGGTGGACGTGCCAGTCATCGGGTCGGCGGATTGTTAGTGTGCTCAGGGTTGGGGCGGTCATCGATGGTTCCGGCGTTCTTTGGGGTTTGGGTTTCCGCTGGCCAATCCCTAGATTAGGCGCATGACCGAAACAACAGCCACGACCCTGACGGACCGCGCCGTCATCCGATTGTCGGGGGAGGATGTTCGCGGGTTCCTGCAGGGGCTGGTGACGAACGATGTCGCAGGCGCGCTGCCGGTCTGGGCAGGGCTGCTGACCCCTCAGGGCAAGGCGCTGTTCGATTTTATCGTGTTTGCGGACGGTGACGACCTGCTGGTCGATTGCGAAGCCGCGCAAGCCGATGCGCTGATCCGCCGCCTTTCGATCTATCGCCTGCGCCGCGCGATCACGATTGCAAAGGACGCGGGGTTGGCGGTGCATTGGTCGCTAACCGAAGGCGCGACCCCCGACCCACGCGATCCTGCGC
The DNA here is from genome assembly GCA_028289885.1 of Sphingomonadales bacterium. GTDB lineage: Bacteria > Pseudomonadota > Alphaproteobacteria > Sphingomonadales > Sphingomonadaceae > Sphingomonas_O. Next base: position 2,470 of record JAQGKX010000124.1, read on the forward strand.
TCGGCAATCGCTGGATCGCCGCGCCCGATGGCCCGGCGACCGGCTGGCACACGCACCGGCTGGCAATCGGCGTTGCGGAAGGCGTGGGCGAACTCGGGCAGGACAAGACGCTCTGGCTGGAGGCTAACGCTCGCGAGTTGAAGGGGGTAAGCTTTGCGAAGGGGTGCTATATCGGTCAGGAAAACACCGCCCGGATGCATTATCGGTCGAAGGTCAACCGGCAGCTGGCGGTGGTGGCCGCCGAGTCCGAACCGGATGGCGCGCGGGCCTGGTATCCCGATCTGGGGGTTGCGGTGGTTCATCGGCGGATCGACTAACCTTATGCTCTGAGTGGTCATCATCTGGCGGAACAATAGCCGACGCTTCGGGATTGGTGTCTTGCGCACTGTGTTATGCAACTATAACACTGCTCACTGATCACTTGCCGAACCAAGGTGAATATTCATGCGATCCATCATTCTCGCTGCGCTGCTGGCGGTTTCCCCAGCGGCTCTATTTGCCGCCACGCCCGCCGCGACTCCCGCGCAGCCTGTCCCGCAAGGCATACTCTCCGATGCCGCGACGCCGACTGCCTATCGCCTTAATTTCACGATCCTGCCCGATCAGGATCGCTTCAGCGGCCATGCAGAGATCGACGTGGTGCTCAAGGCAGCGACCAGTTCGCTCTATCTCCACGGTCGCGACCTGAAGGTCGGGGCAAGTTACGCGCGCACCGGATCTGTACAAACCTTCGCGCATTATACGCAGGTCGATCCATTGGGCGTCGTGCGGCTCGATTTCGCCAAGCCCCTGCCCGCGGGCAAGACGACCCTCGTCTTCGATTATGACGCGCCATTCGGCGATGGCCCGGCGGGGCTTTACCACATCAAGGTCGCCGACCAATGGTACGCGTGGACGCAGTTCGAATCGATCGACGCGCGGGCGGCCTATCCGGGCTTCGACCAGCCCGGCTACAAGACGCCGTTCACCGTATCGCTGACCACGGCGCCCGGCCTTACGGTTTTCAGCAACGCACCCGAAACCGGGTCCGAGAAAGCCGGCTCGATGGTCACCCATCATTTCATGCCGACGCGGCCATTGCCGACCTATCTGGTCGCATTCGGCGTCGGGCCATTCGCGACCGTCAGCGGAAGCGCCGTTCCCACGCCCGAACGCGCGCAGCCGATGCCGGTTCGCATCGTGGGAACGCAGCCCAACAGGGACCGGATGGACTTCGCGCTGCAGAATACCGGCCCGATCGTCGGCCTGCTCGAGAGATATTTCGGCCGGCCATTCCCCTTTCCAAAACTCGACCAGATCGGATCGCCGGTAATGCCGGGCGCGATGGAGAACGCCGGAGCCGACACTTACGGCGACAGCATTCTGTTCCTCGACAAGGGGGCATCGACGTCGCAAAAACAGGCGTTCGGCATGGTCGTGTCGCATGAACTGGCGCACCAGTGGTTCGGCGATCTCGTCACCCCGGCATGGTGGGATGACATCTGGCTGAATGAGAGTTTCGCCAACTGGATGGGCTATCGCATCGGCAACGAATGGCGTCCCGACCTGAAGATCGGCGTCGGTGCGATCGACGAGGCGTTTCGGGCGATGAGCACCGATGCGCTGAAGGCCGGTCGTCCGATCCATCAGCCGATCCCCACCAGTGGCGATATCGACAGTGCTTTCGATGCGGTCACATATGGCAAGGGTGGACAGGTCGTGGCGATGATCGCGGCCTATCTGGGCGATGAAAAATTCAAGGCGGGCGTGCGCTTGCATCTGTCCCGGCACGCTTATGGCAATGCGACCACCGAGCAGTTCTTCGCGTCGCTGGCAGAGGCCGCGCAGGACCCGCAGGTGGTCGCCGCGCTGAAAAGTTTCGTCGACCAGCAGGGCGTGCCGGTCGTCCGTGTCGAGCGCGCGGGCGGAGGGCTTGGGGTCAGCCAGAAACGTTATGCGATGCTGGGAACCGACATCGCACCCGAGACATGGACGATCCCGCTGTGCATCCGGGTCGGTGCGGCGCGCCAGTGCAGCCTGTTGGCCGCGCCGTCATCGACCGTAAAAATCGGCGACGCAGGTGCGATAATGCCCAATGCGGGGGGCACCGGCTATTACCGTTTCTCGCTGACCGAGCCTGAATGGCGCAGACTGATTGCAGAGGCACCGACGCTTCTCCCCGGTGAGGCGCTTGCGATGACCGACAGCCTTTGGGCGGGATATCGCGCTGGCGAGGTTTCTCCCGCGCTGCTGGTCGCGGCTGCGATGGCGATGGCGGGCAATGCTTATTCAGGCGCGGCGACGGATGGCGGACAGCGCCTTGCCGGGCTGCGTGTTCGCGGACTGGTGCCCGACACGCAACTGCCCGCCTATCGCAAGCTAATCGACGGCATATACGCGCCAAAACTTGCAGAACTCGGGTTCGACCCAAAGGCGGGCGCGTATCTGCAGGAAGATCCCGACCGACAAAAACTGCGTTCCGGCACGGTGTCGTTGCTGGCGGGCGAGGCGATGGATGCCAATCTCCGCGCGACGCTGGTGACTGCCGCGACCGCTTATCTGGGCGGCGACAAGACCGCGCTTGACCAGTCGCTTTATGGCGATGCGTTCGGTGCCTATCTGTCGGCGAGCGGGGAAAAGGTGTTGGCTAGCTTGTTCGACCGGGCGGTGACAAGCGACGATACGCTGTTTCGCGATGCTGCGCTGGGTGCGCTCAACGGCAGCGGCGATGCAAGGGTTGGAAGCTGGCTGATCGCGCATCTGGCCGACAAGCGCCTGCGTCCCAGCGACATAATCGATTTGCTGCGGGGCATGGCGAGCGAACCGGCAACGCGCGATCAGGCGTTCGACTGGCTCGTCACGCACTATGACACGCTGGTGAAGGGCAACGGTATTTTCGTTGCATCGACTTTGCCGTCATTCGTTTCGGGTTACTGCTCGATCGAAAAAGCTGCGATGATCGAAAAAACCATGCGGCCAAAGGTCGATCAATATAAGCGCGGCGGCCTGTCGCTCGATCGTACCGTCGAACAGGTTCACGATTGCGGCGTTCTGAAACAGGCGCGCGGGGCGGAGGTGGTCGCGGCGATCGCAGGAGGTTGAGGCCTGATGGCAATTCACGGACACATATAGGCGTTCGAACTTGGCAACGCGATCGGTGCGGCGCCGGGTGGCGCCGTGATAAGCGCGGGCCTCGGTTTAAACGTCCAGATTGGCCACGTTCAGCGCATTTTCCTGAATGAACTCGCGGCGTGGTTCGACGACATCGCCCATCAGTCGCGTGAAAATCTCGTCCGCCATGTCGGCTTGCGTGATTTCCACCCGCAGCATGGCACGGTTCTGGGGGTCGAGTGTCGTTTCCCAAAGCTGATCGGCGTTCATCTCACCCAGACCCTTGTAACGCTGGATCGACAGCCCCTTGCGCCCGGCGGCGAGAATGGCGTCGAGCAGGTCCGATGGCCGCGTGATGTGGAGGCCCTTGGTGTTGATTGGTGCGGTGTCTTCGGCTTCCACTTCCGCATCGTCGCCATCGGCCACCGTTTTTGGAGCCACTTCGGCGACCGGGGCAGGCGCCTTCGCCACCGTGACAAGCCGCGCGATCGAGGCGTAGCTGTCGGCCTGTTCTGCCACCAGCGAATGAAGGCGGCGCGCTTCCTGTGAGATCAGGAATGCCGATTCGATGATGTGGTGATCGGTCACGCCACGCCATAGCCGCTCTAGGTGATAGCCACCCTCTGCCGCAATCCGGGCGCTCCATTTGGCTTCGGGATCGGCGCGGTTGAGCCATTGTGCCGAGCGGTTCGCAGCCTCCTGACGCCCATCGACCGCGAGGTTGGGATCGAGCGCACCCATCAGCGCGAACGCCTCTATGATCGCGGGATCGTAGCGGCGGGGGACGTATTTCATCAGCGCGCGCATCCGGCGGGCGTGATCGACCAGCGTGCGGAGGTCCTCACCCGCACGTGCACCGCCTGCGCTTTCGAGGCGCGTTCCGGCGACGCCAGCCTCGACCAGATAATCGTCGAGCGCGGCATCGTCCTTGAGGTAAACTTCGCTGCGTCCGCGTGCCGCCTTATAAAGCGGCGGCTGGGCGATGTAGAGGTGTCCGGCGTTGATGATCTCGGGCATCTGGCGATAGAAGAACGTCAGCAACAGCGTGCGGATGTGCGAGCCGTCGACGTCTGCGTCGGTCATGATGACGATCTTGTGATAGCGAAGCTTGGCGAGGTTGAAGTCGTCGCGTCCGATCCCCGTACCCATTGCCTGAATCAGCGTGCCGATTTCCTTCGACGACAGCATCCGGTCGAAACGCGCGCGTTCGACGTTCAGGATCTTACCGCGCAGGGGCAGGATTGCCTGATAATGACGGTCACGGCCCTGTTTGGCCGAGCCGCCTGCGGAGTCTCCCTCGACGAGGAACAGTTCGGATTTCGCGGGGTCGCGTTCCTGACAATCGGCGAGTTTGCCGGGCAGGCTGGCGATGTCCATCACACCCTTGCGCCGGGTCAGTTCGCGGGCCTTTTTGGCGGCTTCGCGGGCGGCGGCGGCGTCGATGGTCTTCTGGATGATGCTCTTTGCGTGAGCGGGGTTTTCTTCCAGCCATTCGGCCATCTTGTCGGCCATCAGGCTTTCGAGTGGCTGGCGGACTTCGGAGGAAACCAGCTTGTCCTTGGTCTGGCTGCTGAACTTCGGATCGGGCAGCTTGACCGAGACGATGGCGGTCAAACCCTCGCGCATGTCGTCGCCGGTCAGCGTGACCTTTTCCTTCTTCAACATCCCCGATTTCTCGGCATAATTGTTGAGCGTGCGCGTCAACGCGGCGCGGAATGCGGCCAGATGGGTGCCGCCATCGCGCTGCGGGATGTTGTTCGTGAACGGCAGCACGTTCTCATAATAGCTGTCGTTCCATTCCAGCGCGACCTCGATGCTGACATCGTCGCGCTGGCCGGTGACCGAGATCGGCTCGGGAAACAGCGGCGATTTCGCGCGGTCGAGATATTTCACGAATGCAGCGATGCCGCCCTCGTAATATAGTTCAACCTGCTTGCGCTCCTCATGCCGCGCGTCGATCAGGAACAGGCGGACGCCCGAGTTCAGGAACGCGAGCTCACGAAAGCGATGCTCGAGTTTGTCGAAATCGAATTCGATGATCTTGAACGTCGCAGGCGAGGGCAGGAAGGTGACCTTCGTCCCCTTTTTGCCGACCGGCGCTGGCCCGACGATCTTCAGCGGCGCAACCGCGTCACCGAATGCGAAGCGCATGTAATGCTCGACGCCGTCGCGCCAGATCGTCAGGTCGAGGAACTCGCTCAATGCGTTGACGACCGAGACGCCGACGCCGTGCAGGCCGCCCGAAACCTTATACGCATTGTCGTTCGACGTGTTCTCGAACTTACCGCCCGCATGAAGCTGGGTCATGATGACCTCGGCGGCCGAAACGCCTTCCTCGGTATGGATGCCGGTCGGGATGCCGCGACCGTTATCCTCGACCGTGACCGAGCCATCGGGGTTCAGGGTAATCTCGATCCGGTCGCAATGCCCGGCAAGGGCCTCGTCGATGGCATTGTCAGAGACTTCGAACACCATATGGTGCAGGCCCGACCCGTCGTCGGTGTCGCCAATATACATGCCGGGACGCTTGCGAACAGCGTCCAACCCTTTCAGAACCTTGATAGAATCAGCGCCATATTCATTGGCGTTCGGGACGTTTTCGGGCAGCGCGTCATTGGGTAGATCTGTCATTGAACGGTCATAGGGAAATTAAGCGCGAAACGCACTAAAAAAGACGAATCACCTCCGTCACCCTGAACTTGTTTCAGGGTCCATCGGTCATCCCGCGAGACCGGGGGCGACGGAGGCATGGATCCTGAAACAAGTTCAGGATGACGGCAGTGGAGCGCACCCCTGCGTTACCCCACCCGATTGGCGATCAGGTCGTCGACCACGCTCGGATCGGCCAACGTCGAAGTGTCGCCCAGACTGGAAACGTCGCCCTCGGCGATCTTGCGAAGGATACGCCGCATGATCTTTCCACTGCGGGTTTTCGGCAGGCCCGGCGTGAATTGCAACGCGTCGGGTGTGGCGATGGGGCCGATCTCCATGCGCACCCATTTGACGAGTTCCTGCCGGAGCGCGTCGGTCGGTTCCTCACCGACGTTCAGCGTAACGTACGCGTAGATGCCCTGGCCCTTGATGTCGTGCGGGAAGCCGACGACCGCCGCCTCGGCAACGCTGCGGTGGAGGACCAGCGCCGATTCGACCTCTGCGGTGCCCATGCGGTGTCCCGAGACATTTATGACATCGTCCACGCGACCTGTGATCCAGTAATAGCCATGGGCATCGCGGCGGCATCCGTCGCCGGTGAAATAACTGCCCGGGTAAGTGCTGAAATAGGTTTGGAAAAACCGGTCATGGTCACCCCACACCGTCCGCATCTGGCCGGGCCAGCTTCGCGCAATGACGAGATTGCCCTCTGCGGCTCCGTCCAGAACTTTGCCGTCCGCGTCCACGAGTTTGGGTTCGACGCCGAAGAACGGCACCGTCGCGCTGCCCGGCTTCAAAGCGGTCGCACCCGGGAACGGTTGGATCATGTGCCCGCCGGTTTCGGTCTGCCACCATGTGTCCACGATCGGGCAACGCCCCTCGCCGATGACTTCGTGATACCAGCGCCATGCTTCCGGATTAATCGGTTCGCCCACGGTGCCGAGCAGCTTCAGTGAGGCGCGGCTTGTTCCAGTGACATAGGTATCACCCTCTCGCATCAACGCGCGCAAGGCGGTCGGTGCGAGGTAGATCTGATTGACCTTATGCTTGTCCACCACCTCCCAGATACGTGCAGGCGTCGGCCAATTGGGCACCCCCTCATACATCAGGGTCGTCGCGCCGTTCGCGAGTGGGCCATAGACGATATAGCTATGCCCCGTGACCCAGCCAATGTCGGCGGCACACCAGTAAATGTCGCCGGCGCGATAGTCGAACACGAGATTGTGCGTCAGGCTCGCCCACAACAAATAGCCGCCCGTGGTGTGCAAGACGCCCTTGGGCTTGCCGGTCGAACCACTGGTGTAGAGCAGGAACAGCGGGTCTTCGGCGCTCATCGGTTCGGGTGGGCAGTCAGGCGATGCCGCTGCCAGCAATTCTGCATAGTAATGGTCGCGGCCATCCTTCATGGGTACGTCGCCGCCGGTGACCTGGACGACGATGACGGTGTCGAGGCACGTCACCAGCGCGGCGGCCGCGTCGACATTGGCTTTCAGAGGCACGGCCTTGCCACCACGACGTCCTTCGTCGGCGGTGATGACCACCCGGCTGTCGCAATCGGTGATCCGGCCCGCGAGCGCATCGGGAGAAAAGCCACCGAACACGATCGAATGTATCGCCCCGATCCGGGTGCAGGCGAGCATGGCGATCGCCGCTTCGGGAACCATCGGCAGATACAAGGTGACGCGGTCGCCCTTCACGACGCCCTGCGCCTTCAGGGCGTTCGCCAACCGGCAAACGTCGGCATGAAGTTGGGCATAGGTGATGCGGCGGACTTTGGCGTCGGGGCTGTCAGGCTCCCAGATAATCGCGACCTGGTCGCCGCGCGTGGCCAGATGGCGGTCGAGGCAGTTGGCAGACACGTTCAGGACGCCATCGGCAAACCACTTCACCCCGAAATCGGCTTCGGCAAAGCTGCTTTGGTCAGCCAGCGTCGGTGGCACTATCCAGTCGAGCGTCTTCGCCTGTTCCAGCCAATAGCCGGTCGAATCGGACAGGGACCGTGCATAGTCGGCCCGGTAACGCGCCTCATCGACCTTCGCATCGCGCGCCCAGTTGGCAGGCACTGGATAAAGATCTTCGGTCACGCATTCCTCCTGAAATCGAGTCGGCCTGACGAGGCCCTTCATTTGCCCATAGCGTCGGTAACGCGCTGCGGTCTATCGATTGGCTGTCTTTGAAAACTGGTCGGGGAAAGAGGATTCGAACCTCCGGCCCCTGCCTCCCGAAGGCAGTGCTCTACCGGGCTGAGCTATTCCCCGACCGTCCAGGCGTCGCGTCGAAGCGCGGCGAGCCATGGGTTTTATCCGCATGGTTGCCGCGCTTCAAGCCCGGCCGTTCGCCCTTTACTGCGAGGGGCTCAGCTTGGTGTTGAGGACCCAGCCGACATTGTCATTCTCGTCGCTGACTTCCCAGAACAGGCCTTCCTTGCGGCCCGTCGGGTAAAGGATCGTGCCTGGTGGAACGGCGCGAACGATCCGACCACCGGCAACTGCGGTCGCGCGCATCGTGACGGGGCCCATCGCCGTATAGGTCTTGGTCGGAGCCGCCTGCGCAGTCCCTGCGTCACCGGGACGGACGAGGCCGAGGTCCATCACCATCTTCGAATAGGCCTGGATGAAGGCCAGCGTCACGATCCGGCCGATGTCGGTGTTGTCGTAACCGCCACCGACTGCCGCTGCACCGCCGCCGAAAAAGCCCATGCCGCCACCGCCGCCAAAGCTGAGGCTGTTCTTGACCGCATAGCCGTCCTGCACCGCAATCGTCTCTGTCGTGCGGACGTTGGTCAGCGACAGGACGGTGTTGGCTTCCATCTTCTTGCTGCCGATGCCGCCGACAAGGCCGCCAAAACGTCCGCCGACCAATCCGCCGATACCCGCACCGATGGCGCTGCCACTGGAGTTGCGGTTCGATGCCTGTACTTCGGCAACCAGCACGTAATCGGCTGCCTTGATCTGGCCCTGTCCGACGTTCGACCGACGCTGGAGGCCGAGATCGCCGCCGATGTCGCGCTCGCGCTGTGCGGCACTCAGGCCCGAGCCACGATCGACGAGGTTGAAACAGCCCGAACGCTGGACGAGGACCTTGATGAGTTTTTGCGGCCCGGTGAGCTGGAACTGCGTCCATCCCGATGGATCGTCGCCGTCCATGACAGACACCGTGCCTAGTTTGCGCGTACAATGCGGGACGTCGGTGACCGCTGCTTCCTGCTGGCGCTGGACGCCTGATGGTCTGGCCGGACCCGCTATGGCGGGTGAGGTTGCCACAACCGAAAACGCGGCTCCGGCAAGCATTACATTTCTGATCATCTCGATCCCCCGTTGTTGATGTGAGTCTTTTTGCGCCCTTGTCCCGCGCTATGACTCCAAACCCGACAAAAAGCGACTCTTGACGCGGATGCTGACTTGCGCGCGATCCCCTGCTAGGCGCGGGCGATGACACCTCTCGACAAGATCCGCAATTTCTCGATCATCGCCCATATCGACCATGGCAAGTCCACGCTCGCGGATCGCCTGATCCAGACGACCGGCGGTCTGACCGCGCGCGAAATGTCGTCGCAAGTGCTTGATAACATGGATATCGAGAAAGAGCGCGGCATCACGATCAAGGCGCAGACCGTCCGGCTGGAATGGAAGGGCTATGAGCTTAACCTGATGGACACGCCGGGCCATGTCGATTTCGCCTATGAGGTCAGCCGGAGTCTTGCCGCGTGCGAAGGCGCATTGCTGGTGGTTGACGCGGCGCAGGGTGTCGAGGCGCAAACGCTCGCCAACGTGTATCAGTCGATCGAGCATGACCATGAGATCGTGCCGGTTATCAACAAGATCGATTTGCCCGCCGCGGAACCTGAAATGGTCCGCAAGGAGATCGAGGAGGTCATCGGGCTGGACGCATCGCGCGCGGTGATGACATCGGCCAAGTCGGGCATCGGCATCGAGGAAGTATTGGACGCGATCGTCGAGCGCATCCCGCCGCCAAAGGGCGACCGTGACGGGCCGTTGAAGGCGATGCTGGTCGACAGCTGGTACGATCCCTACCTCGGCGTCGTCATCCTGATTCGCGTGATCGACGGGGTTCTTCGCAAGGGGCAGGAAATCCAGTTCATGGCGGCAGGGACCAAGCATTTGGTCGATCGTGTCGGGTGCATGCGGCCAAAGATGGAGATCCTGCCCGAACTCGCAGCGGGCGAGATCGGGTTCATCACCGCACAGATCAAGGAAGTGGCGCAGACCCGCGTCGGTGACACGATCACCGATGCGAAGCGGCCTGCTCTGGAGGCGCTACCTGGCTTCAAGGAAGTTCAGCCGGTCGTGTTCTGCGGCCTGTTCCCGGTCGATGCCAACGACTTCGAAAAACTGCGTGAAAGCATCAGCAAGCTGCGACTGAATGACGCCAGTTTCAGCTTCGAGACCGAGAGCAGCGCGGCACTCGGCTTCGGTTTTCGCTGCGGGTTCCTTGGGCTGCTCCATCTGGAGATCATCCAGGAACGGCTGACCCGCGAATATGATCTTGACCTGATCACCACCGCGCCGAGCGTCATTTACGAAATTCACATGAACCATGGCGGGGGGATCATCGAACTCCACAATCCCGCCGATATGCCTGATGCGAGCCGGATCGACTTTATCGAGGAGCCGTGGATCGAGGCGGTGATATATGTGCCCGATGAATATCTCGGGTCGATCCTGAAGCTCTGTCAGGATCGTCGCGGCATCCAGAAGAATTTGACCTACGTCGGCGGTCGCGCACAGGTGACTTACGAACTGCCGCTTAACGAAGTCGTGTTCGATTTCTACGACCGGCTAAAGTCGATCTCACGCGGTTACGCCAGCTTCGATTATCACCAGATCGGCCACCGCGAGGGCGACCTTGTGAAGATGAACATCATGGTCAATGCCGAACCCGTCGATGCGCTCAGCATGATCGTCCACCGTGGCACCGCCGAAGCTCGCGGTCGCGGCATGTGCGAACGACTGAAGGACCTGATCCCGCGCCATCTGTTCAAGATTCCGATTCAGGCTGCCATCGGCGGCAAGGTCATCGCGCGCGAAACCATCGCCGCGATGCGCAAGGATGTCACCGCGAAATGCTATGGCGGCGACATCAGCCGCAAGAAGAAACTGCTCGACAAGCAGAAAGAGGGCAAGAAGCGGATGCGCGAATATGGCAGCGTCAGCATCCCGCAGGAGGCATTCATCGCGGCGCTTCGCATGGGCGACGACGTTTAGGCTTCGTCGGGGCCCCATGCCCGCAGGAAACTATCGACGGCGGCCGTAATATCGCGAGCCACGGTGTCGGGGCTGGGTGCCTCAATGCCGTAAAGCGCAAGCTGGAACGAGTGCGCCTGGCACATTGCGGCAAACTGGCGTGAGGCGAGAGCGGGATCGCCGCTGCGCAGACGTCCATCGGCCATGACCCTGCCCATATAGTCGGCCAGTCGAGCCTTGCCCCGTTTTGGTCCGCGTTCGTAGAACAGACGTCCCAGTTCCGGGAAACGGCCCACCTCACCCGTCACGACACGATGCAGACTTATGATCGGCGGTGACAACATGGTGGAAAGCATTGCGGCCGCGAAATGTTCGAGTACGTCGGCCACCGGCGCATCGAGCGACAGTTCAACGGACAGTGCGCAGCCATAATGTTCCACGATGTCATCGATTACGGCGGTGAACAAATCTTCCTTCGATGGGAAATAGGTCCACAGCGTCGTTTTTGACCCACCAACCCGAGCCGAGATCGCAGACATTGTCGTGCCGGCATAGCCGTTCTGGAAAAAAGCGTTACGGGCTGCGGCCACAAACGCCTCGCGGCGTTGATCCTGCATACTGGGTGGTGGAGCTACTGCTGTTGCCATGGTGTTTGTACTAGCAAGTATCATTGCGATTGACAACTGTTCCGATTCGCGCAAATGGCCGCCCATCCGATTTTTGTACCAATCAGTACGGTCTTGTTATGCGTTCGCTAATTTTAAATGCGGGATTGATTGCGCTTTTGAGCGGGTGCGCAACTGTGCCCCATCTTGGTCAGGCACCAAAGCTCCGTGCGTCGGGAACGCTCGGATCGATTGAAAGTTTGCGCGGACCCCGATCGAACTGGCCTGCTGCAAACTGGTGGGATGCGATGGGCGATCCGGCGCTTGGGCGGTTGATCAACGAGGCAATCAAGGATTCGCCCGATGTTGCCGTCGCGATGGCACGGATCCGCTCGGCGGAGGCCCTGTCGCAACAGGCGGGTGCCGCCCTATTGCCAAGTGCCACGGTCGATGGCGTGGTTGGCGGCAACAAGCAAAGTTATAATCTTGGGATACCGCCCGAGTTCGTTCCCAAGGGAATACAGGACACCGGTCGGTTGACTGGCAGTTTTCAGTTTAACCTCGACCTCTGGGGCAGGGATCGTGCCGCTCTCGCGGCGGCCACGTCAGAAGCGGAAGCGGCGCGGGTCGATTTTGAACAGGCGCGGCTGATGTTGAGCACCAACATCGCATCGGCCTATGCCGAACTCTCGCAATATCACGTACAGCGCGATGTCGCGGTCGATGCCCTGAAAGTGCGCCAGTCGACCGTTGACCTGACGTCGCAGCGCGTTGCCGTGGGCGTCGATACGCGGGGCAGCTTGCGGCAGGCGGAGTCGCGCGTGCCCGCCGCGCGTGCCGACATTGCCGCGCTGGATGAGGCAATCGCCCTGACGCAGCATCGGATCGCGGCGCTGGTCGGAGCAGGACCGGACAGGGGCCTGACGATTGCGCGCCCAATTCTGCGCGATGCTCCCGCTGGCGTCCCTGCCAATGCCGGAGTTGACCTGATCGGACGCCGGCCCGACATCGTCGCGGCACGGCTTCGCGCAGAGGCTGCGGCCAAGCGCATCAAGGTGGCCAAGGCTGATTTCTATCCCAACATCAATCTGTCGGCGGTCGTTGGCTTGCAATCGCTCGGCTTGGGCCAGTTGTTCAACAGCGAATCCAGCTATGGCAATGGCGGTGCGGCGTTCAGCCTTCCGATCTTTGACGGCGGGCGTCTCGCGGGGCGCTATCGCGGCGCGCGCGCGGACTATGACGAAGCCGTTGCGCGCTACGATTCGACGTTGATCAACGCGTTGCGCGAAACCGCCGATGCCATAACGAGCCGTCAAGCGACCGACGTGCGGCTGAACGAACAACGCCAGGCGCTCGCTGCGGCGGAAGAGGCCCGCAAGATTGCGTCCATTCGCTATCGTGGCGGCCTGTCGAATCAACTTCCCGTGCTGAACGGTGACGACGCCGTGCTGATCAGCAGGCGCGCGGTCGCCGATCTCGAGGCGCGCCGCCTGACGCTCGACATTGCGCTGATCCGTGCGCTCGGCGGCGGCTATCGAAACATAAATATATCATCAGGAGCCAGATAATGGCCGACGCAAACCCGAACGAAATCGTCGCAGAGGACTCGGCGGACATGACCAACGAGGCATCATCGGCCGACAAATCGGCCAAGCGTAAGAAACTGTTCCTCATCCTCGGGGCGGTCGTACTGGTCGTCGCGATCCTGTGGGGGGCCTGGTATTTCCTGACGCAGGCCGGTCGCGTCCACACGGACAACGCCTATGTCGGAGCCGACACCGCGCAAGTGACGCCACTGGTTGCAGGCGCAGTCAAGGAAGTTCGCGTGGGCGGCACGCAAGTCGTCCACAAGGGCGATATACTGGTCGTGATCGACGATGCCGACGCAAAGGTCGATGTCGCCACGGCAAAAGCCGCGCTGTTTGCCGCGCAACAGAAATTCGGCCAGGCAACGGCCAATGTCGGAACTGCCCGCGCCCAGGTTCAGGCGCGCGGTGCCGATATCGCACAGGCGCGCGCCAAGGCTGCCGATGCCGCCGCGCAATTGGAACGCGCGCGTATCGACCTCGCCCGACGCGAAGCCCTGATCGGCAGCGGTGCGGTTTCGGGTGAGGAACTGTCCTCTGCCCGTGCCGCGTTCGCGGCTGCGCGGGCCGCTCGCGACCTGGCGGCGGCGGGCATCGTCACCGCGCAGGCAACCCGCACCTCGGCACAGAGCGACGTCGTTGCCACCGAAGCCCTGACGCGTGGAACCTCGATATCGACCACGCCCGATGTCGCGTCGGCGAAGGCGCGCCTCGACAAGGCGATGCTCGACCTGTCGCGCACGGTGATCCGCGCACCGATCGACGGTATCGTAACCAATCGACAGGTTCAGGTCGGGCAACGGGTCGCGGCCGGTGCTCCGATCATGACACTGGTTCCACTCGCGCAAGTCTATGTCGACGCCAATTTCAAGGAAAGCCAGTTCAGCAAGGTCAAGATCGGCCAGCCGGTCGAACTGTCCTCCGACTTTTATGGTGGCGATGTCGTCTATCATGGCCGCGTGTCGGGATACGCTGGCGGAACCGGTGCGGCATTCTCGCTAATTCCCGCCCAGAACGCGACGGGCAACTGGATCAAGGTCGTCCAGCGCCTGCCCGTTCGGGTGACGCTCGACCCGCGCGAATTGCGCGACCATCCACTGCGTGTCGGCCTGTCGATGGACGCCACGATCGACACGCGTGGTGGCGACACCCGGGAAGACAATCGGGGTCAATAGCGTGGCGGGGTCAATAAGCGTGGCGGGGCAATAATCATGGCTGGTGCGCCCGAAGAGGTCGAGCCCCTAAAGGGCACCAAGCTCTTGCTGGCGGCGTTTTCGCTCGCGCTCGCTAATTTCGTCGTCGTCCTCGACACGACAATCGCGAACGTGTCGGTGCCGCATATCGCCGGTGGTCTCGCCGTGTCGCCGACCCAGGGGACATGGGTCATCACCAGCTATGCGGTCGCCGATGCGATCAGCGTACCGTTAACCGGCTGGTTGTCGGCGCGGTTCGGCAGCGTGCGCTGGTTCGTAATCTCGCTGTGCGGCTTTGCGCTATTTTCCTTCCTGTGCGGCATTTCCGGAACGCTCGGGATGCTCATCGCATTTCGTATCATGCAGGGATTGTCGGGCGGCCCGTTGATGCCACTATCGCAGACGTTGCTGATGCGCATATTTCCCAAGAACAAGGCTGCCGTGGGACTTGGGATATGGGCGATGACAACGACGTCCGCCCCGATCCTCGGGCCGATCCTCGGTGGCCTGATCAGCGACAACTGGTCGTGGCCGTGGATTTTCTTCATCAACCTGCCGGTCGTCGCGATTTCGATATTCGGCGTTACGCGACTGGTCACGCCTTTCGAGACCATAATCGTGAAACGCCGCTTCGATCTCGGTGGATTGTTGCTGCTCGTCCTATTCGTCGGAGCATTTCAGGTCATGCTCGATACTGGACGCGAGAACGATTGGTTCGGTTCGTCCTATATCGTGGCGCTGGCGATCATTGCCGTGATCGGTTTTGCCGCATTCGTGATCTGGGAACTGACCACCGACAATCCGATCGTCGACATACGCGTCTTCCGGCATCGCGGCTTCACGGCAGGGACGTTGGCGATCTCGCTTGCTTTCGGGGCTTATTTTGCGACCGTCGTGCTAACCCCCCTCTGGCTGCAGCAGGTCGTCGGCTATACGGCGACCTATTCAGGGTACACCGTCGCCTGGACGGGGGTATTTGCGGTGATACTCTCCCCCTTCGCCGCAAGGCTGCTCACGAAATGGGATTTACGCTATACGGTGAGTGCGGGGATCCTTTGGCTGGCAATATTTTCGCTGGCGCGCGCGGGATGGACGTCGGGTGCCGATTATTGGACGCTTTCGCTGCCGCAACTATTCCAGGGCGCGGGCATGCCTTTCTTTTTCATCGGGCTAACCTCGTTGATACTCGCCAGCGTCGAGCCGAGTGAAACGGTATCGGCAGCCGGGCTGATGAGCTTCATGCGGACGCTGTCGGGGGCGATCGGAACCGCATTGGCGACGACCGCCTGGGACGACGCGTCGCGCATATCGCGGGCCGAGATCGTGCCGTCGCTGAACAACCCGGCAGGCACGGTCGCGACGCTGCAGCAAGGGGGGATGAGCTTTGAACAGGCGCGGGCTACGCTTGATCGTCTGGTCGAAGTGCAGGCATCGACGCTGGGGATGATCCATGTGTTTATGGTGGCAACCACGGTGTTCGTGGTGGCAATGATGGTTGTATGGATCGCACCGAAACCAAAGCCCGGTGCGGCACCTTCCGGAGGCCACTAGCAGTACAAAGCGTGGCTTTTTTGCAACGCACAAAAATAGTTTCATGTTGCAACCCATCTAGGCATTGCGACTGTCATTCTCCCGCAACAGAAGACCTTCAAGGGCGATCACATGGCGCAGTTAAAGCGTCTTAATCGTCAGCTTGGGGGTATCGGCATGAAGAAACAGAAGCTCTTTTCGAGCGTAGCGCTGTTTGCGCTCGCGATTCCTGGTTTTGCGGTTTTGACACTGGTCGCGCCGGGCATTGCAGGCGCACAGGAAACCACATCATCGATCCAGGGTTCCGTCACCGACGCAGGAACGCCCGTTGCAGGCGCCGATGTCGTGGTCACACACGTCCCGTCTGGCACCCGATCATCCTCGAAGACCGGCGCGGACGGCGGATTCAACATCAACGGCCTTCGGGTCGGTGGACCATTCACCGTGGCGGTCAATGGCACTTCGGTGACGGACGTCTATACCGTTGCAGGACAGTCATTTAACCTGCCGATCGAAATTGCGAGCAGTGGGCCTGACATCGTCGTGACCGCATCCAAAGTCACCAAGGCGGGAACCGTGTCCAAGGGGCCTGCCACTGTCCTCAGCAGTGCGCAGATTTCGCAAGTCGCCAGCATCAACCGCGATATCCGCGATCTGATGCGTCGCGATCCGTTTGCAACGCTCGACACGAGCAGCACCAGCGGCCGGAATGTCAGCTTTGCGGGCCAGAATGCGCGCTACAACCGCTTTACCATCGATGGTGTGCCAATCACCGACGGCTTTGGCCTGAACCCCGACGGACTCCCCTCGCGTCGCGGCCCCGTGCCTCTGGACGCCATCGAACAGTTCCAGACCAAGATCGCGCCATACGACGTGCGCGACGGCTTTTTCCAGGGTGGCACGGTCAACGCAATCCTGAAGTCGGGAACGAACGAATTCCACGGGACCGCATTCTATACCTATAGTTCGGATGGACTGATCGGGTCGCGGACCAAGCCATATATCACGAACCCCACCGGCATCATCACCTCGCCAAAGTTCAAGGACCGCGATTTCGGTGCCGAGATTTCGGGCCCTATCATTGCCGACAGATTGTTCTTCATGGTGGCGGGCGAACGCGTTCGTGCAAGCCGACCGGTGCCGTCGGGTACCGTCGAAACCAACGCCGGTTCGCCGGTCCCGGGCGTGACCGACGCGATCGTCAGCCAGATCGTCGGCATTGCCAAGTCCCGGTATAATTACGATGCCGGCGGCGTGCTGCAGGGCAATGGAGACAAGGACGATCGTCTCGTTGCAAAGCTCGATGCCAATATCTCCGATACCCAGCGTGCTTCGCTGACCTATATCTACACCAAGGACGCGTTGATCACCGCGACGACGAATAGCACGACCTCGCTTGGCCTCGAATCGAATGCCTATACCAAGCCCAATCGCGTTCACGCCGGTATTTTCCAGTTGAACTCGCAATGGTCGTCGTCATTTTCGACCGAAGCACGCGTGCTGTACAAGGACTATAAGAGCGGCCAGGTTCCGCTGCTCGCCAATGGCGCGCAGTTCACGATCTGCACGGCACCGACATCGGATCGGTCGAACGTCCCTGGCTCGTCCACGTCCACCAGCCTGTCGGGCACCTGCCCCGCCGGCACGCCCAGCGTGCTGATCGGACCCGGTGGACCAAGCCAGTTCAATGTGCTCCGCACGAAAACCTGGGGTGGCTCGTTCGTCACCCGATTATCGCTGAACGATCATAACCTTCGCCTGCTGGTCGATTACCAGAACGTAGACACGTTCAACCTGTTCGTCAGCCCCGGGAACGGCACTTATTATTTCGACTCGATTGCCGACTATCAGGCGGGCAACGCGCAGAGCTTCACCTATAGCAATGCCGTTTCGCTCAATCAGCAGGATGCCGCCGCCAGTTTCAAATACCAGACTTACACGTTCGGTGTTCAGGATGACTGGCGCGTCAACGACATACTCGATGTGTCCTACGGCGCACGGTATGACTTGTTCGGGGGCGGAAGCCGTCCTGCGGCCAACCCGTTCTTCCAGTCGCGTTATGGCTATAGCAACACCAGCTATATCAACGGCCTTGGCCTGTTCCAGCCGCGCATCGGATTCGATTTCCATCCGGCACCTCGCGTCAGCATTCGCGGCGGCGGCGGCATCTTTGGCGGCGGCACACCCGACGTCTATGTGTCGAACAGCTTTGCCAACAGCGGCGTGTTGCAAAACGGCCTGAGCGCAGTTCTTACCAACGGCGGCTTTTATCAGGTCAACGGTACGACCACGACAAATGCCAATGGACAATCGATCCTGAACAACGTCAGCATCTCGCAGATTTCGCCATCCGCCGGATCGCAGACCGTGCTCAACAACCGCACCAGCACGGCGGCTCTCGACCCGAACTTCAAACTGCCTTCGCAGTTCCGGGCGACGTTGTCGGCGGATTATCGTGCCAACCTCGGCCCACTCGGCGACGGATGGAGCTTTGGCGCCGACCTCTTTTATTCGAAAGTCCGCGATCAGGTTCTCTTTACCGATATACGGTCCATTCCGGTGGCCGGATCACTGACCCCCGATGGCCGCCAGCGTTACCAGAATGCCATCCCGGGCGTCGCCAGTACCGACGGCAACAGCGACATCCTGCTGACCAACTCAAAGAAGGGGCGCAGCTATGTCGGCGTCGTCCGGGTCGCAAAATCGTTCGACTTCGGTCTGAGCGCCTTTGGCAGCTACACACGACAGGATGTGAAGGATCAGAACCCCGGCACGTCATCCGTGGCGACCTCCAACTACGCAAATGGAGCATATCTCGATCCGAACGTGGTCGCCTATGGCCCCTCGAACGATCAGGTAAAATGGTCGTTTAAATATGGCATCGGGTTCGACCGCGCCTTGTTCGGGGATAACCACACGCGCTTCAACCTGTTTGGGGAAACACGGGCCGGATCACCGTTCAGCTATACATTCCGCGATGCAACGGGGAACCGTAGCAGCGTGTTCGGGACCACGAACGGTGCCAGCACTTCCAGCCCGGACACGACGTCGCGTTACCTGTTCTATGTGCCGACCGTAAACGACCCGTTGGTTACTTATGACACCGTTGCCACGCAGGCCGCAGTCGAAGCGGCCATCACAGGAAGCGGACTTGCCGCCTATCGTGGCAAGATTGCCCCCCGCAATGCATTCCGGTCGAAGGCCTTTACGAAGATCGACCTTCACATCGAACAGGAATTGCCATTGCCGTTGGGCAGCAAGTTCACCGTGTTCGGCGATGTCGAAAACCTGACCAACCTGATCAACAGCAAATGGGGTCAGCAACTGCGTTCGACCTTCAACTACAACAAGTCGCTGGTTCGGGTGACGTGCGTCGCGTCTCCGACGAACACCTGCGCCCAGTACCAATATTCGTCACCGACACCGGCCAATATTCTCGCCGATCAGCTGGTCACGGCAAACGGTTCGTCGCTCTATGCGATCCGTATCGGCGCACGCATCAGCTTCTAATACGATTGCCAGCAAACTCCGGCCGCCGTCCCTTGTTCGAGGGACGGCGGTTTTCATCTGTGTCCGTTATCCAGCTCTCGACGGTTCCCCCCACCGCACGAAAACGCTAGCGTCGCCGCGATGGCCACCGTTCAACCCCGCCCGCAAACCATTTTCGACGACAAGAATCGCGCATTCTGGATGCTTCAGGGTGCAGGGTGGAGCGGCTATCTGCTGCTTCGCGCGGCACAGGGCGTCGCCAACGGGATGAGCATCTCATTCTTCATCCCTGTGCTGGTTTCGACGGCGACCGGCTATTCTCTCACCCTCGTCATCGCCGCCGCGTTCCGGTTGCTGATCCGCAAATCGCCGATCATCATCTGGACGGGATCGCTCGGCGCGGTGGGGCTGGCGGTCGCGGCCTATTCGGTTATCGATGCGTTTGTATTCTCGATGGTCAATCGTGGCGGCACGTTCGAAGGGGCGCTGCTGCTCGCTTCGGTCCTGATCGACGGCCTGCTGCTTGGGGCATGGTCGGCATTATATTACGGTATCAACTTCTTTCTCATCGCCGAGGACCAACGTGTCCAGTTGCTGAAGCTGGAGGGGGCCGCGTCGTCCGCGCAGCTTGCTATGCTGCGGTATCAACTCAATCCGCATTTCCTGTTCAACACACTCAATTCCATTTCGACGCTCGTCCTGCTGAAACAGACCGACCGCGCGAACGCCATGCTCAGCCGCCTGTCGTCCTTCCTGCGTTATACTTTGGTCAACGAACCGCAGTTTCAGGTCACGCTCGACCAGGAATTCGAGACGTTGAAACTGTATCTCGACATTGAAAAGATGCGCTTCGAGGAGCGGCTGCGCGCGACCTTTGATCTCGATCCAATGGCCGCCCGCGCGCGCATTCCGTCGCTGCTGTTACAACCCCTCGTCGAAAACGGCATCAAATACGCAGTTACACCGATGGAAGAAGGTGCCGAAATTGCGGTCACTGCGCGGCTGGTCGGCGAACGGGTGCAGATCACCGTGTCCGATACCGGGCCGGGCTTGAATGATGGCGGTGTCCGCCCCAGCTATTCAACAGGCGTCGGACTGGCCAATATTCGAGACCGGCTGGCGCAGGCCTATGGACCCGATCACCGTTTCGATGCACGTAATCAACTTGATGGCGGGTTTATCGTTACGGTCGAGATCCCGTTCCTGACTGAAGACGCAAGCCAAGAGGTCGCATGACAATCCGAGCAATCCTCGTCGATGACGAAAAACTGGCAATACAGGGGCTGGAGCTGCGGCTCGCCAACCATCCCGACGTGGAAATCGTCGACACTTGCATGAACGGGCGTGAGGCGATCCGGTCGATCAAGACGAACAAACCCGACCTCGTGTTTCTGGACATTCAGATGCCCGGTTTCGACGGATTTTCGGTCGTGTCGGGGTTGATGGAAGTCGAACCGCCGCTGTTCGTGTTCGTCACCGCCTATTCGGACCACGCGATTCGCGCGTTCGAGGCGCAGGCGACCGATTATCTGATGAAGCCTGTCGAGGAAGCGCGCCTCGCCGACACGCTCGACCGCGTTCGCCAGCGCCTCGCCGAGAAAAAGGGTGTCGAGGAAGCCGGTCGCCTGATGGAAGCGCTGACCGAACACGCGCCCGATGCTGCCGAGGAAATGGCCGATAGTGACGGGCCGGCGGCGAATCGCTTTGAAAAGCTTATCAATATCAAGGATCGCGGCCAGATTTTCCGTGTCGATGTCGATACGATCGAACGCATCGATGCGGCTGGTGATTATATGTGCATCTACACCGGCGACAACACGCTGATCCTGCGCGAAACGATGAAGGATCTCGAACGTCGTCTCGACCCGCGCCGTTTTCAGCGTATCCATCGTTCGACCATCGTCAATCTCGACCTCGTCAAGCAGGTCAAGCCGCACACCAACGGCGAGTGTTTCCTCGTGCTGGATTCGGGCGCGCAGGTGAAGGTCAGTCGTTCATATCGGGACGTTGTCGCGAGATTCGTGCATTAAGCATTATTTATTGTGCGGTGCAGCAACAGATAGGCTAAGGTAGGCGTTGAAGTGTGGGAGCCTCCCGTTTGGGGATGCATTCGCGGAGACTTTCGATGCGTAACCTGTCGGACACGATCGCCCGGCTTTCGAATTTTCGTGGCCTGGAGTCGCCCGTCCCCAATGCGCGGGCGTCGGACCGGTTAAGCGACATCGTCGATTTCGGATCGGACCCCGGAGCATTACGAGCGCGCACCTATGTGCCCGCCGATCTACCGGGCAATGCGCCGCTGGTTGTCGTGTTGCATGGATGCACCCAGACGGCGGCGGCCTATGACCAGGGCGCCGGATGGTCCGCCCTCGCCGACCTTCACGGGTTTGCGGTGCTTTATCCTGAGCAGCGACGGTCGAATAACGCCAACCTCTGCTTCAACTGGTTCGTACCCGAAGACATAAAACGAGACGGCGGAGAGGCGCTATCGATCCGCCAGATGGTCGCGAGGATGATTACCGACCACGGCCTCGACCCGGCGCGGGTTTTCGTGACCGGCCTCTCTGCTGGTGGCGCGATGACGGCGGTCATGCTGGCGACCTACCCGGATGTATTTGCCGGTGGGGCGGTCATCGCGGGACTGCCTTACGGTGCGGCCACGACGATGCACGCCGCCTTCGATCGGATGCGCGGGGGTGGTTCGCCTGATGCTGCTGCCCTTGGCGCGCTCGTTCGTAAAGCATCGGATCACAAGGGTCCGTGGCCCACGCTTTCGGTATGGCAGGGCAGCGCCGACCGCACCGTCGATCATACGAACGCTGCCTTGCTGATCGACCAGTGGCGCGTGCTGCACGACCTTCCGCCCGAGCCGACGATGCAAGAAATGGTCGATGGTCATCCCCGGCGGGTCTGGAACGACGGTGACGGTCATGCGGTGATCGAGGATTATCGCATCGCGGGCATGGGTCATGGCACCCCGCTCGACCCGGCTAGCGAGAACGGTGGCGGCATCAGCGGGCCCTATATGCTCGACGTCGGGATCGCCTCGACGCGCCACATCGCGGCATTCTGGAATCTGGCAGATCCGGCAAAGCCTGCGAAGAAGTCGCGACCTCCAGCGACATCCAAGCCGTCTGTTACCAAGCCAGTCCGGCAAGCGATCAGGACGACCAGACCAGCCGCCGCAGGAGTAGGTAAGGTGATTGACGATGCTCTGCGTGCGGCAGGCCTGTTGCGCTGAACAATATCCAAGCCAGCACAAGCGGAAGCGGTTGAATCGAAGCCGGTTCACGGGCATGGCGCAGATATGACAGATACACCTCCCGATCACCTCGCCATCAATCCCGCAAGCCCTTTCCACGATGCGGCCTTGCTTGAGCGTGGCATCGGTGTGCGTTTCAAGGGTTCGGAGCGGACCGACGTCGACGAATATTGCATCAGCGAGGGTTGGATCCGTGTTGCGCTCGGCAAGAAGGTGGACCGCAAGGGCAATTCCCTGACGGTGAAGCTGAACGGTGAGGTTGAAGTCTGGTTTCTCGACGCCGGCAAGTCCGCTGACGATGCAAGCGAGGGCGTGGCTCAAGCCGATGCTGCGAAAACTTCAGAATAAGTAAGATTGGCAGCGGCGGGGTCAGCCCGTCGCTAAACCCTTAGCGTTCAAGCATTGCCAGCTGGATGACATCCTGGCTCACCAACGACCCGTGCGCTTTACGGGGGGTCGCATCGGCATAGACCGGCGTAGGGCGACTGTCGGGATAGATAAATCCGAACGTCCGGTTGGTGCGCGTTCCAAGATCGCCGATCCCGGCATACCAGACGCGAACCTGGCTCCAGTCGCCCTCGGGCGAGACATCGACTGCGCGAACGCCGTGTTCGACGCGGCCGCGGCTCGACCAGTTGGCATGATCGAGCAGGACTTCGCGGTCGTTGATGACATGTGCGACGACGGCGACGTGGCCCGCAGGCATTCCCCGCATCGATTTGAACGCAAGGATGGCTCCGGCCTTGGGAGCCTTGCCACGCTGGTATTTACCCTCTGCCTGACCCCACCACGTATTGGCGTTGCCGCGAATGTCGACGCCGGTGACGTCGCGTGCATAAGTGACGCACTGATAGAATTGAGCATGGGCAGGGGCTGGTGTCAGGATCGAGAGCACAAAAACGCTCATTCCGATAATCGGTGCCAAAAACCGCACTATTAAAAGCCCCTTGCGTGTCCGTTGGAACCTTACTGACGGGCAATTGGTTAAGAGGATATAGA
>JAQGKX010000133.1 GCA_028289885.1 Sphingomonadales bacterium
ACGAGGATCGCGCAACCTTTCGATAACGACTTTCGTCTCGGCTATGTCACGCTGACGCACGCTGTCGGTTCGGTTTCGCTGACATCGACCACCTCGATTGTCAGACATGACATCACCACGACATTCGACGCCACGCCGAACAATCCGGCTACGCCCGCGTCCCGATATGACGAACAAAGCCATATCACGCTGATCGCGCATGAGACCCGCGTCTCCGCCAATACGAAAAGTCTGGCGTGGGTGGCGGGTTTGGCTGGCCTCTACGACAGGAACCGATTCACGACCGCGATCGGCATCCCGTCCGGATTGATGGTGGGGAACGGGGTCGAGAACCAGATCGAGCAGGTTTCCATCTTCGGTCAAGCTACCTATTGTCCGAATTGCAAGTTTGAGTTTTCGGCGGGGGCGCGCGCTGAGGTCACCCGGTCCGAGGGCGCGCTTCTCCAACGAGCGCAGGGGGATGTTACCGAACCTTCGCGTGTTGATGTTCGCCTGTCGCCATCACTGGGGGTCGGCTGGCACGCGGGTGACAGGCTGCTGGTTTTCGGGCGCTTCCAGCAAGGTGCGCGTTCGGGTGGTCTCGCCGTCTCTGCGCTGGATAACCGCACCACGTCCCATAGATTTCAGGCCGATACGCTGTGGGCGGTCGAACTGGGTTTTCGGGCCGGCAGCAGGGAGACGACCCGGGCATGGCTGAATGGCACCCTGTCTTACGCGCATTGGACCAACATCCAGGCCGATCTTATCGACAAGGCCGGGCTGATCTATACGACGAACCTAGGCGATGGCTATGTCCTGGGGCTCGAAGCCCAAGGAGGAATATCACCTCTGCCTCGTTTGGTCATAGACGGTGCCCTGTTTGTGAACTCGAGCGCGCTATCGGACCCGGTGCCAGCGTTCAACACATCGCGAGATCGCGATCTGCCCGACGTCGCTGCAACGGGAGCCCGGCTTTCCGCAGCCTATTCGTTGCCTCTATCCAGCACGCACGCAGTCAATGTTATCGGTACGATCCGCTATGTTGGCCCGTCGAAGCTCGGGATCGGCACCCCGTTTGCGCTTTCTCAAGGGCGATATCTGACAAGCTCCGTCGCCGTGATATATGTTTTGGACAAGACCGAGATATCGCTTGGCATCGATAATCTCGGCGACGTTCGTGGCAATCGCTTTTCGTTCGGCAATCCTTTCGGCTTTGCGTCCGGTGACCAGCGAACCCCGCTTCGTCCCCGTTCATTTCGGGTGGCGGTGAGCAGGAGCTTTTAGGATACCGGGGTAGATAACAAAATTTCCCCGGTCGCTGCGGCTTTGGAGGGAGGGCGACGTCTTTTGCAGAACACCACGCAGGATATGTCATGTCAGCAAGCCCGTCAGCTTCCCTTGTCCCGGCGCATTCTGTCGATCTTGCAGCAGCAGATTGTCCGCGGAGGGACTGGTCTGCCGCGGAACGATCACAGCAAACTGGCAATCAAGATGGCTGGAGCTGTCTAAGCGCGTTCGGTCGCTTTCTTTTATGGGCATCGCGAAACAGTGGTCGATCAGGTTTCTAGCGGCGACGGCCCAGATCATAGATGGGACTCATGCTAAGGCCGGTTGAACGCCTGAGTGGGATCAAGGACCGCCAGATACTCGCGGCGCCCGAGGATTAGACCCGTCGGGTCTTTCGATATTCAGTTTAAAATCAATTACATTGAACGAGATCGAACCTCGAGTGTTCTTGCCTGATATCATTGAGGAAGATGAGATGGGCGATCAGATTTCGAGGCGATCGGTGGTGCGCGGCGGCGCAGTTGGCGTGGCGGCGGCGGCAATCGGCTCGGGCGACGGTGCAAAGGCGCAAGCGGCCGGACCGGGCGGAGGGGTCGCGATGTCCGACCCGACAACGAAGTTCCCGAAGCCCCCGTTTCAGCGCCAGTCACAGCCGTGGCCGGGCCTCGCCAGCAAGATGAACCCGCGTCCCGATCATGGCGAGACGAGCTATCGGGGGTCCGGTCGTCTTGCCGGTCGCAAGGCACTGATTACCGGCGGCGATTCCGGCATGGGCCGCGCTGCCGCCATCGCCTATGCGCGCGAAGGTGCCGACGTCGCCATCAACTATTTTCCCGCCGAAGAAGCCGACGCGCGCGAGGTTATCGACCTGATCGCCAATACGGGTCGAAAGGGTGTGGCGCTGCCCGGTGACCTACGAGATGAACAGTTTTGCAAAAAGCTTATTGCCGATGCCGTCCGCGAACTCGGCGGTCTCGACATCCTCGTCCTGAACGCGGGACGTCAGCAAGCGCACGCTTCGATCCTCGATATCTCGACCGAGCAATTCGACTGGACGATGAAGACCAACATCTATGCACCGTTCTGGATGATCAAAGCGGCATTGCCCCATTTGAGACCCGGGGCGGCGATTATCGGAACCACCTCCGAACAGGCCTATGATCCCTCTCCCGACCTGTACGACTATGCCCAGACCAAGGCGGCGACGATGAATTACGTGAAGTCGCTGGCCAAGCAGCTTGGACCGAAGGGCATTCGCGTCAACGGCGTTGCCCCGGGCCCGATCTGGACGCCGCTGCAGGTCAGCGGTGGCGCGACGATGGAAAAGCTCGAACAGTTCGGCGGCGACACGGCACTGGCGCGACCCGGGCAGCCTGCCGAGTTGGCCGGTATCTATGTGCGCCTTGCCGAAGCCGACAGCAGCTACACAACCGGGAATATCTACGGTGCCGGCGGGGGCAAGGGGCAGCCCTGACCCAACCGTCGATCGTTACCGGCCGTCTCACTGCTCAGCCCGATTGGAAAGCGCGGGAACATTGATTATTCTCAATGTTCCGCCCGGATCCTCATCGCTGGCGGCGCACGTGCGCGGGTCCAGACCCGCAGCCGTTGTTACGCCGGAACAAACCTTTGCCATCGAAGGTTTCAGAACAGTCTAAATGGGAGGACGCAATGGCTGAATATCGCAACGAAGCAGACGTAAACGACGTTTACACCCGTAAGAGCAGCTCCGGCGGGCGCATAATCCTCGCGATTGTGCTTATCGCGGCGGTCGTCGTGGGGCTATTATTTGCTACTGGCTTCTGGTCCGCGAACGTCAAGGAGGGAGCCCTTCCAACGGTAAAAATGTCAGCAAAGGGAGGGGCTCTTCCCGATGTCAACGTGAAGTCCAAGGAGCTCGTTGTCGGAACGAAATCCACGACGGTTGACGTTCCGAAGGTCGAAACCCGTAAGGCGACGATCGACGTCCCCGTCATCGGCGTCAAAGGTGGCGACGCAAAATAAGAAGCTTGTGCCTAAAGATAAACTCGTCTGACAGGATCGCGCCGGGATAGGTGCGATCCTGTCGATCTATCATACGGGATGACCCCGTCAGCGGGAATTATAAGGAACTATCTGACGATTGCGGGTGCGGTGATCCCAGGATGCCGACGAGTTGCTGGACCGAATACGGTTTGCGCAAGAGCGGGAAGCCGTGGTCGCTGTCCTCGGCAAGGACGTGACTATAGCCCGTCGTCAGAACCACCTCGAGATCGGGCCATCGCTCGGCAATGTGCCTTGCGAGATCGAGACCGTTGATGCCGGGCATGATCACGTCGGTGAACACCAGGTCGATCTTGTCACGCGCCGCGGCAAGCAGTTCGAGCGCTGCTTCGCCGTTCTGCACCCATGTGACGATCTGCCCCAACTCCTCCAGCAGGCCACGGGCGAACTGGCCGACGGCTTCATTGTCCTCGACCAGCAGCACCCGTGTGGTCGGGAGTCGATGATCGCGTATGCTGTGTGAAGCCGAAAACTGCTCCCGGCTGGTTTGAGCCAGTGGAAGATACAGGGTGAATGCGGTGCCGCGACCGACCTCGCTGCTTACATCGACTTCGCCACCGGACTGTTTGGCAAAGCCATGTACCTGGCTGAGGCCGAGACCCGTTCCCTTGTTCAGCCCCTTGGTGGTGAAGAACGGCTCGAAAATCTTTTCCAGCGTGTCCTGCGCGATACCGCTTCCTTCATCCGTAACGCGGACGGCGACAAAACCGCCAGTGGACCCGCAATGGCCGCGAACAGGAGGCAGATCGTTGACGACCTCGATCACGATCGACAGTTTGCCGCCCGCCGGCATCGCATCCCGGGCGTTGATCACCAGGTTGAGCACCGCTGTCTCGAATTGGTTGAGGTCGGCGTTGACGAAGCCATCCTCCTTTGCCTCGATAATGACGGCGATGGTCGATCCGACGCTGGTCTCGATCATCGGCAGCATCGCCGCGATGCGATCTCCAATATCGAAAATCTCGGGCTTCAGCGGCTGACGTCGGGAAAAGGCAAGCAACTGCGACGTGAGGACCGCAGCCCTGTCTGCCGTATCGCTGATCGCTTCGATGTAGCGCTCGCGCTTCTCCGGGCTTAGCGTCGGCATCTTGAGCAAGTCGGCTGACGATCGGATGATCGTCAGCAGATTGTTGAAATCGTGAGCGACGCCACCGGTCAGGCGACCGACGGCCTCCATCTTCTGCGACTGCGCCATGGTCTGGCGCGCCCTATCCAGTTCCTGCTGCGCATGCCAGCGCTCGGTCAGATCGCGCGTGACCTTGGCAAAGCCGATCAGCACACCCGCTTCATCGTAGATCGGGTCGATCAGCACGCCCGCGCGAAAGCGGGACCCGTCCTTTCGAACACGCCAGGCCTCGACCTCATATTTGCCTGTCTCGGTCGCGACACGGAGGGCGCGCTCAGGCTCTCCGTTCTGCAGGTCCTCTTCGGTGTAGAAACTGGAGAAGTGCCGACCGACGACCTCCTCGGCCGTATAGCCCTTGATCGCCTGAGCGCCGGGATTCCAGTTCGTCACATGCCCCTGTGGGTCGAGCATGTAGATCGCATAGTCCTTCACGCCCTGAACGAGCAGACGGAACCGCTGCTCGCTTTCCAGCAGTGCCCGCTCGCCCGCGCGCCGCTCGGTGATGTCTCGCGTAACCTTGGCGAACCCGATCAGTGTCCCTTGCTTATCGAAGACCGGATCTATGACCACACTCGTCCAGAATCGGGTGCCATCCTTGCGAACCCGCCAGCCTTCGGCTTCGAACGTCCCGTGTTTCGCCGCGGCGTCGAGCGCCCGCTGCGGCAGGCCGCTTGCCCGATCTTCCTCGGTATAGAAGTTCGAGAAATGCTTCCCGATGATCTCTTCGGCGGTGTACCCCTTGAATCGCTGCGCCCCGGCGTTCCAGGTGGCGACGTGCCCCTGGCGATCGAGGAGGTAGATCGCGTAATCCTTGATAGAATTGACCAGCAGCTCGAACCGGCCATCACTGCCGAGCTTGTCGAGGGTACTTGTCTCACTCACACGTCTGTCCATCATTTTCTCTGCTGCAATGAGCAGTGTACGCTATCTGCCCTAAAACACAGCCCTTGGAAAAGCCCCTGAAGCCAACAACCGCCTCGAATGCAAACGCCCCAAAGCCCGCCGAGTGCCACAGCTTGCCTTCCCCAGCAGGATCGACCACGCGGCCCATCTGGGTACCCTCCACTTTCCGGCGCGCGATGTTCGATCACCGCAGCATGCCGAAGACGAAATGCGAAGACTCCCGGACCCTTTGCATTATGCAAAACGGAATAATCATGGTACGCATGCGCACCATTTAAGGACTGCTCGCAGAGGTTGCCTTGAGTGGAAAGGAACCGCTGCCGCCCGTGCAGCCGGACCGATTGGAGCGAGGATGTCGGGTCTGAGCGAAATATTGCTTCACGACCTGCGTGTGCTCGATAGCACGACGTACCTTATAGAGATTGCCGAAGGTTGCTCGCTGAACATCGTCAGTGGTGGTCGTGCGGTGCTCCATGTCGTGCTCGCCGGCACAATAGAGGTAGGCCTTGTCGGCGGCGACGCTCCAGTGGTGCTGCAAGCAGGTGATACTGCAACCTGTTTCTACGGCGACCACCATCGACTGGCATTCACGCCGAACGCAAACGTCGCCTCACTATCCCTCGACTGTCGGGCATCGGGTGGCGATGAGGTCGAGCGTATTCGTGTGCCGTCGGACGGTGGCGCGCGAGAACGATTTACGACCGTATTGACCACCATTTTCAGCTTTGCCCATGTAACGCCTGCTGCTTATTCGATCAGGGCCGGACTCAGCCTGTGGTGCATGGCCGGGGCACGTGAAGGCGGTCACGGCAAGGCGCTTGCGATCGACACCGAACAGATACTGGAGGACTGCCAGGGGCCGGGGTCGCGCGGCGTGATCGAGATATTCGCAAATCTGATGCTGATCCGGTCGATCCGGGATATGCATCGCAGCCTCTGGAACGACCGTGAGATGCCAGTCTGGGCACCGAGTGCCAGGCGCATCGCGTCTGCGTTACTTGCAATCCATGCGCAGCCGGAACGTGACTGGACCGTCGCTATTCTGGCCCGCTGTGTCGGATTGTCCCGATCCTGTTTTGCCAGTGCCTTCGCCGACGAAGTCGGAATGACGCCGATCGCCTATCTCAATCAGGTTCGCATGAAACGAGCCGCGCAACTGTTGCAAAGCGAACGCTTTGCCGTCGCCGACGTCTCGCGGCGTGTTGGCTATCGGGTTCCTTCGTCTTTTACCCGGGCCTTCACTTCATACCACGGTGTTTCGCCCAGCCTGTTCGCTCAGGGAGCAGGCCTGGAATCACAAATCCGGCAATAGTTCACGGACAACAAGGCGGTGCCACCAGAAGCGCCGTTCAATCAGGGAGAGAATAATGATTTCGAAATGGCTAGGCTGCGGTTCCGCGGCAACGATGGCGTGTGTCCTTCTTTCGCCGCTGTTGGCGCGGTCCGCGATCGCACAGCCGGGCGTCGACCCCGCCGCAAATGCGGCTCCGCTGATCAGTGCGTCGAAGGAAACGGGAGAGGTCGAGGACATCATCGTCACCGCGCGCCGTCGCGACGAAAGTCTGATCTCGACTCCTGTCACCATCGCCGCGATCGGTGCGCGTGAATTGGACCGTCGTGCGATCGTCAACCTGGAAGGGATTGCGCGAACCGTTCCGCAACTCATCATCGGTAATGCCTCCGGTTCAGTCCAGGGCGGTGCAATTTCGCTGCGGGGCATCAGTGCAGGGGATTCGAACCCCTTCGGTGATCAGGCGGTCGCGTTCAACATTGACGGGGTTCAGATCGCCCGCGCTGCACCCCGCCGGATGGGTGAATTCGACATGGCGCAAGTCGAGGTGCTGAAGGGGCCGCAAGCGCTGTATTTCGGCAAGAACAGCCCGGGTGGCATCGTCGTCATCCGTACCGGCGACCCAGGCAATTCCTTCGAATCGCGGGCGTCGATCGGCTATGAAACTTATGGCAGGGAAGTGCGTGGCGAAGGCTATGTTTCTGCCCCCATCACAAACTCGCTCGGCATCAGGATCGCCGGTTACGGTTCGCGCATGAATGGTTGGGTCACGAACATCACGACGCCCTCACCGCTGTACGGCCCCGGCTATCGTTCGGCACCCCGAGACCGGGAATATGGCGGTCGCATTACGTTGAAATGGGAGCCCGACACGGCTTTTACGGCTCGCCTGAAGTTTGCTTACGGGTCTTTGAAGTCGGCGGGTCTGGCCGCAAACACGCAGCGAGTGTCGTGCCCGCGGGGAACGTCACAGCTTGGTGGGCCGGACGATTGCAAGGCAGACAATGTCGTTGTGCGGTCGAATCTGGGGCCTGCCTTCGCCAAGCTAAGTCCGCTGCTCGTCTCCAATCCTTTTGCCAAACAGCAGCAATATCTGGGCGGCCTCGATCTCCAATATAAGCTTAGCGACGACCTGACCCTGTCGTCGCAATCGGGTTTTTATCGCAATCACCTGACTTTTGCCGAAAATTTCAACGCCACCGATTCAACTGTCCCGACCGCCATTCTGGCATCGGGGGGCGCACTGACGATCCGCGAACTGTCGGAAGAGGCCCGGCTTTCGAGCGACTTCAAGGGTCCCGTCAACTTCATGGTCGGAGGGTATTTTCAGGACTCAAAGCTCGATTATGATTCCGTTACCGCCCTGAATGCGGTGACTCCGACGCTGATTTCGGTACCCTATCATGCCAATCAAAAAGGAATGGCTTACTCGGTATTTGGCAGCGTGAGCTTCAAACCTGTCGAACAGTTGGAGATTTCGGGTGGTGCTCGCTATTCCTACGAGCGGAAACGCTATGCGCCGACGCAAGTAAGCGGTGCGCCGTTCGACCCGACATTGCCCGGCGGCACGCTTGTCCCGAAACGCAGCTGGACCAATACCTCACCGGAAGCGACGATCAGCTATCGACCAAACGATGCCCTGACGGTTTTCACCTCGTATCGGCAAGGGTTCCTGTCGGGCGGCTTCAACAGTGGCAATGGCAATCAGGCGCTGGACCGGTCCTATGGCCAGCAGACGGTAAAGGGGTTCGAAGGCGGCGTGAAATCCCGGCTGTTCGACGGCGCGGTGACGGCCAATCTTTCATTGTACAGCTATAAAATCGCGGGACAGCAGGTGACATCGCTGATCGGTGTGACACAGGTCGTGACCAACGCCGCCACCTCTCGCACAAAGGGAATAGAGGGCGACCTGACCTGGAAAACGCCCGTCGCGGGTCTGAACCTCCGGGGCGGTGCGTCCTATAACAAGGCACGATACGTAAATTACACTAATGCTCCCTGCTATGCGGGCCAGACGATAGCCCAGGGCTGTAATCTCGGTGCGGTCGGCGGCATTTTCCGGGCGCAGAATCTGTCGGGGTTCGACCTGCCGCGCGCACCGCACTGGGGGCAGACGGCCGGTGCCAATTACACTGCCAACGGCGCCGATGGGTCGGAGTTCAATGTTTCGGTCGATGCGAACCACACCAGCGGTTATTTCACTGACTCGACCAACAAGCCTGCCAGCTACCAGCGGGGATATTGGCTGCTCGATGCGTCTGCAAAGGTTACACTCGCTTCGGGCATCGAGTTTGCGCTGATCGGGCGCAACCTGACCAACAGATATTATTTCCAGCGTTCGGCGGATAACCCGTTGACCGGAAGCGGTACGGGAACAGCTGCCGGGCAGGGAGCCGACACGGTAGCCTATGTCAGTCGCGGGCGAGAATTGCTTATGCGCTTCGCCGTTCAACTGGAAAAGCTTGGCGGTCGCTAGTCGTTCGATCATGACGGTCTCCCCGCCAGTGTCAGCGATGCCGGCTGGCGGGGTACGCGCTGGCGGATGCTGTTCATTGCGTTCCTGGTACAGAACCTTTGTTTCGGACTCGCCTTCGCCGCGCTGGTGATCGCGCTGCGCCGATGTGGGGCAGGGCGCGCCTGATCGGCGGACGATATGCGAAATCTTTCATACGATCCGTCCGGTGACACGTGGCGATTTTCATAATAGTGTGCCTGCATATGATACCCGTATAACGTTGAACAAGGACGTATGCGGCGCGTAGCACCTGAAAGGTACGTCCATGACTGAATCGAGCACGGCAGAGGCGTTTGAGCGGGCCTATCAACGATTGATGGCGATGGCGGACAGTGATCCGCAACTGGCGCTCCTGGTCCCTGACGAGGCCGTGACTGCCCGGATCAGGGCTCCGGGCGCTCCGTTGGGGGAAATCATTGCCGCCGTCCTGTCGGGCTATGCCGAACGCGAAGCCTTTGGAAGCCGCGCCTATGATATTGGGCGCGATGCGGCGGGCCGCACGGTTCGCCATCATCGACCGCAGTTTCAAACGACGACCTATGCCATGCTGGCCCGTCAGGTCGAAGCGATTGCCAGTGCCTGGCATCACGAACGGGATTTGCGCGTCTTACCCGAAGATTTCGTGGCGTTCATCGGCTTTACGAGTGCCGAATACGCAACCATCGACCTGGCATGCGCCTATGCGAGGGCGATTGCCGTGCCATTGCAGGCAAATCTTGCGACGACCGACATGACCAACATCCTGTCCGACACCGCACCGGTGTCGTTGGTTGTCGGCATCGAACATCTCGCGATGGGGGTCGAACGCGCTGTCGACCAGCCCAGTGTCGCCAGCATCGTCGTCATCGATGCCGATGTGCGGATCGACGACGATCGTGAACAGATTGAAGCCGCGCGGTTGCGCCTTGAAGAGGGGAATAGCGGGATCACGCTGATCACCTTTGCCGATCTTGTTGAACGCGGTACGAAGCACCATTGGACCCCGCTTCCCGTTTCGCCGGATGGCCTGGAGGCGTTATCGCTGATTATGTACACGTCGGGCAGCACCGGCACGCCAAAAGGGGCCATGATTCCCGAACGCATTGCCAACCGATACTGGAATGGCATCCCACGGATGCAACCGACGGTGACGCTGGCTTATGCACCGCTCAATCACTTCATGGGACGCAACATGGTCTCCGCGACGCTCGCGCAGGGCGGGACGGTCTATTTCACGTTGAAAAGCGACATGTCGACCTTGTTCGAGGATCTGCGGCTCGCGAGGCCGACATTCCTGCTCTTCATTCCACGTGTGTGCGAACTGATCCATCAGCATTATCAATCGGAAGTGCAGCGCCGCATCGCTGTCGGCGAAGACCCCAATGCCGCCGATACGGCCGTCCGCGCTGCTATGGCAAAGACGTTTCTCGGCGACAGGCTGTTGGCAGGGGGCGTTGGTAGCTCCCCGACAGCGCCGGAAGTTCGTGCATTTATCAGCGAGTGTTTCGATATTGCCTTTGTCGATGGCTATGGCACGACCGAGGCCGGCGGCGGGATCACTTCGAACGATCGGATTTTGCGCGGCGTCATCCACGACTACAAGCTGCAGGATGTACCCGAGCTCGGATACCGGACTACCGATCGCCCGTATCCACGCGGAGAGCTTCTGGTGAAATCCGCCATGGCTATCCCCGGTTATTTCAAACGGGCAGAGGCGAGCGCCGCCATCGTGGATGCAGACGGTTATCAGATGACCGGTGACATCGTGGAGGAGCGTGGCCCCGATCATGTCGTCTGGATCGACCGCCGCAACAATGTCATTAAATTATCCCAAGGCGAATATGTCGCAATTGGGTCGCTCGAAGCCGTGTTTGCCGGTGGCAGCCCCCTGATCCGCCAGATTTACGTCTATGGCAGTTCGTACCGCTCGTACCTGCTTGCTGTCGTCGTACCCGATTTCGACGTCCTGCTCGACCAACATGGGATAGGTGGCGACGACCCGGTGGCAACCGGAGCCGCGGTCCGGTCCGAGCTGCAATCGGTAGCACGCGCTGCAGGCCTGAAAAGCTTCGAGGTTCCACGCGATGTCATGATCGAAACCGAGCCTTTCAGCCATGAAAACGGCCTGCTTTCGAGTGTTCGCAAACCGCTCCGCCCCAATCTTTACCGCCGCTATGGTGAAAGGCTGGAGGGCATGTATCAGGAGATAGACCGCCAGCAACACGCCGAACTCGCC
Organism: Sphingomonadales bacterium; assembly: GCA_028289885.1. GTDB lineage: Bacteria > Pseudomonadota > Alphaproteobacteria > Sphingomonadales > Sphingomonadaceae > Sphingomonas_O. Next base: position 11,360 of record JAQGKX010000133.1, read on the forward strand.
CTGTTGCGACTGGAGGGTGGCGCACTTTCGACCGTCCAGCGCGTGGCTGGCGCTTTCAAGGCAAATCTTGGACTGCCGGTCGTCGATCCGGAATCACCGCAATGCTATTCCGATCTCGGCGGTGATTCACTTGGCGCGGTTTCGCTTTCGGCGCTGCTGGAGGAAATGTTCGACGTGGCCGTACCAGTCAGCGTCATCCTGCATCCTGCAGGAACACCCCGGCGACTTTCGGATTTCATCGATAATGCGCGCGAAAACGGAGGCAGTGGGCCGACTTTTGCGAGCGTTCACGGGGCGGGCGTGAGAATCGTCAAGGCCAGCGACCTCACGCTCGATCGGTTTCTCGATGCTGCGGCTTTGACTGCTGCCGAACAGGCTGTGGGTCCGGCCGACCAGATTCGCCATGTGCTGTTGACCGGGGCAACCGGTTTTCTAGGGCGATTCCTGTGTCTTGGCTGGCTGGAACGTCTCGCGGCGGTCGATGGGACGGTGACCTGCCTGATCCGTGCCAGCGATGCCGACACCGCCCGCGAACGATTGACGCAGGCGCTTGGCGATCCCGATCCCGTCCTTGCCGCCCACTTCCTCAAACTCGCCGATCGCCATTTGAAGGTCATCACAGGCGACCTGTCCGCGCCGCGCCTCGGGCTTGATGCCGATACTTTCGCCAACCTCGCTGCGTCGGTCGATCACATCGTCCATCCCGCCGCGCTGGTGAACCACCGCCTCAGTTATGAAAATCTCTTCGAACCCAACGTCGTGGGAACTGCGGAACTGATCCGGTTCGCGCTGACCAACCGGATGAAGCGCTTCGACTATGTATCGTCCACCGCCGTTCCCTCGATGCATCCACTGTTGCGTGAAGACGAAGACATCGACGTCCGCGTGGGAGGTGCGAGTTGCGCGCTGAGTGACGGCTATGCCGTCGGATATGGCGCGAGCAAATGGGCAGGCGAGGTGCTGCTGCGTGAGGCCCATGACCTCTACGGCCTGCCGGTCAATGTCTTTCGGGCCGACATGATCCTCGCGCATCGGCAATATGTCGGGCAGATCAACGTGCCCGACATGTTCACCCGGTTGCTATTCAGCGTTATCATGACGGGGATCGCCCCCCGATCTTTCTATCGTTCATCGACCGGCACCCGACCGCGCGCGCATTATGACGGCCTGCCGGTCGATTTCGTCGCCGATGTCATGCAACAGATCGGCGAACAGGCGCGGTCCGGGTTCGAGACCTGCAACATCGTCAATACGAATGACGATGGCGTATCCCTCGACACCGTCATGGATTGGGTTGAAAGTGGCGGCTATCGTGTACGTCGCGTTGCGGATTATCGCAGCTGGCTCGTTGAATTCGAAGATCGGCTCCGTGCGCTTCCCGAAAGGCAGCGCCAGCTTTCCTCGCTTGCCATCACCGGCGGATTTGCCGAACCCGCCGATCCGGAACCGCATTCGATCAGCTCGCGTAATCTTCTGGAACAGATTGCGACGCTGCCTGCGGGACTATCGGTGCCGGGCATAGACGCACCGTTCATCCATAAATACCTGTCCGACATGCGGAGTCTGGGCCTCGTTCCCCGGGCCGAAGCGATTGAAGCCGCAGCTACTTAAAAATTATGATCTCGGCCTGAAAAAACGATTATCAAAGGACTCGATGCATGACTGAATTCTCCAACAAGGCCATTATCATCACCGGCGCATCTAGCGGCCTTGGCCGTGCGATGGCGATAAAATTTGGTTCGCTGGGGGCCGATCTGTGGCTGACCGGTCGTTCGCAGGCCGAACTCGACGTGACGGCGGATCTGGTGACGCAGGCCGGTGGTCCAAAGCCGCAGACCCGTTCGATCGACCTTCTCGTCAGGGGGCCGCTTGGCGAACTCGTCAAGGAGGTTGCTGCTACCCACCACCATCTGTTCGCGCTCATCAACAACGCCGGGCTGATGTATCCGGAACCGGTCATGCAGGGATCCGTCGATCGCTGGACTGACATGATTTCCGTGAACGTCCTTGCGGTACTGGAAGGTTCACAAGCGGCAGTGGCGGCGATGCGCGCTCATGGCAAGCCCGGCCACATTATCAGTATCGGTTCGATTGCCGCACGCTGGGAAGAACCCGGAGTTTACGGTGCAACCAAGAAAATGGTGGAAAATATCACCGCCAGTCTTCGTGGCGAAGTCGAACATGAGGATATTCGCGTAACGACGATCATCCCCGGCGGCTTTGCGACCCAGCTGGCGCGTGGTTTCCGCGATGAGCAACTTGCGAGTGTCCAAAAGAGTTTTGCAGAACGCGGCATAGGGGAAGATGGCAAGGGGGCCGAACGACTGGTCGCCGATCCGGTTCACGTCGCCAATGTGGCCGCCTATATCCTCCTTCAGCCCATCGACCTCAACATACAGGAAGTATTGATACGCCCGCCCGTTGCAACAGGCATTTAGAGCCGGTTTTCGCAGGTGATTACGCCTGCTTTCCTCGATAACTGATCGTCCGCTTCATCGGTGTGCCGACATGCGATCGGGTTTGGGCGTCGGGGCTGGCACTCGAGGTCGGCTATTGTTCGCCTGTCATGCGGGAGCGGCGTATAGCGTGGTCTCGCGCGCCTTCAGCACAAGGGTGAGGAACCAATAGGCCCGTCCCCATGAGTTCAGAGTATTATCATAGAGAGTGGCTCAGACAATGTCGTTTCCTATAAGCAAATGAAATCCGGGCTTATCCGTGACGAACTATAGGGCGGACGCCGAATTTGTGCCACGGGCAGCTTGTGCAGGCCGCACGAGCCGACATTTTTCACCCGGAGGTTCTCATCGTTCTCGCCTTACCCTTCGCGTTCAAGCGTTTGTCTCCCGTGGGGCGGCTCGGGTGGTTGCGCTCGAGCCTAGGCGCAATGTGCGGCATCATGCTCACCAGTGCGATCTGTCATATATGGCTTGGTGGAGGGGGCGGCTTGCCTGCTCTGGTTGCGCCGATGGGCGCGTCGGCCGTGCTGCTGTTCGCCGTTCCGGCAAGTCCGCTCGCCCAGCCGTGGTCCATAATTGGCGGCAACACGCTTTCGGCACTCGTCGGCATCGGCTGCGCTATGCTGGTCCACGACCCGATCTATGCTGCGGGCCTCGCGGTTGCCGGGGCAATCGCCGTGATGAGCCTGACCCGCTGCCTGCACCCGCCCGGCGGCGCGGCGGCATTGACTGCGGTGCTCGGTGGTCCTGCGATAACGGCAGCGGGCTGGTCTTTCGCGCTTGTGCCGGTTGCATTGAACTGCGTTATTCTGCTGTTGGTCGGCTGGGTTTTCAACAATGCCACGCGTCACGGCTATCCCCACCGGGTACAGGCAATGTCCCGTAACGTTCACGGTACGACGGATCGACCGCCGCAGGACCGGGTCGGGTATACGTCGGCGGATATCGACGCCGTACTTGCGCGCTATGACGAACTGCTCGACGTTAGCCGCGACGATCTCGACGCGCTGTTCCGTCAGGTAGAGGCGCAGGCTCACCGCCGCCTGCATGGCGAACTGCGGTGCGATGCGATCATGTCGCGCGATGTCATTCACGCGGCGACTGGTGAGGGCGTAGGCCATGCCCGCGATCGGCTGCTGGCACACAAGCTGCGCACGATGCCTGTGATCGACGAAAGCCAGCATGTAATCGGGCTGGTGGGCCACACCGAACTTCTGGCGGGTGCAGGCCGGACGGTCGATCAGGTGATGACGGTGTCGCCGTGCATGACCTCTGCCGACACGCCGATCGATGAGCTTTTGCCGGTGTTATCGGGCGGTATTTATCATGAGGCGATCGTCGTCGATGCGGAGGGACGCCTATTGGGTCTGATCACGCAGACCGACCTGCTGGCGGCGCTCTGGCGTGGCCATGTGGCCGAACTCGTAGCGGCTGCAGGGTCCGGGGGCGGCAACTGACCACCCCGCGAGCATGTTGATATATATCGTAGTGCGATATACTGGCCGGCCTCCACAGCAATAGGCCCGTCATGACCGATTTCGCCACCCGCCCGCTCCGGAGCCATAGGCTCGCCGACCACAATGTCGATTTTCGTATGATCATGCTCGCGGGAATGGCGGTCGTGGTGGGAACGGGCTGCGCATTGGGGGCATGGCTCCTGCTCAGGCTGATTACCTTGGCGACCAATATATTCTGGTACGGGCGGCTATCCGCTAGCCCTGCCGAGATAACCGACACACTAGTGGGATTCGGCATTGTCGCGATCCCGGTGGTGGGCAGCCTGATCGTCGGGTTGATGGCGCGCTTCGGTTCCGACAAGATTCGCGGTCACGGCATTCCTGAAGCGATCGAAGCGATTCTGTTTGGGGAAAGCCGCCTTTCGCTCAAGGTTGCGCTGCTCAAGCCAATCTCGTCGGCAATCTCGATCGGAAGCGGCGGGCCGTTTGGTGCAGAAGGTCCGATCATCATGACCGGCGGCGCGATCGGATCATTGTTTGCCCAATGTTTTCACCTGAGCGCTGCCGAGCGCAAGACGCTACTGGTCGCCGGGGCCGCCGCCGGAATGGCGGCCATCTTCGGAACGCCGCTGGCCGCGATCCTCCTCGCCATCGAAGTGCTGCTCTTCGAATGGAAACCGCGCAGTTTCGTGCCGGTGGTCGTCGGTGTTCTTGTCGCCTTCGCATGGCGTCCTTGGCTCATCGGGACGGGTGCGATGTTCCCCTTTACGGCCTTGGCGCCAACTGCGCTTTGGTCGATCCCCGCCGCTGCCGGTGTCGGTATCGTGGTCGGTCTGGAGGCCACCCTGCTTTCGACCGCGCTTTACCGGGTCGAGGACCTTTTCCACCGCCTGCCTATCCACTGGATGTGGTGGCCAGCGGTAGGCGCGGTGTTCGTCGGGATCGGCGGCCTTATCGATGCTCGCGTGCTTGGGGCAGGGTATCAGAGTATTCAGGCACTTCTCGATGGCACGCTTGCCGTGCGTGTCGTGCTGGCACTCCTGTTGGTGAAAGCATTGGTCTGGTTGATCGCGCTAGGGTCGGGCACGTCGGGTGGGGTGCTTGCGCCGCTGCTGATCGTTGGGGGTGCCGCTGGTTGCCTGATTGGCCAGTTCCTGCCCGGTGAGCCGGGATTTTGGGCGATGATCGGCATGGCCGGGATCATGAGCGGGGCGATGCGCGCGCCCATCACCGGGACGCTGTTCGCAGCAGAGCTTACCGGGCATTTCGATGCGCTGCCTCTTACTCTGGCCGCATCCGCCACGGCTTATGCGATCAGCGTCCTGTTGATGCACCGCTCGATCCTGACCGAAAAGATCGCGCGCCGCGGTCGTCACATCCTCCAGGAATATTCGGTCGATCCGCTCGATATGGTGCAAACCCGTGACCTGATGACCCCGGACCCCGCCACTTTGCCGGGATCGATGTCGACTGCCGCGGCCGCCATTTTCTTTGCGAACGAAGCCCAGCATCGCAGCTATCCGGTTATCGACGAAGAAGGTCGCCTGCTCGGGCTGGCGTCGCGAACGGATGCGCTGAAGTGGCAGGTCAACGGTTCGACCGGCGACCTTGCACTGGCGGAGACGCTGTCCGATGCGTCGCTGCTGGTTGCGTATCCCGAACTTACCATCGGCGTTGTCGCGGACCTTATGGTCGCATCGGGCATCGGTCGCGTGCCCGTAGTGGACCGTGCCAGTCGCAAAGTGCTCGGCATCCTAACGCGACAGGATTTACTCAAGGCGCGGGGGAGTCATCGCGTGTCGGAGACGATGCGAACTGGTCGGCTCCCAATCTCACGCGGCAAGAACATGGCCTGCTGAGCAGCGCAAATATGCGTAAGGGTCATCTTGTGCACGGATTTCGACCTAGCGTAGTTGGTTCAGGCACAGGTTGCCGATATGGGTCGGACGTGAAACGCATCGTTGCAACGGATTGCATGTGACTGAAACGAAATCGGACGAAGTGGATTATCGCGCGCTGGCCGACTTTCGTCAGGCACTTCGCCGCTTCACCAATTTCAGTAAGAAGGCAGCCGAAGACGTTGGACTTACACCACAACAGCATCAGGCTATTCTCGCCATAAAGGCGGAGGATAGTCTCACGATTGGGGAACTCGCCGACCGGCTGATGCTGCGCCCTCACAGTGCCACCGGCCTTGCGGATCGGCTTGTTCGGCTCGCGCTTGTCGAACGGCGGAGTGCGGCGGGTGACAAACGTCAAACCGAGCTTTTCGTTACCGAGTGGGCCGAAGAGCTTCTCAAGCGGCTTTCTGACAGTCATCGCAACGAACTGCGGAAAATACGACCGCTGCTCGTTGAGTTACTGGAGAACCTCTAGGGGTTTGGGTGATTGCGATAGTGCGTCCGCAGACCTTGCAAATGTCTCGGGACGTCCTTGATACGGTTTTGGCCATTGCGGCGCGCGCGCCATGCCGCCCCTTCGGACCATGAACAAATGATTCCCATAAGACCGAAGAGCGTGATCATGGGCACCATTCGGTAAACGCGATGCGTTGATACCAGAATGACCGTCACGATCGCAAAACTTACGACGGGACCCCATTCCGGACGATGAATTAGCTTGAAGAGGTTCCAGAAGGCTAATCCGGTGACCAGCGCCACGACCATCCCGCCAGCAACGTCACCCATTGCTTGCAAGAATATAACGATCAGCTGCATCACAACCTGCTTTCTGTCGCGGGCATACGCAATGGTGGATACGGACAGCGTGTCTGCCACAAAACGATGATATGTCGTAGCACGACATAATGCAACCTGTGGTGGACTTTCAAACCATGAGGCTAACTCTGGTGTATCGCGGCTCTTGCAAATGCCTCGAAGACTAAGTGTCGCCGTCGATGAGCAGCAGGAGTTTGCCGACTGCCGAGCGACGGCACAACTCGGCGCTACTCTCAGGATGATCGGGACCCCCATTCGGAATTCGAACGGCGTGTCGTTCTCATAAAGTGCGATCTCTGCCTTCCATGTGTAGGACGAGATGAGGTACCGAAAAGTTGGTTTACCATGTGCCGTCCTTCATCTTGGCTTGCCGCTCGTCCTCACGCGCACTTTCGATCTGGCCAAAGGATCCAGTCTCCACCGGACCCGCAGGTTCGTAGGCCGCGATGACGGTGCCGCCGGTCGTTGTCTGGTGATCGACGAGCTTGAGCGTTGTGGGCGGCGTTCCCCCGCCGAAAAGCCGCTTGCCGCTGCCGAGCACGATCGGAAAGGTGTACAGCACCAGCCGGTCGAGCAAGCCTGCGGTCAGCAGTGCGGGGTAGATCATGCTCGACCCCTGGATCAGCAGATCAGGGCCGTCCTCCTGCCTGAGCGTAGCGACATCGTCCACACTGCGCATCCGGTGGCTGTTCGCCCACGGCAACGGTTGCTCGCCATTTGCTAGGACATATTTGTTTGCTGCGGTGAATGCCGTGCCCATCGCCGCGCCTTCGCCGTCGGCATAGGGCCAGTAAGCCGCGAAGATGTCGTAGGTCCGTCGGCCGAGCAGCAGGTCGTACGGCTGCGAGAAGAACTCGCCGATCGCCCTGCCGACCTGATCGTCGGAGACGGGGAACATCCAGCCACCATGCACGAAGCTACCGGTAGGATCCTCGGTTGGTCCGCCGGGCGCCTGTATGACGCCGTCGAGCGAGACGAACATGCCACCAATGATCTTACGCATTGGTGGCCTCCCCGGCGCGCGCCGCTTCGATCCGGGCGATGTCGATTTTATGCATCGCCATCATCGCTTCCATCACCCGCTTGGCAGCCACAGGGTCGGGGTCGGCCATCCCGGCCATCAGCGCGCGGGGCACGATCTGCCACGAAAAGCCCCAGCGCTCCTTGCACCAGCTGCACATGCTCTCT
>JAQGKX010000134.1 GCA_028289885.1 Sphingomonadales bacterium
TCGATCTGGCGATCAACGGTGGCCGAGAGGTGCAAGCCAGCATCGAGGCCGCGCTGGCAAAGAAGCAGACGACCATCTCGGACGTGTTCGATACGGTTTATCGCCCCGTTGCAGGCTCCAATCCGGCTCAGTTCGACAATCGATTCACCGAATTGGCTGACCAATTAATCCAGCCCATTCTTGACCGACTTTCAAAAGCGGACAGCCGGATCATCGGTGCTGCGGTGACCGATGTAAACGGATATCTGCCAACCCATCTTTCTTCAAAATCTCATCCGCAGCGTTCGGATGATCCGGCGTGGAACGCACTCAACTGCCGCAACAAATGCAACTTTCTGGACAGTGCGGGAAAGCGTGCGACCGTTTCCACCGCTGATTTCATGTTGACCACGTATCGACAGGATCTCGGCATCAATGGCTATCGCGCAGTCAAGAACTGTTTTGTGCCGATTTTCATTGATGGTCAGCGCTATGGCAATTTCGAGGTCAGCTACGTCGATGAGCTCTAGTTTTTGGCTTGCCTGCGCGACATGAACGCCAGCCTCTCGAACAGCATGATGTCCTGCTCGTTCTTCAGCAGCGCACCGTGAAGCGGCGGGATCGCCTTGGTCGGGTCGCGGTTCTGGAGCACGTCGAGCGGCATGTCCTCGTTCAAAAGCAGTTTAAGCCAGTCGAGTAACTCGCTGGTGCTTGGCTTTTTCTTCAGACCTGGCACGTCGCGGATTTCGTAGAACACATCCATCGCGCGGTTGACCAGTATTTTCTGGATGCCGGGGAAATGAACGTCGACGATCGCCTGCATCGTGTCGCGCTCAGGAAATTTGATGTAATGAAAGAAGCACCGGCGCAGGAAGGCGTCAGGCAGTTCCTTTTCGTTGTTCGACGTGATGACGACGATAGGGCGTTCTTTCGCAGCGATCGTCTCATGTGTTTCGTACACGTCGAAGCTCATCCGATCGAGTTCCTGCAACAGATCGTTGGGAAATTCGATGTCGGCCTTGTCGATCTCGTCGATCAGCAGGACGGGCAGGGTCGGCGAGGTGAACGCCTCCCACAGCTTGCCCTTGCGTATGTAGTTCTTGATGTCGTGGACACGCTCGTCGCCCAACTGCCCGTCGCGGAGGCGGGCGACGGCATCATATTCGTACAGGCCCTGATGCGCCTTTGTCGTCGATTTGATGTGCCATTCGATAAGTGGTGCGTTGGCAGCCTTGGCGATTTCATGCGCGAGGACGGTTTTGCCAGTGCCGGGTTCGCCCTTGATCAGCAGCGGGCGGCGGAGCGTCACGGCTGCATTGACGGCGACTTTCAGGTCGTTGGTGGCAATATAGTCGCTGGTGCCTTCGAAACGCATCGCTGAAATCCCTGAACAAACCCGAAGCCGGAGGACGAATCGTTAGGCGAGGGCGATGCGCAAGGGCAAGCGCTTAGTTACTGATAAGCGTGTTCGCGCGCGATGCTCCGCGCTTCGAGCAGGTCCCAGAGGCCACGATGCTGTGCGACGATCTGCTGCCCGCCGAATACCATGGCGCGCTCCATGCCGGTGGTCATCGACTGCGCGGAAATCAGGGTACGCATCGTTATGGCACCGGGGAGCTTCAGTGCGGGGCCGGCGACCGAAAGACGTTCGCCCGCATGATCGAGCACGGCACGGATGGCGAGCCAGTCGACCAGCACCGCGATGGCGGCACCGAGCGAGCAACCCGCCCGGTCGGATTGAGCGAGCATGTCTATCGCATGATGCTGGGCCAGCACCGCAGTCTCGGTATTTGCCTGGCCCGGCGTGCTGGGTAGTGGCCCCACCGCGACCACTAATCTGGCGAGGAAAGCGCGCTCTTCGCCAAAACCATCGGCAAGCACGTCGAGGAATTCGCGTTGCGCATCATCGGTCGCGCGTGAGCGTGCGTGATCGACCACACTCGGGTGGCGGCCATGGAGCAGGCAGAAATGGTGGATGGCGTCGGCAACGTTGCGCGCTGCCTCAGCGCCGCGGATCATGACTTCGGAGCGGGGATATCGGTGCGCAATGGTGCCCTCTGTGCCGATAATCGACAACAAGGTGTCGATCGCTGGCACCCGGCCCTCGGATACTCTGCCGTCTTGCGAAGGGGGCGACGATGTAAGAACCAATTTTAAATCCCCGTTGCACTCAAAAAACGCTGTGCAACACGCTTCTATACTGAAGGGCGTAAAGACGAGGTTTAGGTGGCGTTAGGGATAGTGGAAGGTTTGCGTTTTCACGCAAGCTGTTCCCCGGTCGGTACCGGGGAACAGGAATAGTCTATTGATCGAGGAAACTGCGCATCTTGCGACTGCGACTCGGGTGCTTCAGCTTGCGGAGTGCTTTCGCCTCTATCTGGCGAATACGCTCGCGGGTAACGCTGAACTGCTGACCGACTTCCTCGAGCGTGTGGTCGGTGTTCATGCCGATGCCGAACCGCATGCGCAGGACGCGCTCCTCGCGTGGGGTGAGCGAAGCCAGAACGCGGGTGACAGTTTCTTTCAGGTTTGCCTGAATGGCCGCATCGACGGGAATGACCGCGTTCTTGTCCTCGATGAAGTCGCCGAGATGCGAATCTTCCTCGTCACCGATCGGGGTTTCGAGTGAAATCGGCTCCTTGGCGATCTTCATCACCTTGCGGACCTTTTCGAGCGGCATCGACAGACGCTCGGCCATTTCTTCAGGCGTAGGCTCGCGGCCCTGTTCATGGAGAAACTGGCGACTGGTGCGGACCAGCTTGTTGATCGTCTCGATCATATGAACCGGGATACGGATGGTCCGCGCCTGATCCGCGATCGAGCGGGTGATAGCCTGACGAATCCACCATGTCGCATAAGTGCTAAATTTGTAACCACGGCGATATTCAAACTTATCGACCGCTTTCATCAGGCCGATGTTACCTTCCTGAATTAGATCAAGGAATTGCAGGCCACGGTTCGTATATTTTTTAGCAATGGAAATCACGAGACGCAGGTTCGCCTCGACCATTTCCTTTTTCGCCATGCGCGCTTCGCGTTCGGCCTTTTGCACTGTGTTGACGATGCGGCGGAACTCGCTGAGCGACATGCCGGTCGCCTGCGAAATTTCGCCGATCTCGACACGAATACGGTCGACGGCATCGCCTTCTTCAAGCGCAAACGCAGCCCATTTCTTGTCGATCGTGCGCGCGCGTTCCAGCCATGTCTCATCGAGTTCATGGTCGATATAACTGTCGAGGAACGACTTGCGCGGAACCTTATGGCGCTCGGCAAGGCGCAGCATCTGGCCACCGAGGGCGGTCAGCCGTCGGTTATAGGCATAAAGTTGATCGACAAGATATTCGATCTTGCCGCTGTGGAACTGGACGCTTTCGACTTCGGCGGTCAGCTCTTCGCGGAGCTTGTGATATTTGCGCTCCTCGGCGACCGGGAAGTCGTTGCCGACGCCCAGAGCTTCGATGCGCGCCTGCTGGACCTTGGCAAACTTTTTGTAGAGCGCGGTGATCGTCGCAAACTTCTCGAGAGCGGCGGGCTTGAGCTGTTCCTCCATCTGCGCGAGCGAAAGGGTGTTGTCCTCTTCCTCGTCGTCCGACTGGCGCGGCGTGCGACGCTCGGTCATCGACTCTTCGTCTTCATCGACGGAGGCAACTTCCTCAGGTTCTTCCTCTTCCTTGAACGACGGGCCAGCGGTTTTCGCACTGATCTCGCCCGAATCGTCCTCGCCGTCTTCGGTCATCGCTTCGGGGGCGGGATCCTTCGACAACATGGCATCGAGATCGATTATCTCACGCAACTGCATCGTGCCTTCGTTCAGCGCGTTCGACCAGTCGATGATCGCGTGAAAGGTGATCGGGCTTTCGCACAGGCCCAGGATCATCGTGTCTCGACCGGCTTCGATCCGCTTGGCGATGGCGATTTCGCCTTCGCGACTGAGCAGTTCGACCGCGCCCATTTCGCGCAAGTACATGCGGACAGGATCGTCGGTGCGGTCGGTGACCTTGACGACTTTTTCCGCGACGTGGCCGCTGCCATCGTCGGCATCCACCGAGACGACTTCGTCTTCGTCCTTCTCGGCTTCGTCGCCATCTTCGCCGGCTTCGTCGTTCTCGACGATGTTGACGCCCATCTCGTTCAGCGCGGACATCACGTCCTCAAGCTGATCGGACGACATCTGATCCTGTGGCAAAGCCTCGTTCAGCTGGTCGTAGGTAATGTACCCACGCTTCTTCGCCCGCGCGATGAGCTTTTTGAGCTCGGCGTCGTTCAGGTCGATCAGGGGCGCATCACCTGCTTCGGTCGTGTCGGGCGTTTCCGCCGTCGTCGCTTTTACCATCTGGTCTTCGTATCCCGTCTAATCGTCGTCATATCCCATCAGGGACATCAAAGTTTCTTTCGCCTCGCTGAATGCGCGGTTCAATCGCGCCTGTTCAGCAAAACTTTCTTCATCGCCACCTGCGGCAACTCTTGCGGTTGCCGCTGCGAGCGCCTCCGCCAGTTCCGGACGGGCCGTTGCCGCCTCTATCAACATCGCCAGATCGCGCCGCGCACGTTCCGGTTCGGCATTGCTTCTCAAAAAAGAAAAGGCAAGGCGATTGTGACTATTCGATGAGCGTAACTCCTCCAACACATCGGAAAGCCCTGCAGATTGGCATATGGTGTCGACGCGACCGATTTCAACGAGATCGCCATCATAAGCGGCCTCCAACAACACATTTCGCATCAGATCGAGGGTCATGTCGCTCATCGTGATGGATGATAATGTCTCGCCGCAGGTCAGGACGATCGACGGATGGAAGATCAGCCCAGCCATGATCGGTCGTTCATACATCGGGTCGATGCCGCGGTTTTGCATCGCCTTTACGCTGTCGAGCGGGGGGTTTTGCGGGTCGCGGCGTTTGACCCCCTTCTGGAAGGGTTTGCCTTTGATGAACGGACGGCGCTCGCGTTCAGCGAAGAAGGCGGCGTCGAAGCGTTCGCGCATTTCGCGCTGGTAGTGGCGGCGAACGTCGGGGTCGGCGATCGTCGCGACATGCGCGTCGATGCGGTGCTTGAACCCGGCCTTGGCTTCGGGCGTGCGAAGCGGGGCGGCGTCGTATTCGGTCTGCCAGATATGTTCGACCAACGGGTGCGCCGCGTCGAACACGGCTTCGACCGCCTTGCGCCCCCCGCTGCGGACGAGGTCGTCCGGGTCCTTGCCCGTTGGGAGCAGGACGAAGCCGAGCGATTTGCCCGGCGCGAGCATTGGCAGCGCGCGGACGGCGGCGCGCATGGCGGCTTTTTGCCCGGCGCTGTCACCGTCGAAGCATAGCAGGGGAACATCGACCAGCCGCCAGAGCCGCTCAAGCTGGAATTCGGTAAGCGCGGTGCCGAGCGGGGCGACCACTTCCTCGACGCCAGCCTGCGAGAGGGCGATGGCGTCCATATAGCCCTCAACGACGATGAGGCGGTCGGCCTTGCGCGCCGGACCACCGGCGCGGTCGAGGTTGTAGAGCGTGCGGCCTTTGTCGAAGAGTGGCGTGTCGGGGGAGTTCAGATATTTCGGCTCGCCGGGGCCAAGTATGCGGCCACCGAAAGCGATGACGCGGCCACGGGGATCGCGAATCGGGATCATCAGGCGGCCACGGAAACGGTCGTATGGGTCTTTTTCCTCAACCGAGATCAGCAGGCCCGATTCGATGAGCTTGTCGTTGCCGTAGGAGGCAAGGGCGGCCTTCAGCTTGCTCCGGCTGTCGGGAGCGAAGCCGATCCCGAATGCAGTTGCAGTTGCCGCGTCGATGCCACGCTGGTTCAGGTAGGCGCGAGCGTCCGAACCGGCGATACCTGCGAGTTGTTCGACGAACCAGTTCTGAGCAGCGGTCATCACATCATAGAGCGGGGTCGCGACTTCGGCCCGTTCGGCGGCGCGTGGGTCGGGGGCAGGAACGTCCATGCCGGCGGCGGCGGCGAGTTCCTTGACCGCGTCCATGAACGGCAGGCCCTTGGCCTCGGTCAGCCAGCGAATCGCGTCGCCGTGGGCCGAGCAGCCGAAGCAGTGATAGAAAGCCTTGTCGTCGTTGACGTAGAAGCTGGGGGATTTCTCGTTGTGGAAGGGGCAGCAGGCCTTGAACTCACGACCCGCGCGCTCGAGCTTGAGGGTTCGGCCGATGAGGGCAGAGAGCATGGTCCGGGTGCGGAGTTCGTCGAGGAATTGGGGGGAGATCATGGTGCGTTGCTGGGTTTAAGGCGTCTCTCGACTTCGCTCGAGACAAGGGGGTTTCGGTTAGAGTGCTCGGCATCTGGAGCCAGTGGGTCAACACCCGCCCCGCTTGTCTCGAGCGAAGTCGAGAGACGCTCTTTCGGTGGACGCGAAAAGTAAGAGACTTGGGACCAGTCGCCCGCAATCAGTCCCTCTTTCTTGGCTTGAGACCAACCCTTGATCGTGCGCTCCGCCTCTAAAGCTTCGATCCGTGTGCCCATCGATTCGCTCCAGACCAGCTCGACCGGCAGGCGGCGGGACGTGAAATCGCAATACCCGCCTATCATGTGTTCGGCGATCCTTCGGTCGAGACTGTCGGTCTGGCCGGTGTAATATCGACCATCCTTGCAGCGGAGGAGATAGACCCAGAACGTCACACCTTGGTTCCTTTGGCCCGTCCCTCGACTTCGCTCGGGACTAACGGGGTGGGGGCAGCTCCTCCAATAAGGAGCGAGGTGAGCTACCTAATCCAAGATGCCCCTTGTCTCGAGCGCAGTCGAGAGACGTCTTCCGCCACAACGACCTAAGCCAACGACGCCTTCACCAGCGCACTTGCCTTACTCATGTCCAGCTGGCTGGCATGACGTTCCTTCAGCGTAGCCATTACCCGCCCCATGTCCTTAACCCCGGTAGCGCCGAGTTCGACCTTGATCGCCTCGATCGTCAACCGTGTATCGGCCTCAGACATCTGCGCGGGCAGGAAGCGTTCGATCACCAGAATCTCGGCGGCTTCCTTGTCAGCCAGCTCCTGCCGCCCGCCATTGGTGAACATCTCGATAGATTCGCGACGCTGCTTGACCATTTTCTGCAGCACTTCGACAACCATCGTGTCATCGTCGGCAACCGCTTTCCCAACACGCGCCTCGATATCGCGGTTCTTCACGGCGGACTGAATTAGGCGCACGGTGGCCAATGTCTCGGCGTCGCGCGCCTTCATCGACACGATCTGTGCCGCCTGGATTTCGTCTCGAATCATTGGTTCTCTTTCGGAAACCTCATGCCTTAACCGCAATACAGTTTCGTTACCAGAATTGACCCGGAGGCTCGCGGACCTTATCGGGCCAATCTTAGCGACATCGCTGCTCAACCCCTCAAGGAGTGCCCGCCCGCATGGCCGACGCCCAAATTTCGCGCGCCCACGATTTGCCCACCGGAATCCTCGTGATGGCAGACGGCACCGTGATCTATGGACGCGGCTTTGGCGCAGAGGGTGCCGCCGTCGGAGAGGTGTGTTTCAACACCGCGATGACCGGCTATCAGGAAGTGATGACCGATCCGTCCTATGCAGGGCAGGTGGTGACGTTCACCTTTCCTCATATCGGCAATGTCGGGTCGAACCCGGAAGATCTGGAAGCGACCAACCCGCACGCGCTGGGCTGCATCGTTCGCGAGGATGTCACTGCACCGTCGAATTTCCGCAGCACGTCGTCGTTCGATCAGTGGATGAAGGTGAACGGGCGGATTGGGCTGGCTGGCGTCGATACGCGTGCTTTGACGCGGCGTATTCGGGAAGCTGGCGCGCCGAACGCGGTGATTGCGCATTCGGTTAAGGGTGAGTTCGATGTACCGGCCTTGCTGGCACAGGCACAGGCATGGTCCGGGCTGGAGGGCATGGATCTGGCGAAACAGGTTTCCACGCTTCAGACTTATGCGTGGGACGAGGGGCTTTGGACGCTGGGGCAGGGGTATGACGCGGGCGATGAGTCCGAAGGCAAACCCCATGTCGTCGCCATCGACTATGGCCTGAAACGCAACATCCTCCGCAACCTGATCGCAGCCGGGGCGCGCGTCACGGTCGTACCAGCTACCGCAACCTACGAAGACATCGCCGCGCACAAGCCCGACGGCGTGTTCCTGTCGAACGGCCCCGGCGACCCGGCGGCGACCGGCGTCTATGCGGTTCCGGTTATCCAGCAACTCATCGCCGCCGACACGCCGATCTTCGGGATTTGCCTTGGGCACCAGCTTCTCGGACTGGCAGCGGGCGCGAAGACGGTGAAGATGTTTCAGGGACATCGTGGTGCTAACCACCCGGTGAAGCGACTGGACGATGGCCGGGTGGAGATCACCAGTATGAACCACGGTTTTGCAGTCGACGCCGACACGCTGCCCGCCAATGCTAAGGCCACGCATGTCAGCCTGTTCGATGGATCGCTGGCCGGGCTGGAACTGACCGACGCGCGGGCGTTTTCAGTGCAATATCACCCCGAAGCTAGCCCCGGCCCGCAGGACAGCCACTATCTGTTCGAGCGGTTTGTCGATGGTTTGGCCAAATGACACATTTTATGAACGGCAATATCTAATGCCCAAGCGCACTGACATTAAATCCATCCTCATCATCGGCGCCGGTCCCATCGTCATCGGCCAGGCGTGTGAGTTCGATTATTCGGGCACGCAGGCGGTCAAGGCGCTGAAGGCGGAAGGCTACCGGATCATCCTCGTCAATTCGAACCCGGCGACGATCATGACCGATCCCGAACTGGCGGATGCGACCTATATCGAACCGATCACGCCCGAAATCGTGGCGAAGATCATCGAGAAGGAGCGGCCCGATGCCGTCCTGCCGACGATGGGCGGGCAGACCGCGCTGAACACGGCGCTGGCGCTGTTCAACGATGGCACGCTGGCGAAATACGGCGTCGAGATGATCGGTGCCGATGCCGAGGCGATCGACAAGGCCGAGGACCGGATGAAGTTCCGGCAGGCGATGGACAAGATCGGCCTCGAAAGCCCGCGTTCGGACGTGGCGCATACTTTGGACGAGGCGCTGGCGGCACTGGAACACGTAGGCTTGCCCGCGATCATCCGCCCAAGCTTCACGATGGGCGGCACCGGTGGCGGTATTGCCTATAACAAAGACGAGTTCGTCCAGATCGTGACCGGCGGCCTCGATGCCTCGCCGACCACCGAAGTGCTGATCGAGGAATCGGTACTTGGCTGGAAAGAATATGAGATGGAGGTTGTCCGTGACCGCAACGATAACTGCATCATCATCTGTTCGATCGAGAATATCGATCCGATGGGCGTGCATACTGGCGACAGCATCACGGTCGCGCCCGCGTTGACGCTGACGGATAAAGAATATCAGATCATGCGGAACGCAAGCGTCGCTTGCCTCCGCGAAATCGGTGTAGAAACAGGCGGTTCCAACGTACAGTTCGCAGTTGACCCGAAGGATGGGCGGCTGGTCGTTATTGAAATGAACCCGCGTGTTTCGCGGTCATCGGCGCTGGCATCCAAGGCAACCGGCTTCCCAATTGCCAAGGTCGCGGCGTTGCTGGCGGTCGGATACACGCTGGACGAGGTTCAGAACGACATCACCGGCGCGACGCCTGCATCGTTCGAGCCGACCATCGATTATGTCGTGACCAAAATCCCGCGCTTCGCTTTTGAAAAGTTCAAGGGGGCCGAGCCGCTGCTATCGACCGCAATGAAAAGCGTCGGCGAAGTCATGGCAATTGGGCGCAATATCCATGAGTCGCTGCAAAAAGCTCTGCGCGGGCTGGAGACGGGATTGTCGGGGCTGAACTTCGTCGATGCACTTGTTGGCGCGTCGCGGGAAGATATTATCGCTGAACTTTCGCGTCCTACTCCCGACCGGCTGCTGGTGGCAGCACAGGCGTTGCGTGAGGGGTTCACTGTTGCCGAGGTCCATGACATTGCGAAATACGATCCGTGGTTTCTGGAGCGGTTGGAAGAAATCATCGCAGCCGAGCTGGACGTCTGTACGAACGGCTTGCCCCAGGACGCCGTCGATATGCGCCGCCTGAAGGCAATGGGCTTTTCAGATAAACGACTGGCTTATCTCGCGCTGCAATCGGCCAATTTGCGCGGGATGCAGCGCGGCATTGCGCGGGGGGGCGGCCTGATCCACGACACCGTCAAGGCGATGACCGGCGGCGTGACCGAGGACGAAGTTCGCGCACTGCGGCACAAGCTTGGCGTACGGCCTGTGTTCAAGCGGATCGACACTTGCGCCGCGGAGTTCGCGGCCAAGACGCCGTATATGTATTCGACCTACGAAGCGCCGACGTTTGGCGAGCCGGAGTGCGAGAGCAATCCGACCGATCGCGAGAAGATCGTCATCCTTGGCGGCGGACCCAACCGGATCGGGCAGGGGATCGAATTCGATTACTGCTGCTGCCACGCGTGTTTTGCGCTGTCGGACGCGGGCTATGAGACGATCATGGTCAACTGCAATCCGGAGACGGTCTCAACCGACTACGACACGTCCGACCGCCTCTATTTCGAGCCGCTGACCGCCGAGGATGTGCTGGAGATCCTGCACGTCGAGCAGAAGAACGGCACACTGAAAGGCGTCATCGTTCAATTTGGGGGACAGACACCACTTAATCTCGCGCGCGCGCTGCAGGCTGCTGGTATCCCGATTCTGGGAACGTCGCCTGCCGCCATCGACCTCGCGGAGGATCGCGAACAATTCGCGGATTTAATTACCAGGCTCGGCCTTAAGCAGCCTGAGAATGGCTTGGCGCGTAACCGTGACGAAGCGGTCGCAGTGGCTGAGCGCATTGGCTATCCGGTCTTGATGCGACCAAGCTTCGTGCTTGGTGGCCGCGCGATGGAGATCGTCGATACGACAGCCCAGCTCGATCATTACATTGCAACGGCGGTTCAGGTTTCGGGCGATGCTCCAGTCTTGATAGACCGTTACCTGCGCGATGCCGTTGAAGTCGATGTCGATGCGATTGCCGATGGTGTTGACGTCGTGGTTGCAGGCATTCTCCAGCATATTGAAGAAGCTGGCGTCCATAGTGGAGACTCGGCGTGCAGTTTGCCGCCTTATAGCCTCAGCAAGGAAATCATCGCCGAGATCGCGCGTCAGACCGACGTGCTGGCTCGCGCGCTGTCGGTAAAGGGCCTGATGAACGTCCAGTTCGCGGTCAAGGACGGCGAGGTTTACATCATCGAGGTCAACCCGCGCGCGTCACGTACCGTGCCGTTCGTCGCCAAGGCTATCGGATCGCCGATCGCCAAGATTGCCGCGCGGGTGATGGCTGGTGAAATGATCGCCGACCTGCCGAAGATCGATCTCGACATCCCCTATATCGCGGTAAAGGAGGCGGTGTTCCCGTTTGCCCGCTTTGCCGGTGTCGATCCCGTGCTAAGCCCGGAAATGAAGTCAACTGGCGAAGTCATGGGAATCGATAACGATTTCGCCACCGCGTTTGCTAAGGCACAGCTGGGCGCAGGCGTTACCCTGCCACAGTCGGGCCGTGTGTTCGTGTCGGTGAAGGATACCGATAAGCCAATCGTTCTGCCTGCCGTTCGTCAGCTTGCCGAAATGGGCTTCACGATCATCGCCACGAGTGGGACCGCCCGCTATCTCGAAACAGCGGGCATCACCGTCGAGCACGTGAATAAGGTCGCAGAGGGTCGCCCTCATATCGTCGATCGGATCAAGGACGGCGACATCGCGATGATCTTCAACACGACCGAAGGCCAGCAGTCGCTTAAAGACAGCGAAAGCATCCGTCGTTCGGCGCTGATGAGCAAAGTTCCATCGTTCACGACGGCACAGGCATCGGTCGCGGCAGCACAAGCAATTGCTGCATTGCGAGGCCGTGGACTTGAAGTACGGACCTTGCAATCTTATCATCTACGGCTGGCAAGCTGATACCGAGCGGCTTGTAACGGGTGGGCGCGGATACAACCGGGCAAGATTAGAACAGGGACTGGGACGTTTATGGCAACTGCCGAAAAGATGCCGATGCTGATAGAAGGGCAACGGATGCTGATCGCGGACCTGTCGCGCCTGAAGGCCGAACGTCCCGACATCATCGATTCGATCGAGGAAGCGCGCGCGCACGGCGATTTGTCGGAAAACGCCGAATATCATGCCGCCAAGGAGCGTCAGGGTCAGGTCGAGGCGATGATCGGCGATATCGAGGATCGGTTGTCCCGCGCTGTAATCATCGATCCGACGACGCTGTCAGGCGACAAGATCGTGTTCGGCGCGACAGTGACGTTGCTCGACGAGGACGACAAGCCCGTCAAATATCAGATCGTCGGCCAGACCGAAGCTGATGCAAAGTTGGGTCGAATTTCATATAATTCGCCACTCGGCCGCGCACTTATCGGGCGCAAGGTCGATGAGGATGTCGAAGTAACCGTGCCGTCGGGCGACAAATATTATCAGGTTTCCAAAATCGAGTTCATCTGATGATGGCACCGCACCGGACGGCGCGGCTGACCTCTCTTCTGGCGATCATCACCGGGCTGGCATGGGTCGCCGCCCGGGTCAGTGGAGCCGATGGATGGGTTGCAGAGCAGGCCGGCTTCATCCCGCTGCGCTTTGCCGGTGCTACCACTGGCTTCATCGTGCCCGCCTGGCTGACGCCATGGACTGCCACGCTCGTTCATGGTGACAGTCTACACATCATCCTCAACCTGGTCATGCTCGTTTATTGCGGGCGCGCGGTGGAACAGGTGCTTGGCGCATTGCCGCTGGCGATACTGTATCTCGTTGGTGCTGTTGCGGCGGCCGCAGCGCAATATCTCGTCGATCCGACGTCGGCAGTGCCAATGATCGGGGCAAGTGGCGCTATTTCCGCGATAGTTGCGGTTTATGCACTGCTGTTCAGTCGTAACGAAGTTCGCGCCCTTGGCCCTATACCGGCGCATTGGGTGCGGGCATTATGGCTCGCGGTGGCGTGGACCGGCGTACAATGGTTGCTGAGTTTCGCAACTGTGGGCAGTGGGCACCGGATCGCCACCGCTGCTCATGTCGGGGGCTTTCTTGTCGGTCTCGCGCTCGCCAGGCCGCTGCTCGCCTGGCGTTATCGTCAGGCCTGAGGATCTAGCGGGAGCGTATCGGGTTCCAGCAATTTGTGAAGATGGACGACCACAAAGCGCATCTCAGCATCATCGACGGTGCGCTGAGCCGCGCTCCGCCACGCCTTTTCGGCCGACTTATAGTCAGGAAATATCCCGATAGTCTGGATCGTCGCGGGGTCGAATTCAAGGACACGTGGATCCTTGACCCGCCCACCGAACACAAGATGAAGTTTGCTCATGCCGCAAACCGTAGCGGCATGAGGCTCACGTTCAAGACCGCATTCAGGCTTGGGGCTGTTTTTCGGTCGTCTCTGCGGGCTGCAGCGCGTCCTTCGCTGCGCCGTTTGCTGCCAGCACAGCCTTCACGATGCTCCCCAGCATCGCGCCCGCGCCGCTGCTCGTAGCTGCCGCGGTCAGTCCGCGTGCCGTCAAATGCTCGGCACCGGCGGCCTTGGCAGCGGTAAATGCCATGTCCAGAGCGCCGCGCACACGATTTCCCAACGGACCGAGCGCCTCTGCCTCGCGCGTGGAACTTGGCAGCAGCGCGGCAGCAACCGCACCAACGGCAATCGCACCGGCGAGGGCGGTCAGCGGAGCCGCGTCCACGGCATTGGCGCTCGCCTCATAAGCCGCTGTCGCCTGTTGACGGACTGCGTCAGCGCCGTCCTCTATCGCCTTACGGGCGACATCGACGGGCTTGGCCTTTGGCGTGCGCTTCACACCGGGCTTCGGCGCTTGGTTCGTGGATGAGTTTGTAGAGCGCTGTGTGTCGGTCATGGTATCGCCTCGGCTTGGATAAAACTAATCGGGTAACGAACTATCGGCCATCATGTTGCATCGGATTCGCTTTTAGCTTTCACGCGCCAGATCCGCAGAGCCACCGCGATAATGAGCGCGCTGAGACCAACCACAGAACCGACAGGATGCGTGCCAACCGACACTTTGCCTTCTTCGATCAGTTGGGTTGCGCGATCGGTCAGCCTCTCTCTGGTTTCTGCAACGATGACCTGCGGGGTGATTCGCCGACGCAACTCGGCCAGTGTACCCATAAATTGTGCACGCGCCCGGAGCGCCTCACGTTCGCTATGCTTTACAAGGAGATCGGCTTCGTTCTTCACAACGTTTCTTCAGGCTTCAACAGCGTGCGTACGCGGGCACGGGCAATCAGCCCTGCAATGGCAATCAGCGCTAAGGTGGCGACGCCGACGATAACCACCGCCCATCCCATGCTTACAAAGGGTGCAATCGTCAGGATTACTCCGATCAGAATGGCGACAATCAAGGCCTGAAGCAGCATGATAGCGCCGATCACCAACGAGATGATCAGGCCGGCGGAAAACGCCTTGCGCGTCGCCTGCGCACGGTAAAGCCGAACTTCTGCCCGGATAAACGCTTCACCCTCGCTGATCAGACGGGTGAACAGTGCGCTCAGGCTTGGCCGGGACGAGGCGGGAGTGGCGGCGTCCGCACCAACCGGAACCGGTTCTTCAGTCGCCACCCCCGACATCTCGCTCAGACTTCGCGGTCGGAAGAACCGATCTTTACGAGACGGGTCAGCAGGAAGCCCACCGCAGCCGCAGCACCGATCGCCACCACCGGACTTTTGCGGACAAATGCTTTGGTATCGGCAATGATTGCATCCACGTCCTTGCCCTGAAGCGCGGTTGCAAAATCCGAAACGCTGGTCGACGCGCGGCGCGCATAGTCACCGTAATTGCCGCCAAGGCGGTCATCCACTGCCTTTGCCGCGTCCTCGGCCAGCTTCGACAATCCGCCAAGTGCATCGGCGGCCTTGTCCTTACCCTGGGTCGCCGCATTCCGGGCCACTTCAGCGGCTTCATCGACAAGCCCTGCAGCCTGCGCCTTTACCTTGGCAAACGTGCCGGTCGGCGCGCTGTCGGAAGTCGATGTATCGCCCGTCGATGCCGAAGCTCCGGGTCCGGTCCCAACATCGATATCGCTTGCCGAGCCACCGTTTTTGCGGCCCGACTTCGTGACGTCATCCTTGGTGGTATCGCCAAAATTATTGTCGGCCATTTTCAGCACTTCCTTCATGAAACGGGCAGTATCGGGGTGAAACCGGTGACCTGCGCGGCGGGTTCCATCGTGGAGTTCACCTATTTGCACAAACTCTGCGGCTTCGATAGGGGCGCGGCCATACCGGTACCTTAGCATGAGGCCTATTCGATGACCGCCATTCTCGACGTCCACGCCCGCACGATTATCGACAGTCGCGGAAACCCCACTGTCGAGGTCGACGTCCTGCTGGAGGACGGCAGTTTCGGTCGGGCTGCGGTGCCATCGGGCGCATCGACGGGCGCGCATGAAGCGGTCGAACTGCGCGACGGCGACAAGACGCGCTTCATGGGCAAGGGCGTCACCAAGGCAGTCGATGCGGTCAACGATGACATTGCCGGTGAAGTGGTCGGCATGGACGCCGAGGACCAGGGCGAGATTGACGCCGCGATGATCGCGCTCGACGGGACGCACAACAAGGCACGGTTCGGCGCCAACGCAATCCTCGGGGTCAGCCTCGCCGTTGCAAAGGCCGCAGCCGATGCGCGCGGATTGCCGCTGTACCGATACGTCGGCGGGGTAGGGGCCAGCCTGTTGCCGGTGCCGATGATGAACATCGTCAACGGCGGGATGCACGCCGACAACCCCATCGATTTCCAGGAATTCATGGTGATGCCCGTCGGTGCGGACAGCATCTTCGACGCGGTCCGCATGGGTGCCGAGATTTTCCACACCCTGCGCGGCAAACTGCACGACAAGGGGCTTTCGACTTCGGTCGGAGACGAGGGCGGTTTCGCGCCGAATCTTGCGTCCGCGCCTGAGGCTCTCGACCTGATCATGGCGTCGATTGAAGCCGCTGGCTATCGGCCCGGTGAAGACGTGGTGCTGGCCCTCGACTGCGCCGCTACCGAATATTTTCGCGATGGTGCTTATCAATTTACCGGCGAAGGCATTGTCCGCAGCCCGCATGAGAACGCCGCCTATCTTGCCGATCTCGCCGCACGCTACCCGATCGCGTCTATCGAGGATGGCATGAGCGAGGACGATTTCGAGGGATGGAAGGCATTGACCGACCTGATCGGCAAGAAGGTCCAGTTGGTTGGCGACGATCTGTTCGTGACCAACGTCGCTCGGCTTTCGGACGGCATGGCAAAGGGGCTTGCCAACTCATTGCTCGTAAAGGTCAATCAGATCGGCACACTGACGGAAACGCTGGACGCCGTATCGATGGCGCAGCGTGGGGGGTATAGTGCTGTGATGTCGCACCGTTCGGGCGAGACCGAGGATGCGACGATCGCCGATCTGGCGGTCGCGACGAACTGCGGCCAGATCAAGACCGGCAGCCTTGCGCGTTCGGACCGGTTGGCGAAGTATAACCAGCTGATCCGCATCGAGGAAGAACTGGGTCCGATCGCCAAATACGCCGGTAAGTCGATTTTCGCGCGATTTCAGGGATAGGCGCGCGGTTTACTGTTGATTCGCCGCCTGACCTGTGATTCAAGGGATCAGGCAAGACAGGCAGGTTCATGGCGCAGGCGAAACGAGATCCTTGGGCGAATGTACGCGCGGCGGCGATGCCAGCCAGCGCGATGCTCATTGTCGCGTTTTTTGCGGGCTATGCGCTGTTCGGGTCGAACGGCATTCTTGCATGGGGCGAATATACCAAGCGGCTCGACACCAAGCGCGTTGAACTGGCCCGGCTCGAGCACGATCACATGGTTTTGGCGAACCGCGTCGCGTTACTCGACCCGCGCCACGCCAACCCGGACATGGTCGATGAGCTTGTCCGTCGGGACCTTGGCGTTGCGCATCCCGATGAGATTGTTGTTCCTCTGAACTAAACTGGCCGTTCGGCGTATAATCCGTAGCGTCGAGGTTGCGCACAGCTCGTCTGCGGCCCTATATCGGATGAGACATCTGGTTCATCCGAAAGGCCCGTTCTTGGCAAAAGCAGCCACCTCGGCGAAAGCCGCTCCCGTTGCCGTGACAAGCACCGCTCTCGCCGACATCGAACGTCCCGCCGCCCCCGTGCGCTACAAGGCGTCACAGGACCAGATGCTTGAATTTTACAGGCAGATGCTCCTCATCCGCCGTTTTGAGGAAAAAGCCGGACAGCTTTACGGCCTTGGACTGATCGGCGGTTTCTGCCACCTTTATATAGGACAGGAAGCAGTCGCGGTCGGCCTGCAATCGGCACTTGCGATCGGCAAGGACTCTGTCATCACCGGATACCGCGACCACGGCCATATGCTCCTTTGCAACATTCCGCCCAAACTCGTGATGGCCGAGCTTACCGGGCGCGCTGCCGGGATTTCGAAGGGCAAGGGCGGCTCAATGCACATGTTCAGCGTTGAACATGGTTTCTACGGTGGCCACGGCATTGTCGGCGCACAGGTCTCGCTTGGCACTGGCTTGGCTTTCAGTCACAAATATAAAGGCGACGGCGGCGTATGCCTCGCCTATTTCGGCGATGGGGCGTCTAACCAGGGTCAGGTGTTCGAGAGTTTCAATATGGCCGAGCTGTGGAAGCTCCCGGTCATCTACGTCATCGAGAACAACAATTACGCGATGGGCACGAGCGTCGCCCGATCGAGCGCCGAGGCCAAGCTGTCTCGTCGTGGCGAGAGTTTCCGTATTCCCGGCATCGAAGTCGATGGCATGGACGTGCTCGCCGTTCGCGGTGCTGCCGAGGAAGCGCTCGAATGGACGCGGTCTGGCAAGGGGCCGATCATCCTCGAGATGAAAACTTATCGCTATCGTGGTCACTCAATGTCCGATCCGGCGAAATACCGTTCGCGCGACGAGGTTCAGGCAGTACGCGACAAGTCTGATCCGATCGAGGGGCTGAAGAAGGAACTCGAAGTGGGCGGCGCGACCGAGGATCAGTTGAAGGCCATCGACAAGGAAATTCGGGGCATCGTTGCCGAAGCGGCAGATTTTGCCGAACAGTCGCCGGAGCCCGAACTCGGCGAACTTTATACCGATATTCTGGTGGGAAATTATTGATGCCGATCGAAATCAGGATGCCGGCGCTGTCGCCCACGATGGAAGAGGGAACGCTGGCCAAATGGCTGGTCAAGGA
>JAQGKX010000142.1 GCA_028289885.1 Sphingomonadales bacterium
TGCGGGCGCTGATCGACGGTTATTACGACCAGCCCGACACCATCGGCGTGGCGGCAGCGGCGATGCGCGTCATGATCCCCTATAATCGCTGGCTGTGTGCGATGGGGCGCACCGAAAGCATGGCGCACGCGGCGACCACTTTTACGGCCCTGATCCTGAAGGGTCGCCGAGGTCATGTCGTCCATGTCGGCGACAGTCGCGCGTGGCATTTCCGTGATGGTCGGCTGACGCAATTGACCGAGGATCATTGCCGTTCGCATCCCGACCAGCGCCATGTACTGTACCGCGCCATCGGTATCGAGGACCGGCTGAGGCTCGATCATCATGAGGTTTCGCTGGCCGAACACGATCGGCTGCTGCTGACCAGCGACGGCATTCATGGGACGCTGAGCCATGCCAGACTCGAAAGGCTGCTGAGCCAGCGCGGGTCGGCGGGGGGCGATGCACAAGTCATCGTGGACGCTGCTCTGAGTGCCGGTTCGCAGGATAATTGCAGCGCCTTGGTCATCGACATCGTCGGTTTGCCCGCGCCCGATTTCGACGCCGTGGCAGGCGATATCGCGCGACTGGATATCGCAGCGCCTCCGCGTGCCGGGGAAAGCGTGGACGGGTTCAGCCTTGGGAGAATGCTGTCCGACGGGCGCTATACCCGGCTGTTCGATGCCGTCGATACGGTGAACGGCCAGCGCGTCGTCATCAAGTTTCCGAAGCCCGAACTGCTGTCCGAAAGCGGCGCGCGATCCGCATTCGCCCGCGAAATGCTGGTCGGCGCGCGCGTTTCCAGTCCGTTCGTCGGTGGTGTGGTCGCCGTTTCGCCCGAACGCCAGACGCGACTTTACGGGGTGCAACCGTTTTACGAAGGCGTGACCCTGGAGGCTCAGCTGGCGCGGGTCGTGCCGTTGCGCGAGGGGTTGGCCATTGCGGTCAAACTGGCGCGGGGCATCGCGGCGCTTCACAAGCTCGACATCGTGCATCGCGACGTGAAGCCCGAGAATGTGATCCTGACGAGTGATGGCGGCCTGAAGCTGATCGATCTTGGCGTCGCCCGGCTGCCGCGTATCGAGGAGTTCGCCGATAGTGAGATCCCCGGAACGCCCGGCTACCTCGCGCCGGAGATGTTCGGCGGAAATGCCGGCGACGCCGGGACCGATCAGTTCGCGCTGGGCGTTTGCCTGTGGTGGGTGTTCGTGGGACGCTTCCCCTATGGCGAGGGAGAGGCTTTCAGTCGTCCCAGATTTGGGAGCATCGAGCCACCGTCGCGTTACCGCGCCGAATTGCCCGCGTGGCTGGATGCGGTGCTGATGCGGAGTGTCGCGGTCGATCCGGGCGAACGGTTCGGCGATGTCGTCGAATTGCTGCGCGCACTGGAGGGCGGGGCCGCCGTCGCCAGGGTTGGCCAGCGGCCGGTGCCGTGGATCGAGCGTGACCCGGTGCTGTTCTGGAAGGTCGTTGCGCTGGCGCTGGGGGCAGGTTTGGGCGTCGCGGTCCTGACCGGACACGGTTGAGCATGGGCTGTCGAGCCTTGTGCTTTTCCGGGTCGGTCGTGGCGTTCGCATTGGACTCTCCGATCTGCGCAAAACACAAAAAAGCCGTCGCGAACCCCGGTTGAGCGGAGGTCGGACGGCGACATTGCCTGATGCTGTTGATGCTGCCGGGCGCTGCGCTTCGTTGCGCGGCGTTTGGCTATGGGGCTTAGGTTACGGGGATTCGGATTTGATGCAAGTGTTTTTTGCAACGCAGCAATTCGCGATTTCCTTTTCTCGAGCGTAGTCGAGAGACGGCTGGGGTAGGTCTCTCGACTACGCTCGAGAAAAGGGAGCGCGCAGATAACCCGTCAGATCCTCTGGATCGAAACTTTGTCCGTCGAAGAATCGATCGGGGCCGAGGATCAACCGGCCTTGCGTGGTGCCGACGCCGGTCGGGTCGTCGATGCTACCTTCGAGTTTGGAACTCGCTCCGGGTAGGGGCACTCCCAAAGGACGCAGCGCGGCGCGGTAGATGTCGGGGCGGAAGACGGCTTGCGCGCGGGCATAGTCTTGCGGGTCTGCGGTGGCATGACCGGCAAGGCACATTTGCGCGTAGAGCCATGCCGCCTGGCTGACCCAGGGGAAGTTCGCGGCTTCTCGATGCTGGAACATGAAGTCCGGCGTCGGGACGGGGGCGAACCCCTTGGCATAGGTAATCTGGTCGGACACCGCGCCGCGAATGAGGGCCGCCGAATTGTCGAGATATTCGGGGCGGGCGAGGATGTCGCAGATGGCGTCGAGGCGCGTCGTTTCCACGAAGGCGGCCCCGGCGCGATAGAGGGCCCGGATCAGGGCCTGCGCGGTTTCGGGTTCGGCGTCCATGCGGTCGGTCCGCATGGCGAGCACTTTTTCGACGCCGCGCAACCAGATTTGCGAAGTGACCGCGACGATGACGCCGACGCCGCGATCGACCGCAACGCTGTTCCAGGGTTCACCGACGCAGATGCCGTCGATCTCTCCACTGGCGAGCGCGTCGGCGGCAAAGGGGGGCGCGACGGTGACGATCTCGACATCGGTTTCGGGCGAGATGCCGCTGCCACGCAGCCAGTAGCGCAGCATGTAATCATGGCTCGAATAGCGGTGAACGACGCCGAAGCGCAGTTTGCGACGAGAGGTGCGGACGGCTTCGGCAAGGCGCAGTCCAATGGCGCGCGCGTCGCCGGGCTGGCCGATGGTGGTGACTAGTGCGGCGAGATCGGGGCGCAGGGTGATCGCGTTGCCGTTGAGGCCAAGGACGAACGGGACCGAGAGGGCGGCGGGCGGGCGACCGAGGCCGAGGGTGGTGGCGATTGCGAGTGGGGCCAGCAGGTGCGCGGCGTCGCTATGGCCGTAAAGCAGCCGGTCGTTGACGGTCGCCCAGCTCATGTCGCGGACGAGCGTGAGGTCGATGCCTTCCTCCTCGGCGAAACCCAGTTCGCGGGCGAGGATGGGGAGTGCTGCATCGACGAGCGGCAGGAATCCGATGCGGAAGGGCGTGAGGCTCATAGGTCTCCCAGCAATTTGTCGGCGGTCAGGAGGGCGTCAGCGACATCGACGATGCGGCGACCGCTGTCCATCGCCGCCTTGCGGAGTGCGGCATAGGCGGCTGGTTCGTCGATGTTGCGTTTGCGGACAAGCAACGCCTTGGCACGGTCGATGGTCTTGTGGTCCGCCAACGCCCCGCGCGCTTCGTCGAGTTCGGTGCGCAGGCGGCTGAAGGCGTTGAAGCGGCGGATGGCGAGTTCGAGGATCGGCTTGATGCGCTCTTTCTTCAGGCCATCGACGACATAGGCGGACACGCCTGCATCGATGGCGGCCTCGATCCCGGCGCTGTCGCTCTGGTCGACGAACATGGCGACGGGACGGGCCATCGCGCGCGACAGGGCGAACAGCTCCTCAAGCTCGTCGCGGTGGGGGTTCGACAGGTTGATGAGGACGACGTCGGGGGAGAACTTCTCAAGCTTGGCAGCGATGCCGTGGCGGTCGGCGAAGGTCGCAACGTCGGTGAGGGCGGCTTCACGCAAGCCTTCCTCGATTACCGCCGCGCGGGCGGCACTTTCATCGACAATCGCAATGCGCAAAGCCGACCCCTTGTACCGTCGGGTGTCATTCGGGTTTCCGAACGAATTGTCTAATCGTCGTGGCGTGTTCGGTTCGGAAGGTCAAATGATATCGTAACGCCTGCGTTACATTGCAGGTACGTAACGAATACATAGATATTCGCCGCCGTTAACTGAGTTTTACCTTCTTCGCGATAATTCGACTGCATGAAACAGGGGTTTATCGTGCAGCATCTTCGCCCGTCCATGACCATCGTCTCTTTAGTCGCTCTTTCAGCATGTGGCGGGGGGGGCGGCAGTACCGTAAACTCGGCTGGATCGGTGGCGGCTCCGGCGGTCCCGACGTCGAACGCGCCACCGATCCCGGTATCCGAACCGCCCGTAGCCGCCTATGCTGCCGCAGTTGCGCCGCCGACCGGATATGTGGTCACGCCGGAATCGATGCAGCCGGTGCGTTCCGCAAACGACACGCCCGAATACCGCCAGAACTTCACCGGTAGCGAGATGGTGAACGCGCTCTATGCCGCCGATCATGGCTGGACCGGCAAGGGCGTAACCGTCGGTGTCATCGACGACGGCGTGAACACTGCACTATCGGCATTCCAAAGCCAGATCTCGTCGATATCGAAGGATTTCGGCTATGTTACGACAAACGGCATTGCCACGAAACGCGATGTGCTGGGTGATGCTCAGTCGAACCACGGGACAGAGATCGCGGGGATCATCGCCGCGCGCGCCGACGGCATCGGCACCGAAGGTCTGGCACCCGATGCAAAGATCGCGATCCTGCGTACGTCCGATTATAACGCCGATACCAAGGTGGAGACGATGTTCCACGATGCGGAGGCGCTGGAATATGCCGCCACCGCCGGGATCAAGGTTATCAACCGTTCGCTGGTCAGCAACGGGGCGGGGCTGGCCGATTCGGTAACGCATTTTGGTGCGACCGGGGGGCTATTGGTCAACGCCGCGGGCAACGCCGCGCAGGCCAATCCCGGAGATACGATCAACGTCACCGACGCGAACCGGCCGACGTGGCTGTTCGTCGTCGCGCTCAATCCCGACCTGAAAAGCTATACGCTTGCCAGTTACTCGAATCAGGCGGGCAGCATGGCCGATCGTACGGTCGCGGCTATCGGCACCAACACCACGGTCGGGGTGGACGGCAGCACAGTCGTCATTTCGGGTACGAGTTCGGCAACGCCACAGGTTAGCGCACTGGCGGCACTGATCCTGAGCAAATGGCCGCAATTGAGCGGACAGCAGGCGGGTAACGTGATCCTCTCCACGGCAAAAGATATCGGCGCTCCCGGTATCGACTCCGTCTATGGGCATGGACTCATCGATGTGCAGGCGGCGCTATCGCCGAGTAACCCGACGATCTCGAACGGTTCGGTTGCAACGTCGCTCGCTGCTTCGGCGATGGCGGTTCCTGCAGCGATCGGGACAGGGTCGATCCAGACCGCCTTGTCGAACGTCACCGTGCTCGACGCCTATGGCAGGGATTTCAGCGGTTCGGTCGCCAGCCTGATCGCGCATCCCGAAACGGGCCGGTCGCGCTGGCTTGGGCAACGGGTCAACCAGATGGCGAGTGGCGGGTCGAGCGACGTCGGGTTCGGCCATTTTCGGACGAGCTTCGGCTATGCAAGCTATCGTACCGGACCTGCCGACAGCGACGTACGCAGTGTCATGACTGCGGGCGAGGTTTCATATCGCAATGCCACAACCGGCGTCCGCGTCGGGTTCAACGCACAGGATTCGATGCAGAACGATATCATGGGGCTGGCACCGTTTGCGGACGGCATCCTGTCCTATGCGCCACAGGCAGGGAACAGCGTCGCTGTCGATCATCTGGTCGCAGGTGTCAGGCTGGGCGTCACCGTGACCGCAGGATCGATCGGCCGGTCGCGCGCGCAGGCGAGCAGCGTGTCGGTCGGCTACAAGGGCCTGTCGGTCCGCGCCTCGTATATCGACGAAAGCGGCTCTGTCTTCGGCACGATTTCCGAGGGCGGGCTGGCGCTTGGACGTGGCGCAACGACTGCCATGGTCGAGGCGCACCAGACGTTGAATGTCGGCGGTGGCTGGAAACTCGAAGGCTATGGCTCGGTGGGCGTGACCCGGCTCAAGATCGACGCCAGTTCGGTCGTCACGGCGGCGAGTTCGCTGGTCGGTACGCGCATGGGATTGCAGGCGAGCGGACCGGCGTTCGGCGGCATGCTGAGCTTCGGGGCGGCGCAACCGCTTACGATCGAACGCGGGACGGCGCATCTGACGATCGGCACCGGTTATGACGCCGTGGCGCAATCCTTGACTTATGGAGCGAGCAATGCCGACCTGGCGAGCGACAGGCGCCGGTTGGAGTTGACCACCGGTTTTGCACGTCAGACAGGCGCATCGACCTTTCGCATCGGCCTGATGAAGGACGTGGCCGATGGATCGGAGCGCGTGCTGGCGGGATACCGGTTGCGGTTCTGAACCCCCAACCGATATCCCGCAGCGCGGCTTAGAAGCTGATCTTCAGACCGACCGATCCGCTGGTTGAGTGACCGGTAACGTTCTGCCCTTTGTCCAGCGAGAACCGATAATCGCCTTCGCCATAGAGCGCGAAGCCGGGCCTGAACGTCCATGTCAAACCGCCGCCCGCTTCACCCCAGAGCGAGGAGTTGCGCGTCAGTATGTCGGTCGTTGCCGCCGCAGTCCTGAACAGCGTCTGGTCGGTCGTGGAAAAGCCTTTCCATACGTTCGCGCGAACATAGGGCTGGATCGAACCAGTCGATGTCGGGAACCGTCCCTTCAGGCGCAGGCCGAGGCGTCCAGTCAGATAGCCCGGCATATGCTGCGTCACCGTCGCATTGGGGATCGCGACATCGTTGATCGAAATACCCTGACCGATCAGTTGCGCCTGCGGTTCCAATACCCAGTTGGCCGACAGTTTCAGCGGATAGCCCGTTTCGACCGAGGCAAGGACACCGTGACCGTTGATCCCGATGCGACCGCCATTGGCCACCTGCGCCTTGCCGCCGTACCAGCTATATTGGAGTACAACGTCGGTATAAAACCCGCTGTTCGCCTGATACGTCCAGTACAGACCGGCATATTTTGACGTTGGATCCAGCCTGCCAACATAGCTGTTGTCGACGCCACCTGCAAAGCCGCTCACATCGGTCTTCGCCTTGATATAGCCGCCATAGACACCGAAATCATGATGGCCATTGGCACCGCCATAGCGGAACAGGTCGATGCCGATCTGGCCACCGTACAAATGGCCGTCGGTCGTCGCCCTCGCGTCACCACGCTGGCGTGAACGGCCATCGTCGGCGATGAACCGTCCCCAAATGCGTCCGGGTACGGTGAACCCTTGCGCGACCGAACCTTCGCTTGCGTCGTCGCCCATCCGCTTGTGATAGGTGGCGAGCATCGTCAGGTCGGCATTGCGAAGCCGATCCGGCAACGCCGCAAGCAATGGAACTTCGGCGCGATAGGTGATGACTGCAGCCGGAGTCGATGGTGTGGTTGGAGTGACCGGCGGCGTTGGCGTGGTCGGTGGTGTCGGTGTCGTCGGCGGGTTGGGCACTTCGGCCTGGCCCGATCCGGTCTGCGTCCTCAGATACCAGCTTTCGTTCGAACCGGTCGTGTTCGAGGCATAGAGACGATACTGGAACGCACCCGCATCGACGTGGGTCCCGGCAAGGGTGAAGGCGTCCTTGGTCGTCGTCGCGGTCGTCGTGCCGCCGTTGATCGCGCCGACCACCTCGATGCCGT
The DNA here is from genome assembly GCA_028289885.1 of Sphingomonadales bacterium. GTDB lineage: Bacteria > Pseudomonadota > Alphaproteobacteria > Sphingomonadales > Sphingomonadaceae > Sphingomonas_O. Next base: position 7,328 of record JAQGKX010000142.1, read on the forward strand.
TGCCGGTTGTTGCTGCACCAAGTCCACCGGCATTGGTGATCTGGATGGTCGTGGAGCCACTGGCCCTGCCGCCGTCGATGACAAGCCGGTCGGAAAGCGAATTATCGCTGGCAAGCACGGTCTGCAGTTTCAGCGTTCCGTTCTGGCCGACATAATTGCCACGGATCGTCAGCGTATCACCGGCACCCGACGTTCCGTTCGTCAGGTCGATGGTGCCCGCATTGCTGACGGTCACGGTCCCACCGGCGCTCGCACTGATCAACGGGTTGAAACCATTGCCCGCATAGAGTGTCGAGGTGGAGTCGATGCCGACCGACCCGCCGGCAAGCGCCAGATCACCATCGGCGGTGAGGCCGGAGCCGTTGATCAGATTGACGTTGTTCCATCCGGTGATCCGCCGCGTGCCGGTCGATGTCGTGTTATCGAATGTCAGCGTGTCGGTTCCGGCCGCCGTGCCCTGGCCCGCGATGCGGGTAACGTCCGACAGATTGGCATCGGTCAGCCCACGGAAGGTTGCGGTGTCATTGCCTGCGCCTGCGTCAAAGGCTCCGGTCAGCGTTCCGCCGGTCATCAGGAATGTGTCGTTCCCCGAACCGAGCAGCACGCCGCCGGTCACTGCGCCCGATGTCAGGGTCACATTCTGGCCGTTGTTGCCACCGGCAATTGCGGTATTGCCACTCGATGCGGCGGTGATGGTGCCGGTGTTGGTGAAGGCGATCGTGCCGCCGGTGAGGTCGATGACCGGAGCCGCGGTGCTTGTGGACGTCAGAGTGCCCGAGTTGGTGATCGACGCTGCGGGCCCGCCGACGACCGCGGAACCGCCCTGCACATTGGTGACGTTTATGACACCACCGAGCATGGCGTTGCCGGTCGTCGCGAGACGAACCCCGGTTGCACCGACACCCGTTGCGGTGATCGACAATCCGGTTCCGAGCCTCAGGTCGTTGGCGGTCTGCGCGCCGCCCGTGCCAGAAAAGTCGAAGCCGGTGCTGTTGGCACCCGCAGCCGTGAGGGTGGCAACCGATGCCGGAACCAGTGTTACGCCGGTGTGGACGGTAGCTCCCGAACCGTTGGCGATGATCGTCGTGCCGTTAAGCAGGACTGCATTGGACCCGGCTGCATTTTCGATGCCGTTCCCTGTTCCGGAAACCGTGACGGTGCCATTGCCGAGCGTCAGTGCACCCGATCCTGCGCTGAGCAGAACGCCGTGAGCGGTGCCGCCTGCGGTGAAGCTGCCCGCCGTGTTAACCGATCCGCCATTCACAAGGTTCAGCGCGGCGTTGCCGTTTCTGACTGAGACAGGGCCAACTCCCTGCAACGTCGATCCCGCTCCATCGACAAGAATACCCGTTCCCGAACCGACCGTGATCGTTCCGGAATTGTTGAAGGTGCCGCCCGAAGATATGCTGGCCCCGATGCCGTTATCCATGGTGATGGTGCCGCTGTTGGTGCCCTTTGCGCCAGCGCCGTTGACAGCAAAGCCGATTGCGCTTGCGCCACCCGGAACCATGAGGCCAGTCTGCGTCAGCGCGCCCGTGTTGGTGCCGGTCACGACGTCCGAAGCACCCGTCGAAACGAGGGCGATGGCCGTTCCACCAGCCCCAACGCCAACCGTGCCGCTGTTGGCGACCGTCGCACCGGTTGTGGCCAATATTGCCACATCATTGATGCCGGTGAAGGCAATGGTGCCACTGTGCGTCAACTGGCCCTGGTTGCGGGCGATATAGCCGGTCAGGTTGTCGAACGAGGATGTGAGGTTTGCACTGCTCGTCAGGCTCGTCGTCGCAATAGGTGCGCCGACCGCGGTTCCGTCCAGAGCATGTTTCTGCCCGTCGACAACCGCTGCCGTCGTGCCAGCACCGGCAAGCGTGATCGTGCCGGCGCCGCTGAGCGCACCCGTCGCCCCGCCTTCGATCAGGACGCCTGTCGCTCCGAGGCCGGACACATTGATCGTGCTGCCATCGGTGTTCACGGTCGTTCCCGAAGACGAACCCGATCCGACGATGCCAAACGCGTTTGCGCCCGACACGATGAGGTTCAGATTAGCCCCACCCAGCGTCGCGCCGTCTTCCACGCGGAAGCCCGTCGAAGAGGCGGTATCGACAGTGGTCGTCGATGCGACGTTGATGCGCGATCCGGCACCGAGCGTATAATAGCCGATCTGATTTGTACCCTGGAAGTCCACGGACCCCGATGTGCCGACATCGATCAGACCGCCGTTCCGCGCATGGACGCCGATCGCACCATCGCCGCGAAGAATGACCGCGCCATTCTGTTGCGCCGACGAACTCGCATTGCCGACATACACGCCATAGTTGCGCAGCCGATCGACGGAGATACCGCCATTGACGACGATCGTGCCATCGTTGATCGCTCGCGCGGAGCCTCCCGCGACTCCATTCTCGACCAGAAGCCCGGTACTGTTGACGCCGCTGACAGTGATGAGTCCGCTGGCCGCGTTGGTGGCTTCCACAGCACCGGCGACGCCGCTGCCCCGGACCCAGATGCCGACGTTACGGGCGCTGGGCGTCGTTACTGCCGACGGATCGATAGTGATCGCACCGGTGTTGAGCGCCGTATTGCCGTCGCCGCCCACGAGCATGCCGGTGGCGTTCTGGGCAAGCGATCCGATGCGGATCAGGCCGTTGTTGACCAGCGTCCCTCCGCCCGACAGCGATGTCATGCCCGCTGCGTAATTGACCGACACGACATCGGTCACGGTGGCAAGGTCGGCTGCGTTGCCAGCGAAGGTAGTGCCGACCCGGATCGTGCCGTCGGCATTGTTGGTGACGGTGCCGCCATTGAACGCGACCATCCCCGCTGCGCCGCCGAACAGGCCCAGCGTGTTCGCGACAGCGCTGCCTGCCCCACCGATCAGGATCGTGCCCGAATTCGACGCGGTTGCCCCTGTGCTCACTGCGATTCCGGTGTTGGCCTTGCCGTAAGTCGGGTCTTCGGGATGCCCGGCGATGTCGCGGTTGGCGACGTTGATGATACCCTGGTTGCTGACCGTTGCATTATCGGTGGCGCGGACGGCGATATTGCCGGTGCTATACCCCTGATAGTCGGTCAGCCCGGTTGGAACCGGCACGCCGCTCGAACGATCGAGCATTTCGTATCCGATACCGATCACGCCGGTGCTGGTGTTGGTCAGGCTGCTGCCGGTTTCCTTCACGCGGATGCCGACGCCTCCCTCTGCCTGCGCAATCGTGCCGTTGTTCGTCACGGTCGATCCGTTCTGCGCCAGGATCAGCGTGGAAATGCCATCATTGTTACCGTCTGCACCGACGACGCCGACCAGTTGCGAGGTCGCGGTTGTCGTCAGGTTTGAATGATCGAGCTTTATGAACAGGCGTTCGCTGATCGTCGGCGGGGCAGTATATTTCGGAATGGTCGGGGTCGCGACGGTCACCTGACGAAAGCTCGTCGTCGCTGCGGCCTGAATATTGTTCTCATATTGCGCGGGCGTGATCGTCCCCGCAGTCAACTGGGCGATCAGGCTGGTATTGTAGCGCTTCAGGCTGGCAAGGTCGGTCACCGTATCGCCGCCGTCGAACGCAACGCCCGAATAGGTCGTCACCGGCACGTTCACGGTCGCGCTGGCGGCCTGTGCCAATCCGTCCTGATCGGCTCCATCCATCGTCGCGGTGTGCGAATCGTAAATGACCCGGCTGCCGTTCGTGACGCTATAAAGCGTCGAGCCGCTGTCCGCCGTCGCGATGGCGAAATTGGCGGGGTCATAGATGCTCTTGGCCTTGTCGCCCGTCGCGATCGTGACCGTCGAATTGTCGATGTTCGCCAGCCGCAGGTCGCCATAGACCGGTGCGTGAGTATCGACATAAGTGACGGTGCGGGTATCGGTACTGGGGATCCCCAGGAGGCGATCATTGTCATAGACCAATGTCGCCACGCGCGTTCCCTGAATCTGGTCGGGATAGGTTACCGAATTGGTCTTCTGCTGCGTACCCAGAACGACGCTAGACTGACCGGCGACTGCGCTATACCCCGAAATGACCTCGCCGTTCTGGTTCCGCGTGGCGATGGTGTCGCTGTCGAACTGGAACCGGCGCGCGCTTGTGCCCAAAAGATTATAGTCGCCGCTGATCGTGCTTGCGCCGTTTGTCACGTCGATGATGTCCGCCCGCTGGGCCTTTGATCCGCCACCATTGTTGACGGCAGGCGAGTAGGACGGCTGCAAGGATTGCGCGTGGGTCACTGCGGGAGTACCGATCATCAGAGCGGCCAGGGACACTCCGCCCGTCAAAAATCGGCGAGCAACAAACGCATTGGATCGAGTAATAGACATCATACCCCTTTCGGTTTTCTCCGAACCGTTCTTTTATTCGGATGAAATAATGATGCCTTAACCATTGTTGGAAGGAATCGATCCACCAATGCTGTTAGCTAAACAAGGAATCGGGGAAGATTCTCAAAAGCAACTTGCGAATCGCGGATTTTAACTTCCGCAATATCATTTGATAGATTCCAGTAGCCTGTAGTGCTCGATTGTTGAGCCGATACGGGATTCCTGTTGGCAAATTATCGACGCAGGATTTTCGGTTGATCCCCGTTCTCCTGTCGTGATGCGAGCCACACTTCTCTACAGGCCCCGCAAACCTAAGCAGTCCCAATTTAACACTTATTAAATTTGGCCTGCCAAAAATGGTTAACGGATGAACCGCCGGGATGAGATGTCTGGTAGTACAAATGGGTAACGGTCATTTCAAAAGGTCTGATGCAAGCTACGCCGGTTGCAAGGCTTACCGCGTTCGGCAATCTGGACGAGGACGACTATAAGGTGCTGGCCAAGATGGGCGGAACCGGTCGCAAGTTCGCTCCCAATGAATTCCTCCAGCGTGAAGGCAGCGACTTTCGCCGGATCTGGTTACTCATGACCGGGTTTACCGCCAGCAGCGTCAATCGCGCCAACGGTCGGCGGCGCTTGCTCCGTATTCATTTGAGCGGCGACCTTGTCGGCCTTCCCAGTCTTGCCCTGATTACGGCGGCGAGTTCGATTGTCGCATTATCACCCGTGGTCGCAATCCCGATTAAAATCTCCGTCCTGACCGAAGTTTTTGAATCCTATCCGCGGCTGGCAGCCATGATTTTCCTCGTGTCACAAGAGGAAAGGGTCGCGTTGATGGACCGGCTGATCTCGGTCGGAGGACTGAGTATCGTCGAACGGGTCGCGAACCTGTTGCTCCATATACACGCGCGCATACTCTGTAGCGACCCGCTCGCCGGCGAGGCTTTTTACCTGCCGCTTACGCAAGGCGACGTCGCCGACCTTGTTGGTTGCACGCCGGTCCATGCAAACCGGGCTATCCAGCACCTCCGATCCACAGGACTGGTGTCATGGAACCGCCAGGATGTGGAACTTCTGGATCGACCGGCGCTTGTCAAACTGGCTGGTTATATCCCACGGATCGTCGAACGTGATTCCAGCTGGCTTCCCGTCAACCGCTGAACGCTGAGCATCTATTCGCGGGCGTTACGTCACGCCGATGCCGCAGTGTCCCCGTCAATTCGGGCATGACGGACGTCTTGCCATGCGACGGCTGCACCCGATCCTGCATTTCTTGCGGCAGCAAGGGTGCCGCTATCCCCGATCCGGGTGATCCCCGCATATTCGGCATCGGCTCTCGCACGCTGCGCATCGAGAAGGTGTTTGTCCAAGACACTGGCCAGCCCGGCAACATGCGGCGGCCGGATCATTGTCTCGTGATCCCCCGACGTACGGACGACCTCGAGCAAACCACGTGTTTTTCTCCGCCACCCGCCGTCGTTCGGTGACTGGGGCGCGTTCGCCGCGCGAATGAGCGCGGCATCGCCATCGAAGGTACGCACGACGTGTCGACCAAGCGCATTTTCTACGCGCTGGCTAAAGCTTTGCTGGCCCTGCGACTCCGTCGGCTGAAAGATATTACGGAACTGAGCCAGGCCGGAGCGCAGGATTTCGCCCGGACGCGGGAGGACTGGCACCGTGGCGTCGAGCAGCACGAGCAATGCCACGTCCTCACCGTCGTCGCGCAACTGACAGGCGAGTTCCTGCGCAACCACACCCCAGCGGCACCAGCCTCCAATATAATATGGACCCTGTGGCTGCGCCTTCATCAAATGCCCGCGCAGGGTCGATGCAGTGGAAACGATGTCGATGGCATCCTTGCTCAGCCGTGCCTCGTCGTCTTTCGTCAGGTTGAGGGCATACATCGGTTGGTCCGAGGCAAGGCCACGCGCGATGCCACGGATCAGTGGCCCCGCGTCCAGCCAGTAGAGCGGAGGACGATCCCCACCGGCGTTCAGCAACATCGTCGGGCCAGAAGGCACGAACTTTTCATCGACCACGAGGGCGGCCATCGCCGCCAGCGTCGATGCACGCATGAGATCGGCAATCTCAAGCACACGACCGAATTCCTGTTCGATACGACGAAGCAGGCGCACCGTTATCAACGAATAGCCGCCGAGATCAAAGAAATCGTCGTTCGGCGCGATGTTCGTGACCCCAAGCAATTCGGACCAGATTCCCGCCATCCGCCGCTCGACGTCATTGTCATAGGTCGAAGTAGACGCGACCGGGGGGGCATCGACGGGGTTGGGCAGGGCGTTGCGATCGACCTTGCCGTTCGGCGTCATCGGCATTTCGACCATCGACACGATCCGCGTCGGTATCATGTAGGGCGGCAGGCTATCCGCGAGAAAAGTCTTCACATCATTTGCCGGCAGCGCGCCACCGGAACGCGCCACGACATAACCGACAAGCACGTTCTCGCCGCCCGCATCCTGCCAGACGCGCGCTGCGCACCACGCGACATGCGGGTGCGTGGCGAGCGCGCTTTCGATATCGCCGAGTTCGATGCGGAATCCGCGCACCTTGACCTGATCGTCGCGGCGACCGAGGCAATAGATCGAGCCATCAGGATCAAGACGACCGAGGTCGCCGGTCCGATAGACGCGCATGCCATTGTCGAGCCGGGCAAAACGGTCGGCGGTCAGGTCGGGCGCGTTGCGATAGCCGCGCGCGACGACGGGGCCACCGATGACGATCTCGCCAACTTCACCCGCGGGCAACTCGGCAAGGTTATTGTCGGCAATCATAACCGTCGTTCCGTCGATCGGACGTCCAATCGCAACCGGCCCTGTTCCGGCCGTGACCCGCTGTATCGTCGCCCACACCGTCGCTTCGGTGGGGCCATAGATATTCCAGAGCTCGGCACAGCACGGCAGCAGTCGATCGGCCAGATCGCGGGTCATCGCCTCGCCGCCGCAAAGCGCGCGCATCTGCGCACAACCGGTCCAGCCCCATTCGAGCAGCGCCCGCCACGTCGCCGGTGTCGCCTGCATCATGTCGGGCCTGTGCAACGCGATCGCTGCGGCAAGCCGACGGGGATCGGCGGCATCGTTCAGATCGAGCAGGACCAGACGCGCGCCGACACTGAGCGACAGGAAGATATCCGCGACCGAAATGTCGAAGCTCAGCCGGGTCAGGGCCAACAGCGTCTCGCCCCGTTTCAAGCCGGGCGAACGCGCCATGCCGTCGATCAGGGAAACAATGCCACCATGGGTAATCTCGACACCCTTGGGCTGCCCCGTCGATCCCGAAGTGTACATGACATAAGCCAGGTCATCGGGGGCCAGGTCATCGGACATCGTGTCCGCAAACGCAGCCAGCGAACCGACCTCTTCCTCGTCCGCGACGATGACGGGAATACCGAGGGTGGGGAGACGCGCGGTGAGCGAACGGCAGGCGACAATCAAGGCCGGCTTTGCACCGTCGATCACCTGAGCGATGCGGGCTGGGGGGAGCATCGAGTCGATAGGAAGATAGGCCGCCCCAAGCTTGAAGATCGCGAGCAGCCATGCGGGCAAATCGACCGTGCGTTCCAGACAAACGGCAACCAGCATCCCGCGATGCCGCAGGCTGGGCGCGAGCCGTGTCGCAAGCTCGTCTACGCGGGCGACCAATTCTGCATAGGTTATGCTGGTATCGCCCGCGCACACGGCGACGCTTCCGGGGGCGTGCTCGGCGGCAAGTGACACGCGAGCAAGCAGTGACATCCTCATATTTTTATCATTATCGTCCTGCTGCATGGCACTTTCCCCCGAATGCCTGCAAAATGCAGACGAGGTATATTCCCCAATATTAACTGCGCAGTTTAGCCATTTGATAATTAACCGCCGGAAAAGCGCGTTACCGTGACGGATGCTCATGAAATCGTTTGATGACGGAACCGATGGTCGATCTCTGGCCACCCTACCGCCAAAAGGGCGTCTGTTCTTCAACGGCAAATTTTACAGCGGTGCCATGAACGGCGTCCACCGCGTGGCCGACAGGCTCCTCCGGGAACTCGATGCGCTGGCCGTTGCTGGCGAGCGTCCGGCGGGATGGGATATGCGCCTATTGGTGCCTGAGACCGATCATTGGGCACCGTCGTTCAACGCCATCCGCGCAATCCCGCAGCGGCTGGGGCATTCGCAGCTTTGGGAACAGGCTATCCTGCCCTTTGCCGCACGTTCGGGAGCGCTGGCATCTTTTGCCAATCTCGCGCCCAGGGGCCATGCGCGCAAGCTGACCATGGTCCACGACGCGCAGTTTCGTCTGTCACCCGACTCTTATCCTGCAAAGCTTCGTTGGGGGTATCGCGTGCTGATCCCGCGCGGGGCAATGAGCAGCCGGGTCGTACTGACGGTGTCGGATTATGCTCGCGATAGTCTGATGACGTTCGGGATCGCTGACGCCAGCCGGACCGCCGTTCTGTACAATGGTGCCGACCATATTCTCGAACAGTCCGCGGATGGTGAATTCCTTGCGAGTCGCGGGCTGGCTACGGGCGGTTATTGCGTCGTGTTCGGGTCGGTTGCGCGCTATAAAAACCTCGCAGTCGTCTTCGATGCTTTTCGCCGCAGTGCGCTGGCCAGGATAAAATTGGCGGTGATCGGAACTTCGCGGGAAACTCTCGAATCGGCTGGTCTCGTCCCTCCGCCACAGGCCGTTTTCGTCGGACCGATCGACGATGCCGCGCTCCGCGCGCTTTACGAAAATGCTCACTGCCTTGTTTATCCCTCGCGCACCGAAGGGTTCGGCCTGCCGCCCGTCGAGGCGATGTTGTGCGGATGTCCGGTCGTTGCCGCTCCGGCTGGGGCAGTGCCGGAAATTTGCCGGGATGCGATACTCTATGCCGGAATGGACAATGCCGATGACTGGGTTGCCCAGATCGTTGGGCTGGCAGGACAAGGGTTACGAGACGCCAAGATCGCCGCTGGCCGGTTTCGTGGCGCGAGCTTCACATGGCGGGCGGCGGGTGTCAGGCTTGCAGAGATATTGACCCCGCTGGTCGAGCAACGCGACTAGGTACGCGCAGGTCGAGGCTCCATGTCTCGGCGGCCAGTTCCACGATCCGGCTTGCGTGCCGATCGGCGGAAAGGAATTCGGCAAAGGCCGCCCAATCGTGGACCGCCAATTCGCGCGACGGCATGTCGTTTTCCAGCATCTGCGCGAGTTTGCGTTCGAGGTCGCCCGATATGGAGGGGTCGAAGATCATGCCTCCTCCAAATCGTTCGACAAGTTCGGCGGACCCGGCCCGGCACGACACGAGCACGGGCACCCCGGCCTGCATCGCTTCGGGCACCACAAGGCCCCAGGTTTCGGGCCACAGCGACGGCAGGACGATTACGCGGCACGATCGCATGGCCTGGGCAATCGCGTCGCGCGGCTGCCAGTGGCGCAATTCCAGTCGGGGGCGGGCCGCGATGGCTTCGACGAACGCGCCCTCGCCGACGAACAGCCCCGACAGGTTCAGGCGGTCCGCCGTGGGGATCAGTTCGGCCAGCCCTTTTTCCGGTTCAAGACGACCGAAATAGCCGATGTCGAACCGGGGCTCAATTGGCGGGCTGGCCGGGCGGTCGGTGACGCCCAACGGGTTATGCAGGATCGCGTGCTGGCCTTTGGGGATCAATCGCACCGCCGTTTCGCGCGAATGATCGGATATGCTGAGGAACAGCCGGTTCCCCATTTGCCCGCGGGTTACGGCGCGCAACGCTGCATGACGCACTAGCCTGCCTATCTTGTGCGCGCGACCAGAGCGATCGCAATTCGCAGCGACGCATCGGATGCCCAGCGGTTTCCGGTCGCACGGCACGCCTTGCTGGAAATCATAATAGGCCCCGTTCGGGCATGGCCAGAAATAATCGTGCATATAGACCATGACCCGAAACCGACCGAGCAGGCCGATCGACGATGGCGACAGCGCGCGGGTCCACTGATGCAGGATGACGATAGTGCGATCGGGGTCTTCGTCGGCAAGCAGAGTGGCCAGCGCGGCGCGCGCTCGTGGATTGTAGACCGCAAGTGCAGCACCGGAGGAACAACCCTCGCGGAGGTCCGCGCAGCCGAGCGACGTAAACCGATCGGGATCGACGTCCGGCATCCCACCGAAAGCGGCGATAATGCGAACGTCGATGCCTTTGGCACGTAACGCCCTGAAGCTGTCGAGCGCCGCGTGACCAGCCCCGCCGCTCGCCGCCGTATCGCCGCCGACATAATCCGAAAGGATAATTGCCTTTGCGCTACGCATGCACTGCTTCGTGGACCTCGGGCGCGGCGACCGAAGCTGTCCGATCATACTCTGCATAGAGTTGGGCAAGTTGCCGGTTCAGGCGGACGGCGGTGAAGTGAGCCAGATAGCGTTTGCGCCCGGCTCTCCCCATTGCTTTCCATTGCTCCCTGGTGCCGCTCGACAGGGCATGGCCCAGCCGTTCGGGGTAATCCGGTGGCACCAGCCGACCCGTTTCGCCATCGACGACGATTTCTCGCAAGCCCCCGACGTTGGAAGCGACGACCGCGCACCCCCCGCGCATTGCTTCAAGTGCGACCAGCCCAAACCCCTCCCAGCGAGAGGGAACCGCAACGACATCGGCGGCGGCGATCTCGCTGGCCACCTCGAACAGCGACCTCCATCCGAGATATTCGACCTGGCTGCGCCCGCGTCGCGCGCTCGCCGGACCGGCAATCGCCTTGCCGACCACCCGAACGGCAATCTCCCTGGCAAAAGGCTCGATGGCGTCGAGCAATGTATCGAACCCTTTCTGATAATCGAGCCGTCCGACGAACAGCACTTTCAGCCGTGAGTCGTCCCATCGTGACGGACGCGCCGGCGCTATGTCCGCGATCCCGTTCAGGATCAGCACCAGCTTTTGCTCGGGGATGCCGATCGCCAGCCCGGCCTGCCGTTCATGCTCCGAAATGACGATGATCCGTTCGCACCAGTCCGCCAGCGTACGTTCGATCATGGCCGCTACGCGATTCTTCAGGGCGCTCGTCCGTCTCTCGAATCCCCAGCCGTGCGGGCAATAGAGGATGACGAACGGCATCTTTCGCCATCCGTACATCAGCCGGACGACGGCACCGGCAAAGCTCGAATGGACGTGGATGATGGATGGCCTGAAGCGGCGGACTTCGGTGCGAACGGCGAATGCCAGACGGAGCAGCGCGCCGATCGAACGGTCCCGCCGCCGCCAGCTATGGATCATATGGCGGTCAACGCCACTGAGGTGCGATGCGTGGTTGTCCGGCACGATGATCCTGACGCCATCGTTGCCCAGCATTTCCTGCTGGAACGGCAGTATTTCAGAGAGATAGGTGCCGACGCCGCCCTTTGCGGATTCGGCTATGTGAAGGATTTTCATTCAAATTCCTGGCCCCGGGGCTTGGCCATCTCTGCGATATCGGGGCCAATTCGTGTGCATCAAATGATAGGATGCGAACCGTAGTGTCGTGCTTCACAACGCAAATGGGAAAACGCGGAGAGATATCGGCCAACAGCGACAAAGCAACCGCCGCCCCGTCGCCGGGCCAGACGCTCTGGACGGTGCAATGGATGCGCGCGGCGGCGGCATTGATGATCATTGTCGGCCACAGCGGGGGTGCGGTCGCCAATGTAGCCGAGCAGGCACGCGCCGGTTTTACCCGTCCCAATATCCTGCCCTGGGGCGCGGGGGTCGATCTGTTCTTCGTCATCTCCGGCTTCATCATGGTGCATGCTTCGCGCCGCCTGTTCGGCCAGCCGGACGCCATCGCCGAGTTCCTGAAACGGCGGCTGACGCGCATCATCCCGCTTTATTGGCTCACCACGTCGCTGTTCCTCGCGATCCTCGCCGCCGCGACGTTAAAGGGCGGCGACCCGTTTCCCAGCGGGACGGCCATAATCGCGTCCTACCTCTTCATCCCGTTCGACAGCTACGCCAACGGGCGCGCGTTTCCGGTGTTCGATCTTGGCTGGACGCTCAATTACGAGATGTTTTTCTATACCTTGTTTGCGCTTACGGTCTGGTTGCCGCGCGCCCGCGCCATGACGATGCTCGCCGTGCTGCTGTTACTGGCGATCGTCCTCGGCAACTTCGTGCCTGCTTCGTGGACCGCGCTCCATTTCTGGACACGCCCGATCCTCATCGATTTCGGACTTGGTATCGGCGTCGGCATGATCGTCGCGCGTGGCGTATCGTTGAGCAAGCCGTTGCGCCTTGTCATGGCATTCGGCGGGATTGCGTTCGTCGCCCTCGATCCGATGCATCTGTTCAACGGACCGATCGGAACGACCGTCGCGAATGAATGGCCGCGCGTGCTATATTCGGGAGTGCCCGTGAGCATAGCGCTAGCCGGAGCCGTTCTGGGACCCGAACCGCGCGCACACAGTTCGCTTTGGCCGCTGACCCTGCTCGGCGATGCGTCTTATTCGCTGTACCTTTTCCACCCCTTCTCGCTGATCCTGATGGAAAAAATGGTGCAGAAATCGCCCCTGATCGCGTCATTTAATGGACATTTTCTACTTATGGCCACGGTCACGACGGCAATCGTTTCCGCACTGGCCGCCTATCGTTTCGTCGAGCGCCCGATGACGCGCAGGCTCAATGCCTGGGTCGCCGAGGGCCGCGCAAAAAGACAGGTTCGCGTCGCTGCGGACTAACCACCGGGGAGCATGAAGATGATGAGTCTCAAGAAGCAATACCATCGACTGGTCGGCACGCCTTCGCCATTCGAGGCCGAACCCGGTCTCGAAGTCATCTATCGCGACCTCTTTCGACGGGAACTCGATCGACTGGGCGAGGAAGACCGTTTCTATCCGGTTGGCGGTGCGGCAAACTATAGTCTTCTTTATCTCATCCTGCGCATCGGCACCGAATTCAAGCCGACATCTGTGCTCGATATCGGTGCCGGGGAAAGCACGCTGGTCTGGGCCATGTTGCGTCGCCATGGGCTGGTCGGTGACGTGCTGACGATCGAGAGCGATGCCGGCTGGGCGACGAGGATCGGCGCTCAGGTCGAGCATGAGATACTCGTGTCTCCGCTGGCGGAGGCAAAGGTCGATGGCCGCCCCGCGATGACCTATGACTGGGACGTCATTCGCCAGCGAGGGCCCTTTGACGTCATGGTCTGCGATGGGCCGAATGGCACCCCGCGAGATTCGCGCTGCGGCATATTGAACATGCTGACCGATCCGTTGCCATCGGACTTCCTGTTGTTGCTCGACGACGCAGAGCGCCCGGGCGAACAAGACACGATCCGTAAAATCCACAAGCGGCTCAGCCAGGCGGGCTGCCCCTATGGCGCAGGAGTGGTCCGGGCAGCCAAGACGCAAATGATGTTCGCCAGTGGACGGTATCTGCCTGCGACGTTCCTTTAACCGGTCGTTCGGGTTTTCGCGTGTTCCGGTCGCTGCATCAACACGGCAACGGTGTTGCGGATGTGCGATCGCTGGATCGCATAGCTGGCGAGAACAATGACACCGTAGAGCGCCGTGGCGACCGCCCACTCCAGCCAACTGGAAACCGTTAGTCCGGTGGTCAGTGCAACGACCGTCAGTGCCGCGCCCGTGCCGAGGAGGGCGGGAGCGAGCGAGCGTAGCAGGCGCTGCCAACTCAGCCCGGTGAGTGCGACGATCATCCACAGGAACGCGATGCTCAGGACCGTGATGACCACGGCATAGGCCTTTACCAGCGCAAGCAGGCCGAAGGGGAGGGCGATCACGAACGTCGCGACGAGCACGATGGTGTTGACGATCGTCAATGCGAATTGCGCGCGGGCCTTGCCCGCGACCATCAGCAGCGCACCATTATACGACGCGATCGATTGCAGTGCCCCGGCGGGAGCGAGCCACGCAACGATTTCGGGTACGTGGCTCCAACGGGCCGACAGCAACGCGCCGACCGGAAAAGAAAGCCCGAAGGTCAGATACAGCATTGCCGGAACGGTGAGCATCGCCGTTGCGGACAGCACGCTTTCGACCATCCGGCGCGCGGTTTCGCCGTGCGGGTCCTGATTGCGCAACGTCGCCAGCAATATGCCACTGGTCGGCCATGTGATCGCCATCAACGGTGCCAGCATGAACTGGTAGGACAGGCCGTACACGCCCACCGCCGCTGCACCCAGCCATGCGCCGATGAGGAGGTTGTCGCTGTTGCGTGCGACGAAATTGAGCAGGTTGGTGGCCAGCACCCATCCGCCGAACGACAATAGTTCCCCGAGTTGCCGCAGTCGGGTATTCGGTACCAGTTCGTGGCGGGCCAGCCACCCGAACGAAGTCGCACGCAGGCCGTGGTTGATCAGGTTATAGAGCACCAGCGACCAGACACCCGCGCCGTGCCACGCAGCAAACAAGCCGATGACCGCGGCGATTGCGATGGCGGCGGCCTCGATCGCGGCAATGCGACCATAGAGCAATTTCCGTTCCAGCAACGCGCGGGGCGTCGACGCGGTGACACTGAAGATAACGACAACCGCCATGCCCAGCATCACAGGCGCAAGTCCCGCCATGCCGATCGCGCGTTGCAGCGGATAGGCCACTGCCGCCAGCAGCGCCGCGCAACCGACCCCGCCCATGACCATCGCCACGAATGCCGCCCCGGCTTCGTCCCGAGTGACGACCGGCGCGCGGGTGATCGCGCTCGTCATGCCAAGGTCGGTGAGCATCGCGATCAGGACGACAAAGGGCGTGGTGAAGACGACCAGTCCATAATCGACCGGTGTGACGAACGCCGCAATCGCGATGTTCATCCCGAACTGTACCGCATTGCGATACAGACTCAGCCCCGACATCGATAACATGGACTTGCCGAGCACAGGTGCCTCCTTCAATCGTTATTGCCTCACCATGAACCCGACTGCGCACGTGCAACATTTGACGCATCGCCCGGTGAACCGCCCCGTTAAGGCGATGACATCCATGGAAAGGACGGCGTGATGACGACATCGACATTCGACCTGTCCGATCCGTATGCGGCTGTTCCCGTGACACACGGATCGCTGCGGATCGGCGAAGCGTTTGCTTTTGCGGCATTGCTCGCCGTCAACTGGTGGCTCGCCAATGCGTTGCCCAGTTCGCTGTTCTCCTTCACATCGCTGCTGTTGTTCGGATGGCTGCTGGTTATTATCGGGCGTATGACCACAGCGGGTTTGATCCTCCTCCTCCCGCTCATCATCACGCGCGGTGCCACGCTGCTGTCGCTGCTGGTGATCGAGACGGGTGCGTATATGCCAGAGGTCAATCGGCTGGGCGAACCGGGCGATGCAAGCGCTTCCTTCGTTACCTTCACCGCCCTGTTTTTCGTGGTGTTCGCGCTGGTGTTCCGCCGGTTCGAGCGACCATTCATTGCCTATGCTCGCTCGCCGTTATTGGACAGGGTTGTCGCGTTGCTCGGCTGGCCTGTGGTGTTGGTGTGCATGGCCTGTGGCGCGGTTGCGTTCCTGCACGGTTTGCAGAGCGGCTTCCCGTTGCTCGCAGGGATCGACCGGTTCCTGTATCGACGTGAATATAGCAGTGGGGTCGTGCTGATCCTGCTCGACAACAAGTTCCTGTTTTCGGCCGTCCTTGGTGCTGTCGCCTTCGCGCCCCGCTTTGCGCCGCTGCTGAAACCGGCAGCCATCATGACGTTCATCGGCCTAACCGGACTTTATTTTCTGTTCGGCGACAAGTTCTTCACGATCCTGTCCGAAGTCGCGTTCTTTATGATGCCACTCTTGCTGCAACGACAGGGGCGGCTCGCCGGGACGCTGATCCGCATCGCGCCGCTTGCCATTGCACTGCTATGCGGATCGCTCGGCGCGACACTGTATATCTATTCTGGCTATGGTCGCCTGCCGCTCGATCGAACCACGGCCTTGGTCGGAGAGCGGATCGCAGGGCAGGGCGAGCTATGGTTCGTGGCATCGCGCGACGCCCGCCGCACGACGAATTGGGATCAACAATTGGTCGATCGCAACATCGCCGTTCTCGATGATAAAACGCCCCCCGCCTCTGCCTTCGCGAACGGCGTGGAGACCTATTATTTCATCCAGCATTACGCCCCCGCAAAGCTCGCCGCCAGCTTTCGCAAGAACCAGGGCTGGGTGCAGTTGACGATGGGAACCGAGGCGATGGCGCTTGTCATGTTCGGTTATGTTGGGGTTGCCGCGATCATGGCCTTCCTCGGCGCGCTCGTTGCATTCTCGTCCCTGTACCTGCGCCGCGCATTTGCATCCGGGTTTCCGTTGAGCCTCTTCTTCGCCGTGTGGACCAGTCTGCAGGTTTACTTCGCCACCCAGCAGGCGTCGCTATGGACGATCGGTGCGCCGGGACAATTCAACCGGCTGCTGCTGTTTGTGACGTTTGAAATCATATTGCTTGCGATCAATCGCGCACAGATCATGGCCGCATTCTCCCGCGGGTGCGCGACCGACTTTTCGGGTGGACGTGCAATATGATTACCCGGCGGATGGTCGTTGGTGGCGGATTGACGCTGGCGATGCCCGGTACCCTGATCGCTGCGCCGCGCCGTCGTCAGCGTGAGGTGCTTGCGTTTTACTATCCATGGTATGCGACGCCCGCAGTCAGTGGGCACTGGTTTCATTGGCAAGGCCCCAAAAACGAGGCTCCCCGCCAGAGTCCGACGCTCGACCATCCGGCACTCGGCTTTTATGACAGCCACGACCGCGCCGTTGTCGAAACCCACGCGCGTCAGGCGAAGGCCGCTGGGATTACGGCAATGATCGTCAGCTGGTGGGGGCAGGGTTCGTTCGAGGACAAGGCGATGCCCGCGATCCTCGACGCGCTGCACGCGCAGGGTATCAAGGCGACGGTCTATTTCGAGCAGCAGAAAGACGGGCAGGCGGGTGCCGACCGGGATGTCGCCTATGTTACGAAAACCTATGCCAGCCACCCGGCGTGGCTGAAAGTCGGGCAGCGTCCGGTGATGTTCCTCTATCTGCAGGCGCTCCGCGGACTTCCTGCAAGCGGGTGGCGAAGCGCCGCCGACCGCGCCGGAACCGCCAAGGCCGAACCGTTTCTGATCGGTGATATCAGCCCGCGCGAAACCGACAAATTCGCCGCCTGGGCACCCTCGGTGGACGGTATTCATGTCTATGTTCTCGCACCCTATGTGCGCGGCATGACGCCACAGCAGATGGCGGCATGGGCCGACCGGACCTATCCGGCCTGGAAGCGGATGATCGGGAGCAAGCTGTTCTGCGCAACGGTGATCCCGGGCTTCGACGATACGCGCGTTCCCGGACGGCCCCAACCGCGACCGACCGTCGCACGACACGATGGCCAGACCTATCAGGCACTGTGGGACGCGGCGATCCGGCATGATGCCGACTGGGTTCTGATCACGTCGTTCAACGAATGGCATGAAGGA
>JAQGKX010000195.1 GCA_028289885.1 Sphingomonadales bacterium
GTTTCCGCCGCAAAGGGGAACAGCGCCTTCACAGGCCGACCTTCGTCAGCGCACGGTCGATGTCGGCGATCACGTCCAGCGGGTCTTCCAGGCCGATGTTGATCCGCAACATGCCCTCGACCACGCCCATCGCCTCGCGGCCTTCGGGGCCGACGCCGTGATGCGTGGTGGAGGCGGGATGTGTCATCAGGCTGCGACTATCCCCGATGTTGTTCGATATATCCACCAGTTCGAGAGCGTTCAGCAAATCCATCGCCTGACGACGTCCGCCATCGACGATGAACGAGAAGATCGGTCCGCAAGCCTTCATCTGCGCCATCGCCAGATTGTGCTGCGGATGGCTCGGCAGGCCGGGGTGGAGCATCTTGGCTACGCGACCATCCATGAACTTGCCGACCGCAAGCGCGTTTTCGGACTGGCGCATCGCGCGCAGATCGAGCGTTTCCAGTCCCTTCAACACAACCCAGGCGTTGAACGGCGACAGGTTCGGCCCGGTATTACGTTGGAAGGGCAGCAGTTTTTCGTTGATGAACTCCGCGGTCCCGCAGACCGCTCCGGCAAGGACGCGCCCCTGCCCGTCCATCATCTTCGTCGCCGAATAGGCCACGACATCGGCTCCGAACTCCAGGGGCCGCTGCAGGACCGAGGTCGCGAACGCATTATCGACGACCGTGGTGATCCCATGCGCCCGCGCCAGATCGCAGACAAAACGCAGGTCCACGATATCCATTGTCGGATTGGCGGGCGTTTCAAAAAAGAAAACCTTGGTGTTCGACTGGATCGCCGCCGCCCACGCGTCATTGTCACGCGCATCGATCGTCGTCGTCTCGATTCCGAATTTGGGCAGCAGCGTGTCTGTCAGCCACCGGCACGACCCGAACGCCGCCCGCGCCGCCACGACATGATCGCCGGTCTGCAACTGGCACAGCAGGGCCGTGGTCATTGCCGCCATGCCCGTTGCCTGTGCACGACAAGCCTCCGCACCCTCCATCAACGCGATGCGTTCCTCTAGCATCTGCACCGTCGGATTCTGCAACCGCGAATAGGTCATGCCATCGTCTTCGCCATTGAACCGCGCGGCAGCGGTTTCGGCATTGTCGTACGCATAGCCGGAATTCAGAAACAACGCCTCCGAAGTCTCCCCATATTCGCTGCGCGCGGTTCCTCCGCGAACGGCCAGAGTGGCGGGCCGCCATGTGGAAGTTATCGATCGATCCTGGCCAGTTTTACGCTTCATGCGGATCGCTTTGCCGTCACCCGGTGCGTCAGGTCAACCGATCGCGCGCGTCAGGCGGTCGATAAGCCGTCCGCGCGCCGCCATCACGTCGATGCGGCGACCGGTAAAAAGGTCGGCTGACAGGCGTTCGCCATTGTCCTTAAGGCATTCGATCAGTGATTCGTCGGCAAGATCATCGTTGCCGAATCCGAGTTCCGCCAGCACCAACACCTCATACCGCACCAGTCCCATTGCCCAGTCGCGTGCCACCGACGCGGCCTCGATTGCCGCGATCACACCGTCCAGCGCGGCATGGATTCGCGGATAGGGATGCCCCTCAGGCAAGGTCGCAGCCGCCAGTGCCGTCGCCCAGTCGAGCGCCGATGCCGCCAGCGGTTCCGCCAGCAGCGCGGCGCGGCTCGTCACGAGTTCGACCGTCAACGCCGCCAGTTGATCTTCGGTCCTAGCCCGAAATTCCGCCTGCACGATGTTTCCGGGCGACAACACCGGTCGCAGCCGCCGGGAGCGTCCCCCGCGCACATAACCCGCCAGCAAGCCATGTTCCGCCGTCAACCCGCGCACGATCGCACCATGTTCACCATGCGTGCGCACCGCGCAGACGATCGTTTCGGCGCGGATCAGCATAATAGCTTTATGGCGAGCGGAGCGCGGTCGCGAAAGAGACGAACGCCAGAAAACTCGCATGATGCTAACCAAGCGTCAATCTGACGATGATAACGCTTGGAAATCGATTTAAGGGAATGACCATCGACCGGGCGGCAACAGAATTGGAGGATGCGCGGCTCGATTTGCCGCCACCCGTCGGCGCGCGCATCGTCTTGCCGCCTGATTTCGGTCGCCGTTTTGCGATCTTTGCCGATGCGGAGGAGGAGTTCGACTGGAACGGGCCCTTCCGGCGAGAGGCGATCGAGACGTCGGCAATGGCCGCTCTGCCCGAGGCAAACGCAAGGCTTGTCGCGGCAGGCTGTGTCCCGACACACATGGTCGACTGGCCGATCGTCCATGGTTCGACCACCGCGGCGATCATGCGGGCCATGGTCGATGACGATCAATGCGATATCGGGACCCAGCTTCACCCGTGGGTCAATCCGCCCTTCGACGAGACCGTCTGCGATCACAATAGCTATCTCGGCAACCTGCCCGTCAGCTTGCAGCGCGCAAAACTGACCGCACTGACCGATCGCATCGAACAGGTTCTCGGCAGGCGTCCGACCGTTTATCGCGCGGGGCGTTATGGCATTGGAGCGCACACCGCGAATTTGCTCACAGAGGCCGGTTATCGCCTCGACGTGTCGGTGCGTTCGCTGTTCGATTACCGGCGTCAGGGTGGGCCCAATTTCGCCCAACACCCGGTCTGGCCATATCGGGTGTCCGAAACGCTGAGCGAACTTCCCCTAACCGCAGCATTTACCGGCAGGCTGCGCCGTTTTCCCAATATTTATGACAAATCGATCGGCGGCCTGCTCGCGCGAACGGGGATCATCGGTCGCGTGCCGTTGACGCCAGAAGGGGTGCCGCTGGCCGACGCACTCGACGCAATCCGGTGCCTGCTTGATGACGGGCACCAGCTTTTCAGCCTGTCGTTCCACACTCCCAGCGTCGTGCCCGGCCATACACCCTATGTCCGTGACGCCGCCGACCTGCGGCTGTTCTGGCAATGGTGGGACGGCGTCTTCGACCTGTTCGCACGGAATGGGGTCCAGCCGATCAGGTCGGTCGATATCATGACCGTACTGGCCGCCAGATGAGCTACGTGGATCACCCCCGCGCCGACGCCGTCAGCGTGGAGACCGTGGCGCTTGGGGCTGTTCCCACTGGCTGGGACGCGGCGTGGAACGATCTGGCGGCGCGCGCCGCAGAACCTGCGCCTTTCATGGAATGCTGGTTCCTGCGGCCCTCGATACTCCACCTGGCACCGACCGCCGGGACGCGAATGCTCGCCGTCTGGCAAGGGCCGGTTCTGATCGGGATGATGCCCGTCTGCATTGCGCCGAAATACGGGCGCATCGTCATCCGCCATGTCCAGAACTGGCTGCATTACCACACTTTCCTCGGCACGCCGCTCGTCCACGCAGGCAGCGAACGTGTTTTCTGGGCCGCGATCCTCAACGAACTCGACCGCGCGGATTGGGCACCATCGTTCCTGCATGTCGATGGATTGGTGGCCGATGGTCCGTTGCTTACGGCGTTGAATGAGGAGCGCCGGGCCGACGTGGTCCACCGCACCGAACGTGCGTTCCTGAAAAGCAACCTGTCACCACAGGCCTATTACGAAGCCAACATCCGCAAGAAGAAACGCAAGGAAGTCGGGCGCCTGCAGTCTCGTCTCCGAGAACTCGGAACCATAAATTTTGAACGCATCGCTCCGGATGGGCCGATCACGGCATGGATCGCGGACTTTCTCGACATCGAGGCATCAGGCTGGAAGGGACGCGGCGGGACGGCCTTGCGCGACGATCCGGCAACCGCTCGGTTTTTCGAGGAAGCGATCGAAGGGGCATTTGCGGCGGGCAGGCTTGAAATGCTGCGACTTGCGCTCGACGGCAAGCCGATTGCGATGCTGGTGAACTTCATCACCGCTCCCGGTAGTTTCAGCTACAAGATCGCCTTCGATGAAGACTTTGCGCGCTATTCGCCCGGCGTGTTGATCCAGCTCGATAATTTGAAGATACTGGATCGCCCCGACATCGCCTGGATGGACAGTTGCGCGGTCGAGGATCACTCGATGATCAACAGCATCTGGGCCGAACGCCGCGAAATCGTGCGCGTGACCGTGCCACTGAAAGGCGCGCGGCGGATGCTGGCGTTCAGGATATGCCGCGCGCTGGAAACGGCGTCGGCCCTTGTTCGGAAACTGAAATGACCGCCTTCCCCGACCTTGCGCCGTTCGGGGCTCTCTATCCCGAACAGGTCGGAAAGCTGCGACATGGATTGACCGGCCACCCGATGTTCGAACTCGAGGCGCTGGTGGCGCTCGCCGGGCGGATGCGACCGAACGACGTCGAATATAATCGCGGGAACCTGCCGATCGGCGTGGACGAAAACGCCAGTATCGGCAACGGGCTGAGCATAGCGGACACGATCAGGGGCATCGAGCAGAACGGGTCGTGGATGGTCCTGAAGTTCATTGAGCGGGACGCCGAATATCGAGCACTGCTGGACAAGGTACTCGACGAACTGATGCCGATCGTAGGCAACGTGACTGGCCCCATGCTGAAGCGCGAGGGCTTCGTCTTCATCTCAAGCCCCGGATCGGTCACGCCTTTTCACTTCGACCCGGAGCACAACATCCTGCTGCAACTTCGCGGCACTAAGGCGATGACCATCTTCCCTGCCAATGATGAGGCGATCGTCGCTGGCGTCGAACACGAGCGCTACCACATCGGCGGCCATCGCAACCTGCCGTGGCGTGAAGAGATTGCACCGAAGGGACACCTGTTCGACCTTACAGCAGGTGAGGCCGTCTATGTGCCCGTCAAAGCCCCGCATTGGGTGCAGAACGGGCCGTCAGTGTCGATCAGCCTGTCAGTAACCTGGCGCAGCGAATGGAGCTATATGGAAGCCGATGCGCGCGGGATGAATTCCGTCTTGCGCGGAGCGGGGATCGAGCCAGCCCCACCCAAACGCTTTCCCCATCGCAATCTGGTGAAATCGGTCGGCTATCGCGCGATCCGGCGGGTGCGTGGCCTGTTTGGGCTCCATTAATTGTTCGTTACTCTCGCCAAGGCGGGGGTCCATTAGGTCGCGAACCCATCCGATCGGACACTACAGCGCGGATGGGTTCCCGCCTTCGCGGAAATGACGGTCAAGAGGGCTCCACACCGCTCGCGTGAAAATAATCGTAAAGCCCCTGCGCCATCATTCCCGACACGCCGGGAGCCTTTCGCAGGTCTTCGAGGCTGGCATTCTTGACCGCGCGCGCCGTGCCGAAGTGCATCAGCAGCGCCTTCTTCCGTGCCGGTCCGATGCCCGGCACATCGTCCAACGTTGATGTCACCAGCGCTTTCGCTCGCTTGGTCCGGTGCGCGCCGATGGCAAAGCGGTGCGCCTCGTCGCGCAACCTCTGCAGGTAAAACAGCACCGGATGGTTCATCGGCAAGTTGATCTCGCGCCCATCTACCAGATGGAAAGTCTCGCGCCCGGCATTGCGGTCCGGCCCCTTGGCGACACCGACCAGTGGGACATCCTCGACGCCCAGCGCATCGAGAACACCCTTCACCGCCGACAATTGTCCCTTGCCGCCGTCGATCAGCAGCAGGTCGGGCCAGGTTCCGTTCTCGCGATCTGGGTCCTCGTCCATCGCGCGCGTGAAGCGCCGTTCCAGCACCTCGCGCATCATGCCGAAATCGTCACCCGGCACGGTGTCGGGATTCTTGATGTTGAACTTGCGATACTGGCCCTTGATGAAGCCCTCCGCCCCGGCAACGATCATCGCACCGACCGAGTTTGTCCCCTGAATATGGCTGTTGTCGTAAACCTCGATACGCTTGGGCGGGCCTTCCAGTTCGAACAACTCGGCCACGTCACGCAACAACTTGCCCTGTGTCGTCGACTCGGCCGCACGACGATCCAGCGCCTCCTCGGCATTGCGCGTCGCCTGTTTGACCAGTCGCACGCGGTCGCCCCGCTGCGGCATGGTGATCGCCACCTTATGCCCAGCCCGCTCGCACAATGCTTCCTCGAGCAACGCACCTTCGGCC
>JAQGKX010000010.1 GCA_028289885.1 Sphingomonadales bacterium
GCGGAACGCTGCGTCGGAAACCCTCGGTTAATGCTTGGGCTGGATAACCGTTAGCGTCAGGAGTCGATGATCGTGCGATCGCTTGCACTTGTTTCCGTGTTCAGCGTCTTGGTTTTTTGCAACGTCCCCAGCGCGGCGCCTGCTTGGGCACGTCGCTCTGCATTGGAGGATCTGGCGTGGACGAACCGATTGACCTGGGGAGGATCCGCAACTCCGTCGCCAGTGGAAACGAACCGTGGCCACCAACTGTTCAACGACGCCGGCGTTGATGACAAACTGCCGTCCGCAGCGATCCAGCAAATCGCCCGGATGCGTATCTCCCGCGAGTCGATGGCAGCGTTGGTCGTCAAGGAAGAAGCCGAGAACCGGGCGGCGAATGCGATCGTCGATCCGGACCAGAAAAAAGCAGCGAAACAAGCCTATCAGCAATCGATGAATGCCCTCGCCAGCGAAGCGGCAACGCGGTCGATCCTGCGGGACCTGTATGCGCCGGACCAGCTTCGCGAACAGCTCACATGGTTCTGGTTCAATCACTTCAATGTGCATGCCCAGAAACGCGATATTCGGGCGATGGTTGGCGACTATGAAGACCGTGCAATCCGCGCTCATGCGCTCGGCAAGTTTCGTGACCTTTTAACCGCCACGCTCCGGCACCCTGCCATGCTGCGCTATCTCGATAATGACCAGAATGCGGCAGGGCACATCAACGAGAATTACGCGCGCGAGATCATGGAGCTGCATTCGATGGGCGTTGGCTCAGGCTACAGCCAGAAGGATGTTCAGGAACTCGCGCGCATCCTGACCGGGGTCGGCGTCGACCTGAGGCCGGACTCGCCGAAGCTGAAACCGCAATTGCAGCCGCTGCTTGTCCGTGACGGCTTGTTCGAATTCAACCCGGCGCGTCACGATTTCGACGATAAACAATTTCTCGGCCATCAGATCAAGGGTTCGGGATACGCCGAAGTAGAACAGGCGCTCGACCTGATTGCGCGATCGCCTGCCACCGCACATCATGTGTCCGAACAACTGGCGACCTATTTCATGGGCGATGCGCCGCCCGCCGCCGTGATTGACTGTATGACGGCGGCGTGGCGCAACAGCGACGGCGATATTCCACACGTGCTTAGTGCGATGTTCCGGTCACCCGAGTTTACCGCGACGCTGGGCCGCGTGTTCAAAGATCCAATCCACTATGTCATTTCGGCGGTGCGATTGGCCTATGGCGACCGTGTCATCCTCAACGCGCAACCGATCGTCGGTTGGCTGAACCGGATGGGACAGGGGCTTTACGCGCACGAGACACCCGATGGTTATTCGCTGGCATCGGGGGCCTGGGCAGCGCCGGGCCAGATGTCGGTCCGTTTCGAGATTGCCCGGCAAATCGGCACCGGTTCATCCGGCATGTTCAGGTCGCCGGAGCCGGGGGCGCTCGATCAGCCAGCTTTTCCGCAGCTCCAGAACGCGCTTTATTATGCCAGCATCGCCGACACGCTGCGTCCGCCGACCAGGGCGGCGCTTGCCCAATCGACGTCGCCACAGGAATGGAACGCGCTGTTCCTGTCGTCCCCTGATTTCATGCGCCGCTGACCGGAGATAAACCATGAACCTCAGCCGCCGCCAGATTCTCGCATCCGCTGCAGCAACCGCGCCGCTGATCGTCGCCGGGCGCGCCTTTGCCGCTCCCGCAGCCAGGAGCCGCTTGCTCGTCGTGTTCCTGCGCGGCGCCTATGATGCGGCGAACATCATCGCGCCGACCGGCAGCGATTTCTACCATGAAGCCCGGCCGACTATTGGGCTTGGCCGACCCGATGCGCTCAATCCCAACGCGCCGCTAGCGCTGGATGCCGACTGGAGCCTGCATCCCGCGCTCAAGGATTCGATTTACCCCTTGTGGCAAAAGCGCCAGATCGCGTTTGTACCTTTTGCAGGCACCGATGATCTGAGCCGCAGCCATTTCGAGACGCAGGACACGATCGAACTCGGTCAACCCATCGGTGGGCATCGTGACTATGGATCGGGCTTTATGGCGCGACTGGTCGGCACTCTTGGTCAGGGCGCGCCGATAGCCTTTACCGACCAGCTGCCACTGTGCTTTCGCGGTGGACCGTCCATCCCAAATGTCGGTCTTGGAGCGGTCGGAAGCAAACCGACGATCGATGCGCGTGATGCCGGACTGATCCAGTCGATGTACCGTGGCGACCACATTGGCAAGGTGGATATGGGCAGCTCGGTCGAGGAGGGGTTTCAGGTTCGGGCCACCGTGTTCAGGACGATCGACGACGAAATGAAACAGGCGGGTCGCGGGGCGGTCAGCACCAAGGGTTTCGAACTGTCGGCCCGTCGCATCGGTCGCCTGATGCGCGACCAGTTCAACGTGGCGTTCGTCGATGTCGGTAGTTGGGACACGCACGTCAATCAGGGCGGCGGGCAGGGTTATCTTGCCAATCGGATCGGTGAGCTGGGTCGGGGGCTGGCGGGCTATGCCGATGAGATTGGCCCCGCTGCTTGGGCCAACACGACCGTCGTCGTCATTTCCGAATTCGGGCGCACCTTTCATGAAAATGGCGACAAAGGCACGGACCATGGCCACGGCAGCGTTTACTGGGTGATGGGCGGCAACGTGCGCGGTGGCAGGATGGTAGGGCCGCAAATCAAATTATCGTCGGCAACGCTCAATCAGGGGCGGGATCTCCCAGTGTTGACCGACTATCGTGCGCTGCTCGGCGGCATCGTTTCCCGGCAGTTCGGCATCGGCAGCAAACGGTTGAATACGGTTTTCCCCAGTGCGCTGCCTGTTGACCTGGGCTTAATCTAGATTGGAATTAATATCGTTTAATATCCTGTGTGCCCGACGTTAATGTTCGAGAGTTCAGATTATGCAGCAGGATTATCTGGAACGAACGCGATGCCCGGACACAAGCTGACAAGCAGGAGACTTTCATTCGCCGTATCGTTGGCGGCTTTGGCGGTAAGTGCCTGCAACCAGCCCGCGTCGTCGAACCAGCAGAACAGCGCGGGCAGCGGACAGCCGGTAAGCGCGCCGCCAATCGCGGCCCTGCCGCTGGCAACCGCCGCACCGGTCGCTGCTCAGCCTGCGCCGCCTGCCAGTGCGTTGCCGCTTCCGGCGCGGGCGTTGAATTTCACAGGTGGGGCACGTGAGAATCGTTATCGCTACACCGAACGCGCCTATGCGATGAGCAGCGCGTTTGGCGATACGCCTCCGGATTATACAGTTGATTATCAGGGAACGCGGCCTTGGATATGGCGCTCGAACAACGGGGGCTATCGCGTCGTTGAGCGCATTCCTGATGGCCAACGTGACTATTATTATCAGCCCGGTGACACGCAGCCATTCTATGTAAGCGACCCCGACGCCGGCTATGCTTATGATCGCGGCCAACTTGTCGGGGTTTACGGCGCGGACGGTATTCCGGTCAATGATGTCTATGCAGCGCAGCGTGCCGATGCTGCTGCCCGTTACCTTTATCGGGCACAAGAGCTTTATCGCGCCGCGCAGTACGAGCAACGTCAGGCCGCTTATGCTGCTGACTGGCAAGCGCGGCGCGATGCGGTGATTGCCCAGCGCCGGTCATGGGAAGCGGCCCGCGCCCGCGATGCTGACTGGCAGGCATGGCATGATGCGCACGCAGCCGATGAACGAAACACGTGGAACGACGAACAGAACCGTCGGATGGCTTATGCCGCAGCCATCGGTGTCAGCGTCGGTGCCGCTGCAGTCGCGCTGACCCGGCATCATGATGGACGCCCGCCCGACGGAGGCGGTCCCGCTTATAATCGCGTCCCAAATATGGCTGAACCTCCGCGCTTCGAAAACGGCAGCTCTTTTGGTCACCCTGCAAACAACCAGCAGTTAAATCGCGCAAGCGCGTATTCTAACCAAAGCCCTCAGCCACATTCAGTCCCTCCAACTCAAGCGATTGCACGACGGGAACCGGTCGCACCAGTGCACCCAGTAACGGACGTCGCAAATGTCCAATACCGGCACGACCGCGACGTTCAGTTTCAGGCCCGGCGCGCGCACCAGCAGCAGATTGCTGCCGCCCAGTCTGCTGCAGAAAACGGGGTTCGCACACAACAGGCTGCGAATGCTCAGCGACAGGCGCAAGCTGCCCGACAACGACAGCAGATCATCAGGGAACGTGCAGCCGCCACCGCCCGGGCTGCCAGCACTCAGGCAATGGCAGCACAGGCATCACGGCGGAAGGCGAATGCCGAGCAACAACAGCAAATGCAGCAGCAACAGGCATCACGCAGGGCAGAGCAGAATGCTCAGCAACAGTTGCAAGCTGCCCGACAACGACAGCAGATCATCGGGGAACGTGCAGCCGCTGCTGCCCCAGTTACCAGCACTCAGGCAATGGCAGCACAGGCTTCACTGCGTAAGGTGAATGCCGAGCGACAACAGCAAAGTCAGCGGCAACAGGCGTCACTCCTGGCAGAGCAGAAAGCTCAGCAACGGGCGCAAGCTGCCCGACAACGACAGCAGGTCATCGGGGAACGTGCAGCCGCTGCCGCCCGGGTTGCCAGCACTCAGGCAATGGCAGCACAGGCATTACTGCGGAAGGCGAATGCCGAGCGACAACAGCAAATGCAGCAGCAACAGGTGTCGCGCATGGCAGAGCAGGACGCCAAGCGGGCGCGTCAACGGACGGAGGTTGAGCGCACGGCCGCAAGGACTCAAATAGCGCTAGCGCACCAGCAGCAGGCAGCAGCACATGCTCAACTTGCAGTGGTGCACCAGCAGCAGCAAGCCGCTCACGCTGCTGCGGCTCACCATTCGGCACCCGCTCCGAGAGAGCAAATCTCACCTAGGCCTCATCCGAAGCATGCTGCCAACTGATCGTACGATAATTCTATCCTGCGCGACAATGGTTTACACAAATATCATGGCGATTGCAGCCGCGGCCATGATCAACGTCGCGGCCCAACCGAGGAACAGAAGCGGGCGGGTGGCGGTAAACTTGCCCATCGAGGAAAGGCGCCCCGCGACGAGCATCATCGCCGCCATGATCGGCACCGCGACAACGCCGTTGATCACCGCACTCCCGCGGTCATCAGCGGATAGGTAAGGACCAGCGTCCACAACAGTCCGAAGCCGAACTGCGCTCCAGCCTGCGAATAGGTTGCGATGCCGCTTGGATCATCGTCGGCGGCGCCCGTGACCAGACCCGGCCCCAGTTGTTCGAACAGGGCAATCGATCGTGCACGTCGGCCAAGCTTCACGTACCACTCCC
>JAQGKX010000024.1 GCA_028289885.1 Sphingomonadales bacterium
GAACAGAAGCACGAGCGCCGCCAGTACGCCCACTGCAACGACCGCCTTCAGATTTCCAAAAAACTTTGCCATTTTATCCTATCCCCTTTGCACCACAAGAAGTGGCAATTGACGACGAGGGTCTAGCATCCCATGTCGCAGGTGTCACCGCTTCTGAAAGCCCCCGCATGACCGACCCGACACTCGACCAGATGCGCGACACTTTGAGTGCCGAATTGCCGCATCATGCCGCCTTCGATGGCTGGACGCCTGCCGCCCTCGCGATGGCGGCACAGGCGACCGGGATCGATCCGAACATTGCGACGCTGGCGTTTCCGGGCGGAGCTGTCGAAATGATCGATGGCTGGTTCGCGCAGATCGACCGCAGGATGCTCGATGCCGTTCCGCCCGGGCGCGTGGCGGCGATGAAGATGCGCGAGAGGATTGCGGCCCTGGTCGAGGCGCGGATCGATGCGATGGCTCCTGACCTAGAGGCTCTGCGACGGGCGCTTGCGATCCTTGCGCTTCCGCAGAACCTTCCTCATGCCGCAAAGCTGGGCTGGCGCGCCGCCGATGCGATCTGGCGTGCAGCGGGTGATGTCTCGACCGATTTCAACCATTATTCGAAGCGCACGCTGCTTGCCGGAATCTACACGGCGACGATCATGGCGATGCTTGACGACCAGAGCGAGGGACTGGCCGAAACGCGTGCTTTTCTGGCGCGCAGGATCGACAATGTGATGCAGTTCGAGAAGTTGAAGGGCCGCTTTACCCACAGCGCGCCGGAACGCCTGAGCCTGGCGCGCTTTCTCGGTCGGCTGCGATATCCGGCGGTGTGACCGGACTGTACGATGAACGGGCTGTAGTTTCCGGTTCACGCAACCATTACGGGGGCGCACCGTTTTCAATATCGCAACCCCATCCGGGGCGGGAGACATTGAATGCGTAAGTTTATTCTAGCCGCGACGCTCGCGTCGTTCGCCGTTCCCATGGCTGTCGCGCCTGCTCAGGCGCAGCGCGGACAGCAATATGACCAGAACGACGGTTATCGCGATCACGACAATCGCAATCACGATCGCCATGATAACAACGGGCGCGGCAATGGCCGTCGCGACGATCGACGCAACTACACCAATTATGATTATAACCGTCCCGACCCACGATACGGCAACTACCGCGCGGACCGTTATTATGTTCAGGGCAATCAGTATCGCCCACGCGCGATGTCGCCGAACGAGCGCATTTATCGCGGCCAGGACAATCGTTACTATTGCCGACGCAATGATGGCACGACCGGCCTCGTGATCGGCGGTCTCGCCGGTGGTCTGCTCGGCAACACGGTGGCTCCGGGCGGGTCGAAGCTGCTGGGCACGGTCCTTGGCGGCGGCGCGGGTGCCTTGCTCGGCCAAGCAATCGGTAAGGACGGCGGTAACGGTCGCCCTACCTGCCGCTAAGACCTGAATATGAAGGCGTCGCGGGAGACCGGGCGCCTTTTATTCGCTTCGGGCCTCTAGCGAAACGCGACAGTTATTGATAATCAGTCGCAATGCACCTCGATGAACTTCCATTTTCGCGTGAGGCGACGATCAGTGCGATCGACTGGGCCTCGCTGTCAGAGCGAGATGGTCGGCGTCTGCGTGAACTTGGTTTCGACGAGGGGGTCGCGATCGAACCGCTTCATGGAGCGGGTTTCATGATCCGCGATCCGATTGCCGTCCGCATCGGTCGGATGACTGTGGCAATCCGGCGCGCCCATGCCGCGGCGATAACGGTACTGCCGCTCGCATGAATATTGCGACGCCGGTCACCGCTCCGATCATTGGCCCGGTCACTGCCCCGACCGCCGACGTCACCACGACGACGTCGGTGCTGCCTCTGGTCGCGCTCGTCGGCAATCCAAACGCCGGAAAGTCCGCGCTGTTCAATGCATTGACGGGTGCGCGGCAGAAGGTCGGCAATTATCCCGGTGTGACGGTCGAGCGTCATTCGGGCCGCATTGCGCTTCCCGATGGCAGGCCGATTGAACTGGTCGACTTGCCGGGAACGTATAGCCTCACGCCATCCAGCCCCGACGAGCGCGTGACCCGCGATGTCGTGCTCGGTGTTCAGGAAGGCGAGCGGCTGCCCTCCGCGATCATCGTCGTACTCGATGCGTCGAACCTCGATAATCACTTACGTTTCGCGCTTGAACTCATCGCGCTTGGGGCGCCGATCGTGATCGCACTCAACATGTTCGATCTGGCCGCGCGTGATGGCCTAACGATCGACGTTCCCGCGCTCAGCCAGTCGCTTGGAGTGCCGGTTATACCGACCGTTGCGGTTCGCAAGCGTGGCCTAGACGACTTGATCGCCGCACTATCGCCGATGCTGAGCGACGGCGTGATTCGCATCCGGGCGGGCTCGGGCGAAGACAGCGGTACGCTGATCGAGCGCCAGCGCCACGCGAGACGAATCGCCCAGAGCGTCACGGTCGAGAATAATCCCGCACACCGCTGGACCGAATCGATCGATCGCGTTGTGCTGCATCCGGTTGCCGGGCCGATTATCCTCGCGGTGCTGCTGTTCGCGATGTTCCAGGCGGTGTTTGCCGGGGCTGCGGTTCCGGCCGATATCATCGATGGCTGGATGAAGGGTTTGCAGGACGCCGTCGTGGCGGCAATGCCCGACACGATCTTTCGCTCGCTGATCGTCGATGGCGTCATCGCCGGTGTCGGCGCGGTGGTGGTGTTCCTGCCGCAAATCCTGATCCTGTTCGCCTTCATTCTCGTACTCGAGGCTTCGGGTTACATGGTCCGCGCGGCGTTCCTGATGGACCGGCTCATGTCGCGCGTCGGACTGTCGGGACGTGCATTCATTCCTTTGTTGTCGAGCTTTGCCTGTGCGATCCCCGGCATCATGGCAACGCGGACGATCGAGGATCCGAAGGACCGGCTGACCACAATCCTGATCGCGCCGCTGATGACCTGTTCGGCGCGGCTGCCGGTCTATGCGGTGATTATCGCGGCGTTCATCCCCGCGCGCACCGTTGGACCGGGAGTTGGCCTGCAGGGGCTGGTCCTGTTCGTGCTCTATATGTCAGGCATCGCCGGCGCGCTGGTCGCGGCGCTGTTGCTTAGGCGCACGGTTACCAAGGGACCTGCGCAGGGTTTCATGATGGAAATGCCGAAATATCAATGGCCGGCGTTGCGTGATCTTGGGATTGGTCTGTGGAGCCGCGCCTATGCGTTCCTTCACCGCGCGGGCACGATCATTGCTTTCACCACGATCGTCCTGTGGGCGCTGCTCAGCTTTCCGCGCGCGCCGATCGGCAGCCCGCCGGGAACGCAGGTCAGCCAGAGCATTGCGGGACGCATCGCCGATGGCCTTGCCTATGTGGTCAAACCGATCGGCTTCAATCGCGATATCGCCCTGGCGCTGATCCCGGCGATGGCGGCGCGCGAAGTGGCGGTTTCGGCGCTGGCGACGGTCAATGCGATCGACACACCGGACGAGGGCAAGCGCAATAAAACGCTCGAACAATCGCTCCGTGGTAAATGGTCGCTGCCGACAGCGCTGGCGTTCCTTGCGTGGTTCGTATTCGCGCCTCAGTGTATTTCGACCATCGCCGTTGTCCGTCGGGAAACGAACGGTTGGAAATGGCCGGGCTTCATGCTGTTGTATCTCTTCGCACTCGCCTATATCGCGGCGGGAGCAACATACTGGCTGGCGGTCTTCGCCGGTCTCTAGG
>JAQGKX010000074.1 GCA_028289885.1 Sphingomonadales bacterium
GGCCCGTCAGCAAGAGATTGCCGTCCTCACGGAAATAGCCGCGGTCACCAGTGCGCAGCCAACCACCGTCCGCAAACAAGGCTGCGGTTTCATCGGGTCGCTCGAAATAACCGAGACTGTTCAATGGCCCCCGCGTCCAGATTTCGCCTGGCGTGCCGGATGGAGCGTCAAAGCCCGTTGCCGGATCGACGAACCGGAATTCGGCAATCTCGCCGCCACGTTCGGCGATGCCCGCGACACCCGCCTTGACGATGATCCCCTGTGTCGTCGCGACCACTTCGATCGGATCGCCGGGCTGCGTGCAGATGATCGTCGCCGTCGTTTCAGTCTGGCCGTAACTCGTGAAAATTTCATCGCAGCCAAAGACGCTCTGGATGCGCTGCCAAACCCAGCTCGGGGTCGGCGCAGCGGCACTGTGGATGGCCGTTAGCGAGGAGAGATCGAACGTCTCGCGTTCGGCGACCTCCAGCATCGCCACGGTCATCGTCGGTACGGCCATCAGATAGTTGGCACGGTGCCGCGCGATGCCGGCCAGCAGTGCGCGGGCGTCGAAGCGCAGCAAAGGGACGATCGATCCGCCGACGACGATACCCGACAGCAATCCAACGACCAGTCCGAAGGCGTGATAGAGCGGCAGTGAAAAGATCGCGCGGTGGCCGTCCGCAAAGGCCTGATGATAGGCACCGGCGTAGGCGGCCCTCAGCAGATTATCGTGGGTTTGAACGACGCCCTTGGGACTGCCGGTGGTCCCCGACGTGTACATGATCACGGCGGGAGCCGCTGCCTGGCCCGCACGATCGGGGAGCGTTCCCAACGGAGCGCACTCGACGGCTTTTGTAAGGGACGATGCGGCCCAATCGTCGTGATCGTAGAAAAGAACGTCCAGACCGACGGGCTTTACCGCTGCAATCTCTGCCGCAAGGTTACGCTTGAGGAAGCGGGTCATGGCAATCAGCAGCTTTGGAGACGACTGACCGAGCACGAACGCCAGCTCATCCGTTCGATACAGCGTGTTCAGCGGCACGACCGTGGCACCGGCACGCCAGATGCCGAACAACAGCGCAACGGTGATCGGATAATTGCCCATCAGGATCGCAACGCGGTCACCCGGCACGATGCCACGGCTAACGAGCATGTGCGCAATCCGAGTCGCATGATGATCGACATCGCCGTAACTCGACTGACCGTCATCGGTGATGACAAGGGGGCGGTCGCCGAAACGGGCTGCGGCACTTTCAAAATAGTGATCAAGCGTGGTGGGCGTCCATTCGGGATGGCGCGCCTCTATCGCTGCCCGGCGTTTTTCGACGTGTGTAGCCACCATCGCTTTCATTTTACCATCCTATCCGACCTAATTCATATTCTTATTGCAGGTGCCGTCCATCCATATCGAATGTTCGGCTCACCGAAGAAATTGCAGCATGGCAAAAAAGCGCTTGCACTTCCAGCCTAATCACCATTAGGTTGATGTAACGCTACAAGCAAGGGATTAGGACGATGGATGTAGGTTTGGGCCTCACTTTCCAAAATTTGCGCAATCAGCTGACGGACAAGGAAGTCTACAAGCACCAGTTGCAGATGGCGGTCGATACCGAAGCGCTGGGCTTTGATTCGGTCTGGACGCCCGAACATCATTTCACCAACTATAACATGACCCCGAACGTCCCCCAGTTTCTCGCGTTTGTTGCGGGGCAGACCAAGCGCATCAAACTGGGCACGACGGTCACCGTCCTGCCTTGGCAGGATCCGGTGCGGACCGCCGAAAGCTTTATCCTGCTCGACTATTTCTCCGAAGGGCGCGCCGTCCTCGGCATCGGTCGCGGCCTCGGAGCTTCCGAATTCGAAGGCTTTCGGGTGCCAATGGGCGAGTCGCGTGGGCGCTTTACCGAATATGCCGAAGCCGTGCTGACGGCGCTCGAGACGGGTGTGATGGAATATGACGGGAAGTATTTGAAACAGCCACGCGTCGAGCTGCGTCCCGCGCCTTATGAAAGCTTCCGTGGTCGCGTCTTTGCGTCGGCGATCTCCCCGGAGTCAGTCAACCTGATGGCCAAGCTCGATGTGGGGTTGATGGTTATCGCGCAAAAGCCGTGGGAAAAAGTTGCAGAGGATCTCGCATCCTATCGCAAGATATTCCTGTCCCGAAACGGCGTTGCAGCACCGAAGCCGGTGTTTGCCGTTTTCGTGGCCGTCCACGAGGATCGTGCGGTGGCGCAGGAAATGCGCGACAAGCATATCAAGGCGTACACCCGCTCCACGTCGGACTTCTACCAGTTCGCCAACGCCGAGTTCGCCGAGATCGACGGCTATGAATATTATGGCGGCCTTGCCAAGAATATCGCCAAGCACGGTGTCGGTAAATTCAACGACTTTCTGGCCGACCTTCAGGTCTGGGGAACGCCCGACGAGGTTGCCGAAAAGCTGGCGGCCATGGTCGAGGAGTTCGATATCGGCGGCTTCGTTACGTATTTCCAATATGGCGAGATGCCGGCAGAAATGGGCCGCGCAAACTATGAACTGTTTGCCAAGAAGGTGCTGCCAAAGCTGAAAGACATCGACACCAGTGTAAAGCAACCGGCGCAAGAGTTGCGGTCGGTCGCGTGATCCCGACAGGCGAGCGGTGAACCTCGGGCTCTCAGGCAAAAGGGTCGTCGTGACCGGTGGCGCGTCGAACATCGGGCGGGCCATTGCGCGCATGTTCGGTGCCGAAGGGGCTGACGTCGTGATCGTTGATCGCGATGCAGCACAGGCAGAGCGAACGGCAGCCGAAATCCGCAACGACGGCGCGCGGGCCAGCGTCGTGCTGCTGAACGTCGAGGATGCCGCCGCCTGCGAGGCCGAGGCTGGATACATTGAGGAAAAAGGCCCCATCGATGTGCTCATCAACAATGTGGGTTGGAACGGGCGACAGGAGTATTTTCTGGGCCTCGGCCCGGATCGCTGGGAGCAATCGTTCCGTCGCAACCTGTATCCGACCTTCGCCATGACGCACGCTGTTCTTCCGCACATGGTAAAGCGCGGCGAGGGTGTCATAGTTTCGATTTCGAGCGATGCCGCGTTCGGGGAATATCGTACCTCGGACTATGGCGCGATGAAGGCTGGCGTGCTCGCCTTCTCACGATCGATCGCAAAGGAATATGGTCGCTATGGCATCCGGTCGAATGCCGTGATGCCCGGCATGATCATTCCCGACCCCAATGACATAGGCGATGGCAGCTACTGGAATGTCGATACCGGTGTCGGGCCGAAGGAAATTGCCAACATCGAGGGACAAACACCTTTACGCAGAAGGTCCGAGGCCTGTGATGTCGCCTGGACGACTGTCTTTCTTGCGTCTGCCTGCGCGCGGCAACTGACCGGACAAACGGTTAGTGTGTCGGGCGGCTTTGCGATGCCGCGCTGAACGATGGACCGGGCTCAGGAAATCGCGCTCGTCGAACGGTTCGCGGCACTGAGCCCTGCGGAGCGGTTCAGCTATGCGTCCGCCAGTATGCGCAACCCGGCGGCGCATTATACCGACCCCGACCGGTTCGAAGACGAGATGGCCGCGCTGTTTCGCGCCGAACCGCTGTTCGTTGGGCTTTCGGTGGAATGTCGTGAACCCGGCACGCATCTGGCGCGGGTCCTGGGTAGTCTTCCGATCGCCGTGGTTCGACAACGCGACGGTTCGTTGCGCGCGTTCGTCAACGTATGCCGTCATCGCGGCGCGTCGTTGTTCGCCGGCGATGGCAAGGGCAGTTCCGGTAGGATAGTCTGCCCCTATCATGCGTGGGCCTACGACATGGACGGCCAGCTTCTCAATCGGCCCAATTCTTACGGCGCGTTCGACGATGTGAAAGATGCCTGCAATCTGATGCGACGCGCCGTGGTCGAAAAGCATGGGATGATTTATGTTCATCCAACGAGCGAAGACGCTTTCGGTATCGACGAGCAGCTTCATGGGATCGAACGCGAGTTCGAAGGCTATGGGATCGAAACCGCGCATCCGATCGAGACGCGCGTTTCGACCTGGAAGATGAACTGGAAGCTTTTGCTCGACGCGTTCCTCGAGCCCTACCATGTTCCCCATCTTCACCAGAAGACGATCAATCCGGTCTTCCTGCCGCATCAGTTCTTCGACAGTTTCGGGCCGCTTCCACGCGTCATTGGGTTGCGCCGAACAGTCGAAGCACAGACGTCGACCGAACCGCGCGAATCGTGGAAGCTCTTTCCTCACGCCGCCGCATTGTATGTCCTGCTGCCGAACGCGCTCATGACCTATCAGGGCGATCATCTGGAGACGTGGCGCATCGAACCGATCGATGTCGAAACAACGCGCGCCTACACGACTGTTTTCGCGCCCGAACTACCCGCGAGCGACAAGGCGCGCAATTACTGGCTGCGCAACCTCGATGTGCTGTGCGACGTTTCGTTCAATGAGGACTTTCCGATGCAGGAGCAAATTCAGCGCAATCTGAAATCCGGGGCATTGAAAGACGTATTCTATGGCCGGATCGAACCCGCGCTGGTGCACTATCATAGCAGCGTCAACGCGGCGGTCGAAGCGTATCGCCTGAACAAGACAGGGGTTTCGGCATGAACGATGCCAAGAGCAGATTTGAATACATCCTCTACGACGTCGCCAACGGTCGCGCCCGGATTACGCTGAACCGTCCCGACAAGCGCAACGCGCTGAACGAGGAACTTCTGACCGAGCTTCACGATGCGCTTTGGGAGGCCGATGAGGACAATCGTGTCCACAGCGTCATCCTGGCGGCGGCGGGTCCGGATTTTTCATCGGGCTACGATCTTCAGCGTTACGATCGACCGGTGCCGCTGCAGGTCGAACACCGACGGGGGCGCGTGAAGTTCGACGATGATGCCTGGCATCAGGAACGTATCCAGCGCCTTCGCATGGCGTTGTTCGACATGCACAAGCCTGTCATTGCCGAGGTGCAGGGGCGGTGCCTTGCCGGCGGTACTGATCTGGCGCTGCTATGCGACATGATCATCTGCGCAGAGGATGCCAGTTTCGGTTTCCCACCCGCTCGGTCGCAGGGGTCGTTGCCGAGCAATATGTGGCTCTACAATGTCGGTCCGCAGTGGTCGAAGCGCTTGCTTTTGACCGGCGACCTGATCGGCGGAAGCGATGCGGCGACGATTGGTCTAGTGCTTCAGGCCGTGCCCGCCGACCAGCTTTCGACCGAGGTCGAGGCGCTTGCGGACAGGCTGGCACTGATTG
The DNA here is from genome assembly GCA_028289885.1 of Sphingomonadales bacterium. GTDB lineage: Bacteria > Pseudomonadota > Alphaproteobacteria > Sphingomonadales > Sphingomonadaceae > Sphingomonas_O. The sequence goes on from JAQGKX010000074.1 coordinate 5,222, forward strand.
ATCCCGACCTGCTCAGCGCCAACAAGCGTATCGTCAACATCGGTCTGGAACTGATGGGCGCGCGAACATTGCAGCGGATGGCGGCTGAAATGGATGCACGCGGTCACCTTGCCGACAGCCGATCTGCCTTCAACAAAACCGTGCTCGAAAAAGGCGTGAAGGAAGCTGTCAAACAGCGCGATGGCCCCTTTGGCGACGGTCGCATCAAACTTTAAAAACAATAAAAACGGAGAGCGAAATGGATTTGGAAGGCAAAGGCTGGCGCTGCATCTGGGAAGCGAAGGCTACGCTCGGCGAAAGCACGCTGTACGACGCACGCGATAATTGCGTTTACTGGGTCGATGTCGAAAACCCGAGCATCAACTGGATCAATATCGATAGTGGCGACAAGGGCCGCTGGGTTCCGCCAATGTGGATTTCCGCACTTGGGCTGCGCGCAAAAGGTGGTTTCATCGCCTCGGCACGCGACGGACTGGCTTTTGTCGACTCCAAGGCACAGACTTTCGAGATATTTGCCGATCCTCGGCCCGATGCCACCATCGCTCGGCTGAACGACGGCGTTGTCGATCACAAGGGCCGTTACTGGACCGGCAGTTGCGACAGCACCCAGTTCGAAGACAGCACGACCTCCGAGAACAAGGAAGACAGCGTTCGCGACTTCGACAAGCGCAGCACCGGCGAGTTTTATCGCATTGACGCCGATGGCACGATCGCGACGATGGAACGCAACGTCGTAACCGGCAACGGCCCGGCTTTCAGCCCCGATGGCAAGACCGTCTATATCAACGACTCGCTGCCGCGCGTGACTTGGGCCTACGACCTTGCCGAGGACGGCTCGATCTCTAACCGCCGCGACTGGCGCACCTACACACCGGACGAGGGTTTTCCCGACGGCATGGCCGTCGATGTCGAGGGCGGGATCTGGATTGCGTTTTACGAGGACTGGATGCTGCGGCGCTATTCGCCCGATGCCGAGTTGCTCGACGAGCGCAGGCTTCCCGTCCGACAGGGGCTGCGACCCGGCTTCGGGGGCGCGAACATGGAGCGGCTGTTCCTGACCTCGGCCTCGAACGCGCTCAGTGATGATGCAAAGCGCGAGCAGCCGCTCGCCGGAGGGCTGTTCGAGATCCTCGATCCGGGCGTCAGGGGTATGCCAAATGTCGCTTATGCCGGCTAGGCCCCGCGTCATTTCGGCAAAAAAAGATAGCCTGTGGGAGCAGTGCGTCTTCACGCGCACTAGCTTTCGCGGCGATGATGGGCGAAGCGAACTTTATGGAAGAAATCTCTTCGCGAACCCGCATCCTCGACGCTGCCGCCGACCTTCTGAAAACACAAGGCATGCGTGGTGCCAAATTGTCGGAGGTCGCCAGGCGGGCGGGGATGCTGGCACCGAGCCTCTACCATCATTTTACCTCGAAGGATCAGTTGATCGAGGAGGTGCTGGTCGAGGGCTGTCATCGCAATACCCGCTTCATCGTCACACGGGTCGAAGTGCTGGGGCCAGGCGCATCGCCGATCGAAAGGTTGGAAGCCGCTATCACCGCCCATTTGACGTTCCTGCTGACAGGCGACCCGTACTCGTCGGCTGTTTCGCGCGTTTTTCAGGACCTGCCCGAAGAGATGAAGCGTCGGGTGCTGGCGGCCTACACCGGTTTCGACAATTACTGGCGCGACCTGATTCTGGCGGCGCAGCGCGGAGGTTTGTCGCGCAAGAATCTCGATGCAACCGTTGCGCGCAAGTTCCTGATCAACATGCTCGACTCAGCAGCAGAGTGGTATCGACCCGGCCATTTGGAGATCGCCGAAATTGCGCGGCAGGCCTGCCAGTTGTTCCTGCACGGATTTGTGCAATCCGGCGACGTGGCCAAACCCAAGAAGCGTTAGGCAACGCTGCTTTCGGGCTGCTGCAATTCAGTGACAATATTCTTGCGCCCGTCCCGGCGGCGCATGCGCATGCGCATGCGCCTTCCCTGAGCGGCCCGATACCATCAGACCCAAGCAAAGATAAAAGATAGGAGAACTGAAATGGCCACTGGTAGAGCGACGGTCCTTGTCGAACCAAATCGCCTCGAAACATGGGACGTCCCCATCCAAGCGCCCGAGCCCGGCGGAGCGCTGGTCCGCGTCGTCCTTGGCGGCGTGTGTGGGAGCGACCTCCACATCATGACCGGAGAGGCGGGGATCATGCCGTTCCCGATCATCCTTGGCCATGAAGGCGTGGGTCGCGTCGAAAAGCTGGGGGCAGGGGTCGTCAACGACTATGCCGGGGTACCGGTCAAGGTCGGCGATCTGGTTTATTGGGCACCGATTGCCCTGTGCCACCGCTGTCATTCCTGCACGGTGCTTGAAGAAACGCCGTGCGAGAACTCACAGTTCTTCGAACATGCCGAAAAGCCCAACTGGGGCAGCTACGCCGATTTCGCCTGGCTCCCCAATGGGCTCGCTTTTTTCCGTCTGCCCGATGGTGCCGACCCCGAAGCAGTTGCCGCACTCGGCTGTGCATTGCCAACCGTCCTGCGAGGCTTCGATCGCTGTGGGCCGATCATGGTAAATGAGACCGTCGTCGTTCAGGGCGCAGGTCCGGTCGGACTGTCCGCCGTTCTGGTTGCCGCTGTCGCTGGCGCACGTGAGATTATCGTGATCGACGGTGTCGAAAACCGCCTCGAAACGGCAAAACTCCTCGGAGCTACGGCAACCGTGTCGCTGAAGGACTCGCCCGAAGAACGTCGTCGTCAGATTTACGACCTCTGCGGCCACAACGGCCCCAACGTGGTGGTCGAGGCGGCTGGCTATCTACCGGCCTTTCCCGAGGGCGTTGATCTGACCGGCAACCATGGTCGCTACATCGTGCTCGGCCTTTGGGGCGCGATCGGCACACAACCGATCAGCCCACGCGATCTGACGACAAAAAATATCAATGTGGGCGGTGCAAGTTTCCCCAAACCCAAGAACTATTTTGGCGCGATGCACCTAGCGGCCAGACTGCAGGATCGCTTCCCGCTGGCAAAACTCATCTCGCACCGGTTTGCGATTGGTGATGCCGGCAAGGCGCTTGACGCCGTTAAAAAGGGCGAGGTGGTCAAGGCCGTCATCGACCCGACACTTTAAAAAATTAGCAAGAGGATTTCCCCATGGCTACTGTCGAACTGAAACCTGCCCGTCACCGCACACCGCGGCCGGATCATGTTCCTGAAAACCTGGTCCGCGACATTGATATGTATGACCCCGACGGCATCGAAAATGGGTATCACGAAGCCTGGCGGTCGTTGCAGCGTCCCAATATGCCCGAGCTGGTCTGGACGCCCTTTACCGGCGGCCACTGGATCGCGACGCGTGGCGAACTGGTGAAGGACATATATTCGGACCCGACGCGATTCTCGAGCGAGGTCATTTTTCTGCCAAAGGAAGCCGGTGAGAAATATCTGATGGTGCCGACGCGGATGGATCCGCCCGAGCATACCCCCTATCGCAAGACCCTCGATAAAGGGCTGAACCTTGGCCAGATGCGCCGCGTCGAGGAGCGTGTCCGCGAAATCGCGATCGAACTGATCGAGGGAATGGTGGCGCGCGGAGAGTGCGAGTTTTCGGCCGAATATGCGCGCATCTTTCCGGTGAAAGTGTTCATGGCGCTTTGCGATCTGCCGATGTCGGACGCGCCGATGCTCAGTGTCTTTGCCGAAGACATGACCCGGCCACCGGGTGACACGCCCGAGCAAATGGCCGAAGCGATGGAAGCTGCACAGCGCGGGTTTGATACCTATGTCGCGCCGATCGTCGATGCCCGGCGCGGTGGCAGCGGCCCCGACCTCATCACCGTGATGGTCAACAACGACATCAATGGCGAACCGATCACGCGTGAGCGGGCCATCGGGCTGATCTCGCTGCTGTTGCTTGGCGGACTCGACACCGTCGTCAATTTTCTCAGCTTCATGATGCTCCACCTCGCCCGGCATCCCGAAATCGTCGCCGACCTGCGAAGCGATCCGACGATCCTACTGCGTAGCGTGGAAGAAATGTTCCGTCGTTTCCCGGTTATTGCCGAAGCTCGCATGGTCGCCAAGGATCTCACCTATCGTGGTGTCGATCTAAAACACGGTGACATGATCCTCATTCCAACCGCAATGCACGGTCTGGATGAAAGCGAGAACGCAAACGCAATGGACCTCGATATCCGCCGCAGCAAGGTGACCCATTCAACTTTTGGCGGAGGTCCTCATCGTTGTGCCGGACTTCATCTGGCGAGAATGGAAGCTATTGTAACTTTGCAGGAATGGCTGGCCCGCATCCCGGAATTTCATGTGAAAGCCGGGACAAACCCTGTCTTTCGCTCGGGGATCATTGCAGCAGTGGACGATGTTCATTTCGAATGGACACCGACGGCAACGGCGGGCTGAAGTGGCCGACCTCGACTTCTGGTGTGAGGGACGGGTGGCGCATGTCCGCCTCAACCGTCCCGAACACCTGAACGCCATTACTGACACGATGGATGACTTGCTTGCCGAGGCTTGGGAACGGGTCAACGACGATCCTGATATCTGGTGCGCGATCCTGTCGGCTGAAGGCGAACGCTCGTTTTCGATTGGGGCCGATGTTTCGGGTCGCGTTGATCGCGCGCAACCGATGGCCTTTGGCGGCGGGTTGACCGGCATTGGTGGTCCGCTGCTCACGCTTAAGAAGCCCTTGATCGCCGCAGTTCAGGGTTATTGCGTAGGTGGCGCGTTTGAAATGGCGATGTGTGCGGACATCATCGTTGCCGCGGACACCGCCGAGTTCGGATTGCCTGAAACCAAATTCGGGATAATCGGCGCTTGCGGAGTAGTTCACCGCGTCGTTCGCCAGCTTCCCCATCACATGGCCATGGCGATGATCCTGACGGGCGAGCGCATGAAGGCGAGCGACGCAGAACGATTTGGCCTCGTCAACATAGTCGTGCCGTTTGCGGATCTGGCAGCTGTCGCCATGCAGTTTGCGGCGAAAATCAACGCGGCGTCACCACTCGCCAATCAGGCGGCCAAGGCGGCTGCCCTGAGCCGGTTGGATTACCCGCTCGCTGTCGCCCTCGGCACAGAGTTCGAAGCTATCGAGCGTTACGCTTCGAGTGCCGACAAGCGCGAAGGCGAAATGGCCATGAAAGAAAAGAGGAAACCGAGATGGACGGGACGATAAAGCTGGCTGAACCGATCGACGGAGCAACCTATCGAAAAGTACTTGGCCACTACCCGACCGGCGTGTGCGTCGTCACGGCGGTCGAACCCGATGGGAAATGCGCCGCGCTTGTGGTGGGCTCGTTCACTTCGGTATCGCTTGACCCGCCCCTAGTCGCCTTTTTCCCCGATCGCAGTTCGACAAGCTGGCCCCGCATCGAGCGCGCGGGCAAGTTCTGCGTCAATGTCCTTGGCAGTCACCAACAGGACCTATGTCGCCGCTTTTCAGCCAAGGGCGATGACAAATTCGCAGGACTCGATTACGCGCTTTCCGCCAACGGTTCTCCGGTGCTTCAGGATGTTGTCGCCTGGATCGATTGCACGCTGGACGCCGTCCACGAAGCGGGCGACCATTTTATCGTGCTGGGTCATGTGCGCGAACTGGACATCGTCCGTGCAGAGCAGCCGCTTGTTTTCTTCCGGGGGCAATACGGTGACTTCTCTCCGCTGGTGGAATGCGGCCCGGCGCCCCTCTCCACGGCGTCACTTTCTCAATCCAAGGAGTGAGAGTTCATGACGCATACCGTCCCAAGCTATGAAACCCTGCCAATCTAATCCAGCATGGCGATGTGCGTGGTCACCGCTATTCCGGTCGTCCGCTATTGAGGGCCAGACCGTTCACCATCAGAGTTCCTATTTCTTGGTCGATTTGTAATCGTAATATCCCAGAATCGGGGGCGAGGTCATGCGAGAACGAACGGCGAAAATTGGCGCAGTCCTCTGGTTTGAAACCGAAATCAGGCAATAACATGCTGCGAAGCCAAGCACCAAGTGACCGATGGCGTTTCTTGCCACAGTGATACCCATGGGGAGCGCACCGCACATGATTGTCGAATTTCCACGCGTAGGTGCCATCAACCGTACGGACGGCTCTTACGGCAAGCTGTCGTTCACGGCCTCACGCCCATCTTGTTAAACTCTTCAGCGATATCGGGCTGTTTCTGCTTCGCCGCCGCGACATCTAAATCACCAACTTTCCTGTCGCCCTTGCGCAGTTTTGCGATCCCGCGCCCAAAGAGCATCGGCGCGTAATTGGGGAAGAGGGCGAGCGCCTTGTCATAATCCGCAATTGCTTCATCATAACGGCCAAGGCGCAACTCGACGAAGGCAAGGCTGTCCATGATTGCGCCGGAGCCCTGCTGCAGGGCCAACGCTTTCTTGCAATCTGACAGCGCTAGTTGGAGATCAAAGTTCAGCGCCGCCGCCGAATAGCAGAGGTTGTTGTAAATTTGGCCGTCGGCACGCCCCGCCGCAAATCCACGCAGTTCCGCAAAGACCGCGCGCGCCTTATCCGCTTGTCCCGCCCGGACATAAACCTGTGCGACCTGCAAGCGCGCGTTGGGATCCATCTGGGTGCCATCGTCGCCTTTAATCTTCTCAACCGTTGCGGCCTCGCCGACAGCATCGCCGTTGTCGTGCTGCCATTGGGCCAGTGCGGTCAGCACGTAAGTGTTAGCGGAGTTTAGCTTCAGCGCCGCGTCTATGTCCCTTTTTCGCCCGGCCTGGTCGTTGGTGGGGAGGTAGCGAATGCGATTAAGAAAGGCTGTAATGCTTGGCTTGATTGCGATGGAGTCGCCAAACGCCTTCAAACCTTTTGGACATTGGCCGGTAGAGCAATAAACGACGCCTGCCTGCGCCAGCATGTCCGCACTATGCGGCGCGGCGGTAATCATCAGATCCGCTTGACGCGCTGCCTCATCGGGCTGTTTCATTGCGCGGTAAATATTGGCTCGCTCGACATAAAGGGTTCCCTCTTTGGAAGCGTGGGAAATCGCCGCATCAATGGCTCTCAGCGCACAGCGAAACTGTTGTTTCAAACGGCAGTTTTGGGAAGCCGCCAACATGCCGGAAGTATAAAAATCCGGTCCGATTACCCCAGCGTCCAAACTGTCGAACCACTCGTAATATTTTCGTACAGATTTCGCTTCCCCGTTGTCAGGGTCGATGCTGATTGCCTTGCCGGCTGCATCGAGCGCCTCGACCCTGTGACCATTCATTGCCTGACTCTGCGCCAAAGTGCCTAGTGCAGGTGCGGACTTCGGCCATGCGGCCACATAACGCTGAGCCTCTGCAAGTGTTTGGGGGAAATTTCCAAGCATGATCTGTGATGCGAATCTCCCCTTATATTGAACTTCCTCCCCGCCCGGCAGAGCGGCAGTGACGCGCAGGTCATCGGGCGTCATCGAGTAAGTGTCACCCGCATTGATATAGACACTCCGCTTTGCCAGCGTGCGCAAGCGCTCCTTGGCGGACTGGGCGTCGGCAAAGGACACTTCGTTCGCCAGCGGCCTTTGCGACGCCACCATTGTAACGATCCCGTCCTTCTTTTCGGTATGGCGATAGAGCACACGCTGCGCGATCGTCTCATTCAGATCGGGACCGTCAATCGAAAAAGCTTCGCCACCATCGGGAAGGATCAGCGTCTCCCGATATTCGGTGTAATCAGGAAAGTTGATTTCGAACGGCGCATCATTACCCGGCCCCGGATCGCGATGATAGTCACCATTCCAGCCGACAAGTGCCCCGTCCATCTCGTAGTAGCGGGGGTTGGACGCCAGGTTCCAATCCATCTTGGCCGTCCCGTCCATGGTCAGCGTAGCGGTGCCTGCGGCTTCGTCCCACCGCTCGCTTACCCGATCTGCAGCGACGAAATCATATTCCTTTCGCCAGATGTTCTTAAGGCTGGTATCCAACTGGATCGTGGAAACATTCGCCAGCGCCCTGTGCATATATTGTGCGGCATCGCCGCGCATGACGAGTTCCCCATGCACCTTTGCCGGGACCAGCATGCCTTTGGACGAGTCGAGCGTCAGCGTGCGGATCATGCTGGGCGCTTCAGCCTGTTGCATGACAAGAGCCTCAAGCGTTTCGCTGCCCGGATGCAGTGGGAGCGCCCAGTGGAAGCTTGGGACCCGAATTGCTGCAATTGCGCGATCCCCTACACGCGTTCCGTCGAGCCAGTAGACGCGTTTACCGATGTCGATCCGCGCAATGACATGATCGAACAGCGATGCACTCGGCAGTCTCTGGTTTAGGCCATCACCCTGTCCGTTGCTGACCAGCGCCGCTTCGGCCGTGATGTCCAGCCCGTCCAGCATGGCGAGGAGCAGCGCTGTCTTTGCCTTGCAATCGCCAAAGCGCCGCTTCCAGGTGTCATCGGCGCTTGCAGGGCGCAAATTGCTCTGGTTCAGCCCGATATAGAGGTAACGCACATCATCCTGTACCAGCCTGAGCGCCAGTGCGGCGCGCGTGGCGGGGTCGGGCGAAGCGGCCCTGATCCTTGCAATCTCCGCCGCCAGAGGAGAGTTCGGCTGCAATTTGCGCGCCGTGTCAAACAGCGGCGTAAAAATGGTGCTGATATCGCCCCAGTCGCGATAATCGCTGACCTCAATATAGCGGCCGCGCTGGAAGCGAGGGGGAGCACCCTGCGGTTGCACCAGCGGCTCGACGGAACTGGCCTGAAGCGACAAGCCATTTGGGCGGCTTATCAGTTGGGCGGGCAGGTTGCGGCTGCGCGTCGCGACAGCGCGCGCGCCGTCCCACTGACCGCTGATGGAAAGCTGCGCTACGCTGCTCCCCGTTCCCGCATCCAGCACAATGTCATGATGCCCCGCCAGTATCGGCTCGCTGCGCTCAAGCGTGTAGGCGAACTCCACGATATCCCCGACCCGCAGCCCCTCGAGCGATAACGAGGCTGTCAATATGCCGTTGATCATCGCGAGCTCGAGATTGTTCTCGCGCTGGAGAACAGTGAATTTCTGCCCTCCCTTCAGCACATCAATCACCTCGCCTCCGCGCCTGATGTTCAGGCCGTGGACGATCACCCGATCACTGTCGGGCTTCCATTGCATCGCGACCGTTCCCATGGCCGCCAGCCCCTCCGCCTTGTCTATGCGTACGGCGCTGGCGGTGTAGATGCTCGTTACATCCCCATGAAAGCGCCACTGCCGGTCGAGCGAAAGAACATGGATGGGCGCGGCGTCCGTTGTGGGCGCAACGGTCGGCAGCGCGACAGGATTGACCCAATCCGGCACGGGGCCGTTTTCCGGTTTGTCGGTGGCGTGGGCCGGTGAAGCGAGCAGCACCAGAGATGTCAGAAAGAAATACGCGCCTCTGTTCATTATTGCCCCCAACAGGATAATATACCCTGGTCGCATGTTTGCTTAGTGGCAATCATGTCTTAGTCGATGAACAATCGTCAATTCTCTCGTTCGGCAAGTTCCTGACGTGTAGGCGAGTAATGTCAATGAACCGGAGTTGCAGGATCCAACGGTCGTTGTTGAGCGACTGAATGGACGCAGATTGGTTGTGTTAACTGTGGCAGCAGCTTTGACCGACGCTCGTGGTCGCCCGCGTCTATGAGGTCATTTCTGAGATTTGCACGCCCCATGTAGCAGCAGCCGGTTTGCAGCGTTGGTAGCGGTGCGATGTGCCGCGCTCCGAAGCGGCGATCGATGTCGCGGGCCTTAAAATCGAAAATCGTGCCGCTATTGCCCAGCGGTACGTCGTAACGCGCGATATATTGGCCGTGTATTTCGGTGCAATGGGCAATGGGGTATTGTCAGGTTTGGAACGATTTCATAGCTGGCCTGACCAAAGAATGCCCAGCTGGTGTTCACATCGCGTGACCGAACGAAGTTGTTGGGATTGGTGCGTTCGGTGCGGGCATGCCGGCTCGCCAGAGCTGCTTTCACGATTCGCTATGCACAACAAGTTTTGATACAGTTTTCCCTGCAGGTTGCTAACGACCGCAAGAGGATCTTGGAAAGTGATGCAGACTAAAGCTGCCATGCCATCAGAGCCGCTGTGCCGCCCGAATACGGTATCTCATTTTGAAATTGAGCATTTCGTTGTTTCAAACGGTATTCACGCCGACATTCGCAATTTCGGATGGGAACATAGCTGTAAGGCAACGTTCAAAGTCGAGTCATTTTACCTGGATTATTCGCTAAAGCCGCGTTCGTCGCGCTCGCGCTTGTTGCAGTCGGACAGGCGCCATACCCCGCCGCCGGGCGAAATGGTCTTCCTTCCGGAAGGAAGCGTGTTCGACGCCGAATGCTCGCCCTGTGAGCAAAGGCTGTTATGCCTGACGTTCAACAATGAAAATGCGTCACGTCTGTTGCAAGACGATGCGCATGCCCTCGACATGGCACCGTGCTTCGATGTGCGCGCCGCCCGCGTCCGTGAATTGATGGTACAATTGGCGCAAGAAGTGCGTGCGCCGGGCTTTGGCTGTGACGTCTTCGTAGAGTCTGCGGCGTTAATGCTTACGGTCGAACTTTGCCGACATCTACAATCACGTCCGACAGCGAACACGGATCAACAGGGGGGTATCGCGGACTGGAGGCTTCGACGGATCAACGACAGGATCGAGGCCGATATGGGAGGGCCGTTGTCGATTGCCGATCTTGCGGCTGACTGCGGGATGAGTTCGCGCCATCTCATTCGGACATTCAAGAAATCCGTTGGTCGCACCCTTATCGACTTCATCGCCGACGCCCGTTTGCGCCGTGCGGAGCGTGAGCTTGCCGAAGAGGACGCTCTGATAAAGGTGGTCGCGTATAATTGCGGCTTTCGCAGCGCCGCAGCCTTTTCGGCATCGTTTCGAAAATCGAAAGGACTGACGCCGAAACAATTCCGCGAAAAGCACTTCAGATACTCCTCCTGACGGATGGTTCCTAAACCGATCCACTCTCCCACTAAGCAGTTTCCTATTCTCGCCGACCGCTCATCAATGGAATGAAGTCGCTAACGTCCTCCATATGTTCGAGATTATCGGTCATGGACAGAATCCGGTCCGCCGTCGCGGCGCTTAGCGGCTTCCCACCATAGGCCGTCTGTTCGTGAAAGTCGGCAACATGCTGTTCTTCAGTTTTCGGATTGGCACCGATCCCGGATGGCCCGTCCGACCCACACGTCAGGATATGCCCATCCTTCAACAAAATTGCGATTTCCACTTTCGCCGCCAGTTCAAGCCGACCGTTCATCAATGCCGGCACGAGGTGCGTGTGAATGCGCCGCGCCAGATCACCGACCTCAGGATCGGACACCGACTCGTTGGTGAAATGATGGAGCCTCGTGCTTTTGCGGACAATTGCGCTGGCGACGCAATATCGAACGTTGAACTGGCCGTTTACCTGCGGGTTATCGCCAATCTCAAAGCCGGAACCGACCAGAGTGCAGGGGCCTTCGGCTGCCATATTTATATCGATGCGATCGATGTCGTCTGGGTTGAGCGGGTTCGTGGCAAGCAGCCCCAGAATGGCATCGGTGCTGGAAATCGTCGCTCCACACTGCGGTCGCGTTTTGTAGCCAAACTGCCGCGCGTACCATTTCTCTCCCAAATCACTGGCGATGAGCTCGTCGTTGTGCTGCCCTTTGCAAAAGAGATGGTAATAGCCCCAGACGCCAGTGAGCCATTTGCCGGGACCGGTGATATTCCTCTGGGCGAGCTGCGCGCAAACGACGCTGTCCTGCGACACGAAGCCCTGTATCACCCGGACTGCCAGTGATGCGTCGACATTACTCTGAAAACTGCTGCCAGCCTTGTTAAAGGTGAGTGCCAGCGCGTTGCCCATCTGCTTCTCCGTCAGGCCGAGAATGCGACCCGCAGCGACGGCAGGCGCAAAGATTGCACAGGCGCCAGTGGGGTCAAACCCATCCAGACGCGCAATATTGCCAAGCCTGATTGCGATCTCCGATCCTGCCGCGAGCGCCGCAATCAATTCCCGGCCGCTCAAACCACCGGCGCGTTCCGCCATTCCTAACGCAACGGCTACGATGCTCGCGCCGATATGTTGGCCGGGTGTCGCAAAGTCGCAAATGTCGAGAGCGCGCGCCATCGTGCTATTGGCCAAAACCGCCGCGTGAACGGGAACCTTGCCGCCGTGGGACCAGATTGTGGCTTCGGGTGCGCCACCCCATTCCTTGACCTGATCGACGACGGCCTGACAGCCGTCCGCAGTCGCACCCGCAACTGCCGTACCGATAATCGTGCGAACCAGTGTCTTCATGCCCGCGACAACGTCTGTGGGTAAGTCTTCGTAGCGAAGCGCGGTCGACCAGCGTGCGAGGGCCAATTCAGGCCCAACCGTGTCGATATTGTCAGCCATGCTCTTAGCGTCCCTCTACGGTCCTGTGCCTTTCGCCTGCTTATATATCATGCGATCAGGCCGGCAGATTTTCCGTGTGCCGGTTCGGACAGACTATCGACGGAGCGCCAAAATCACCTTGCTCAGCATATGAAAGGGGCGGCGCGTTGCTAGACTGGCACGCGAGGAGAACAGCTCGTGACACGCCAGGCAGACATCGTGATCCGTAATGGCTTGGTCGTGGACGGCACCGGTGAAGAACCGGGCATTGCCGACGTCGCGATCATCGGGAACCGCATCGTCGCGGTGGGGCTGGGGTTGCCGCCGGGGCGCGAGGACATCGACGCGACCGGCCTGATCGTGACGCCGGGCTTCGTCGATGTGCACACGCATTATGACGGGCAGGCTACCTGGTCACAGTGCATGTCTCCATCGTCGGGCCATGGCGTCACCACCGTCGTCATCGGCAATTGTGGCGTCGGTTTTGCGCCATGCCGTCCGGGCGATCGAGCGGCGCTCATCAACGTCATGGAAGGTGTCGAGGACATTCCGGAAGCGGTGATGGCCGAGGGGTTGCCGTGGGAATGGGAAACATTTCCACAATTTCTCGACCTGCTCGATCGGCGGTCCTGGGATGTCGATATCGTCGCCTATATCCCGCACTCGCCATTGCGCGTCTATGTCATGGGTGCCCGGGGCCTCAATCGCGAAGCCGCGACGGCCGAGGACCTTCGTCAGATGGCGTCCCTGGTCGACGAAGCGATGGCGGTCGGCGCAGCCGGTTTTGCAACGTCGCGAACCGATAATCACAAGACCGGCGACGGCGCCTTTATCCCCAGTTATGATGCCGAAAGCGTTGAACTCGAAGCGATGGCGGCTGCAGTCGGTCGATCGGGACGCGGTGTCGTGCAAGTCGTTCCGAATCTGGGTGCACCCGAATGGTCGCGCGAACTGGACCTGCTTGTTCGTCTGGGCCAGTCGTCACAGCGCCCCGTCACTTTTTCCCTGGCGCAAAGTCATCAGGACAGCGCGGTATGGCGCACCGCGCTTGACCGTGTGGAGAGCGCGAACGACACCTTGGGTACGCAGTTGAAGCCACAGGTTTTCCCGCGTCCGATGGGCATCGTGACCGGACTTTCTGCCTCTGTGCACGCCTTTTGTTTGTGCGAGAGTTATCTCGCAATTGCCGACCTGCCGTTGAGCGATCGCGTGAAAATGTTGAGCGACCCCCAGTTTCGTGCGCGACTGCTTTCTGAAAAACCCGCAGGTCCGACGAACCCGCTTTTCCGTCTCGTGCGCGATTTCGACCGCATGTATTCGATGGCCGCATTCCCCAACTATGAACCGGCGGCGGATTCCAGCGTGGCGGCAAGGGCGATGGCTTTGGGCGTCACACCTCTTGAACTGACTTACGATCTGCTTCTGGAGGATGATGGACTGTCGCTGCTTTACCTTCCGTTTTCGAACTATGCCGACCAGTCGCTCGATGCTGTCCGGACGATGCTGCTTGACGCCAACACCGTGCTGGGACTCGGTGATGGCGGGGCTCATTACGGGCTGATTTGCGATGCCAGTTATCCCACCACCCTGCTTGCCCACTGGACCCGCGACCGGCCACATGGCCGGATACCGCTCGCCTGGGCGATAAAGTCGCTGAGTGCCGATACTGCGGACCTTATCGGGCTACACGATCGGGGCCGGATCGCCGCTGGGTTCAAGGCGGACATTAACCTGATCGACTATCAGGCGCTCAACCTTCACCGTCCGCTCGTGTCGCACGATTTGCCGGGAGGGGGGCGGCGCCTGACACAGACGGCAGAGGGCTTTCGCCTGACAATGGTCAGCGGCAGGATCGTGCATCGTGACGACCGATCGACAGGGAGTTTTCCCGGCCGTCTGGTGAGAATGGGCACAATTAGGCATCCAGCTCGCACCGGAGAGATATCGACCGTCAGGTAGAAATTTCATCAATTAGCCCTTCATACGGTCAGACTGTTGGGATCGCGCCAAAATCGCCGCCGCGGCATTGGCGCGCCGGTCGAGTTGGGCAAGGTTGGTGGTCCGGCAGCAGGTAACTGGCTGGACAATAAGACTCTGGCACAAGCCGGATCGCTACAGGAGGGGAAGACAATGCAACTCAAGGCAATTTTGCGCGCGGGCACGCTGCTTGGTGCAGCAGCGATTTCTATGGCCCCCATCAGTGCTCTGGCTCAGCAACAGCCGGTTGGCGAGATGCCGGTTGCCAATGCGCCGGCACAGTCAGCGACGGCGACAACTGGCCCCAACACTGGCTTTAACGATATCGTTGTCACTGCGCGCAGGCGTGAGGAAAGCGCGCAGACCGTGCCTGTTTCAATCACGGCATTTTCGGGCTCGATGCTCGAGCAGCGTAACGTCCGGGAATTGCAGGACCTGAACGCGATCACGCCCGGTTTCCGATTTTCATCGGAAGGCGGCAAGAACAGCAATCAGCTGATTCTTCGCGGCTTGGCCAAGGTTTCGCTCGGTGAAGGGGTGCCCGCCGTCGTCACATATTTCGCCGACGTTCCGCTGGTCGGCGACGGGACCAACGTGCCGACCTATGATCTGGCCAGCATTCAGGTGCTGAAAGGACCGCAGGGCACGTTGTTTGGACGAAATACGCTCGGTGGCGCGGTGCTGATCCGACCCGAGGCGCCAAGCTATGAGGTTGGAGGCTATATCCGGGCCGACTACGGTCGTTACGATTATCGCGCGATCGAAGGCGCGATCAACATCCCGCTGATCAAGAACAAGGCGGCCCTGCGCCTTGCCGCCCAGATAAGGCGACAGGACGGCACAATCAAAAACCTGGATGCAGGACCGGATTTCAATAATATCCATCAGGAATCCTTCCGTGCCTCGTTGCTGCTCGAACCCGTCGATGGCCTGACCAACCTGACGATCTACGATTATTTCAAGGCGCGGGAGCAGCCCGGCGGACTGTATCTCTACCAGCTCCACCCGGGCGTTATTCCCGGCCTGTCGGGACTGCTCGACGCGCAGCTTGCCGCCGATGCAGTCCAGCAGCAAAACGGCGGCTTCTTTTCGGCGAACAGCGACCTCGGCAACACGGGGCGCGCCAATCGCAAGCTGTGGGGCGTGACCAACGATACCAAGTTTCAGGTCGGCGCCATCACCTTTCGCAACATATTCGGGTATCGAGAATCGACCAATGGGCAGACCATCAACACGGGTGCGAACGGTCCTTTGCTATTCCCGGTCGGTCCCGGCGTCAGTGTGCCATTCAATCTGTTCACGGCGGCATCGGATGCTAAGCGCAGTTATCTTTCGGATGAGTTCCAGATTCTCGGCAACCTGCTCGACGACCGGTTGAACTTCATTGTCGGTGCCTTTTACAACCACGACAAACCGCTGGCGCCCGGCGGATCGAACTTCATCGCGTTTTCCGCGACGGGGCTACCCTCGTACACGACCTCGCACGTCGATAATCGAAACACCGCCATCTTTGGCCAGATCGGCTATAAGATCACCGATCGGCTGACCTTCAATGCCGGTGGCCGCTATAGTTGGGACAAGGTGCTCGGTTGCGGTGGTGCCTTCACCGGCCTGCGTTATGAATCGTTTGAAACCTGCAAGGCGGTCGCTGCCCAGAACCTTGTCGATGGCGTCGGTCTGGTCCGCAACAAGGGCAGCGCGCCCAGCTGGACGTTCGGATTCGACTATAAGGCAAACGACGACCTGTTTCTTTATGCCACGACCCGGCGGGGCTATCGCGGCGTGAACATCAACACGCCGTTTTTCGAAACGCGATTCACCAGCGGCGGTGCCGGCTGTGCGACGCCAACTGGCATATGTCCCGATCTTCGTCCGTTCCAGAAGATCGGCAAGGAAACGCTCACCGACGGTGAAATCGGCTTTAAGTGGGACTGGCGTGCGGATGGTATCCGTGGCCGCCTGAACGTCGCGGCGTTCTTGGGGAAATATAAAGGCGCTCTGCAATTCTTTAACGTCGTGTCGTCGGGCATTCCGCAAAACGCGCCCGATTACCCGACGCGCCAGTCGATCGGCATCAACGCTGCCGACGAAACGATCAAGGGCGTAGAGGTCGAGGCGGTCGTCATACCTGCCCGCGGCCTGACCCTGTCGTTCAATGGCGCTTATACCGACACGACCATCGACCGGGTTCAGGTGCCGCCGATCGGTGGATTAACCCTGACTGCAAATGATATTACCAAGTTCACGCCCAAATTCTCCAGCACGGTCGCAGCCAGCTGGACCCTGCCGGTTCGTCCCTTTGGCAGTGAGTTCGTGATCAATGGCGACTATTATCACACCTCGAAATTCGGCGCGCAGGTTGGTCGCAACTTTCCGGGCTATGACCTTTTCAACGCCAGGATTTCCCTGAACGACATTGGTGGAAGCAACCTCAGCCTTGCGCTCGCAGGGCGCAATCTGTTCAACAAAAAATACTTCCTTTCACCTTCGAACATATTGCTGAGCTTCCCGACCAATTCGGCTTACGTCGGCGAACAGCGGATGTGGACGCTCGAAGCGAAGTACCGGTTCTGATTGATGGGTGGCCGGGCGCGGGTGAGAAGATGAAAGTTCGATCCCCGCCGGCTCCCCGGCGTGCCATGCTCGGCTACACGCTCGCGGCGCTGTTTGTCCTGAACACGATGAATTATATGGATCGATTGCTGTTCGGTGTTGGGCAGGAGTTGATCCGCAAGGATCTCGATCTCAGCGATTTTCAGCTTGGCCTGCTCGGCGGCCCGGCCTTCGCACTCCTGTATGTGATCGCGGCATTCCCGATTGCGCGGTTGGCGGAACGCGGCAATCGGGTTACGATTATATCGATCGCATTCGGTGCGTGGAGCTTGATGACGGGCCTATGCGGGCTGGCCGGTTCATTCGCCCAACTGCTCGTCGGTCGGGCGGGCGTGAGCATCGGCGAAGCCGGTTGCGCCCCACCGTCGCATTCGCTGATCTCCGATTATTTTCCGCCGGAACGCCGGACGACGGCGATGTCGGTCTACGGCACGGCAGGACCAGTGGGCGCACTGATCGCAGCAATTGGCGGCGGCTGGCTGGCACAACATTACGGATGGCGGGTAACATTCCTGCTGTGTGGTGGTTTCGGCGTTATCGCCGCGATCCTGTTTCGGCTGACCCTGCGCGAACCGACGCGCACCCATCAGGACACTCCCGTATCGCTTTTAACCGCACTTCGCGTTTTGCTGGGCAAGCGAAGCTTTCGAACAATTGCAGCAGCGGGTGCCTTGGCCGGCTTTGCCAGCTATTCGAACAACCAATATATGGTTTCATTCCTGATGCGCGCGCACGGCCTTTCGATAGGCACGGCGGGGGTAGTGCTGGGTCTGGTTATCGGCGGGGTCGGCATTTTCGTGACCCTGGTGACGGGTCCGATAATTGACCGGAGTGGCGCGCGCTTCCCGCGAATCCGCAGCTGGTTACCGGCCGGTGGAATGCTGTGGAGTGGGATATTCTTCGCAATCGCCTTCACGGTTCGCGACACCCCGGCCGCTATCGCGCTGCTGGTAACGGCCTCGTTCGGCCAACATTTCTATATGCCAGCCATGTACACCGTAGCGCAGGACGTCGCACCGCCGACAATGCGCGCGACGGCAGCGGCTCTGTTGATCGCGATTATCTCTGTGGTCGGTTATGGCCTGGGGCCGCCGCTGGTCGGTTTCACCAGTGACATAATCAGGCAATTCGCGCTTGCCGCCCACGGTACTGACGCAGCCGCCTGTGCGCGTGCAGCATCGACAGCATGTGAAGCCGCCAAATCCGACGGATTGCGGCTATCGCTCAGTATCGGATCGGTCGGCTTCATCTTTGCCGCATTGTTATTCTGGACTTCGGCCCGGACGATCGTGAAGGACACGCACGGTTGAAGCTTTGAAAACGGTCGGTCGCAGCCGCTAACGGCGCGGGACGATCGTCGTGCCGCCGGTCAGTCCATCGCGAATAAAGGGAAGTTGCAGGAAGTCGTGCGGGAAGCCGACTTCGCTCGCGCTGGCCGTGTCGAGTGTCGCCAGATGCTCCGCCGTCAATTCTATATCGAGAGCACCGATATTGTCCTCCAGCTGACGCAAGGTACGCGCGCCGAGCAAGGGGGCCACGACTACGGGGTTCGCCAGCGTCCATGCGAGCGCAACCTGTGCCGATGTTGCACCGATCGCGTCCGCCACGCCCTTTACCGCGTCGGCGACGGCGATCGTTGCGGCATTGACCTTGCCGACAGCGGTGATCATTCCACCCCTGCCGCCATCGGGATCGGCCGGGTTTACAGCGCCGGTGGCATATTTCCCCGACAATAACCCGCTGGCGAGCGGCGACCAGGGCATCACGCCGATACCAAGTGCGCTGGCCGCCGGGATCATGTCGCGCTCCGGCGCGCGTTGGAGCAGGCTGTATTCCGCCTGAAGCGCGGCAAACTGGCTCCAGCCCCGCAGTTCAGCCATCGTCTGAAGCCGGGCAATCTGCCAGGCTGGCGTATCCGAGATGCCGAGATACAGGATCTTGCCGGCTCTCACGAGATCATCGAACGCCCGCAATATCTCGTCAGCCGGGGTCGTATCGTCCCATACGTGGAGGAACAGCAGATCGATATAGTCTGTCTGCAGGCGCTTCAGGCTTGCCTCGACCGAACGGACCATATTTTTACGACCGTTGCCGGCAGCATTCGGATCGCCGCGTTCTACGGCCAGCGAATATTTGGTCGACAGGACAAGTTGCTGGCGTTTGGCCGCAGCGAATTTGCCGGTCAGCGTTTCCGATGCACCCTGTGCGTAATAACCGGCCGTATCGACGAAATTTCCGCCACGATCGACATAGGCATCGAAGATCGTCCGTGATGCCGCTTCCTCGGCTCCCCAGCTTTCACCGAAAGTCATGGTGCCAAGCGCAAGCGGTGATACGCGAAGCCCTGAACGGCCGAGCAGTCGATAGGTATCAAGCTTCATGATAGTCCTTTAAAACCAGATGTTCAGCGTGCGATCAGCCGCTTTCGGCCACCACCCAGTGCATCATACGATGAAGCGGCCAGCCCCCGTCGTGAGGTAGGCCGCCAAAACGTCCGGCGTTTATTCCACCAAGCGCGGTGATCCGCTGGACGCCCGCACCGGCCAAGCCATCGCGCACCTCACCGATGCGGGCAGGCGGAAACACGCCGACAGACTGGGTCGCAACCGTGACATGCTGGATAGCGTGAGAAAGGGCACTGACTTCGACCACGTTGACGAGTTTGCCACCCGGATTGAACCCGACCGGCTCGCTCGAACGGATCACCATGCCTCGTCCGTCGGGCGCGCCGAATACGCGGTAGATCGGTTCGAGCATGGAAAGCATATCGAGCTCCTCCAACACCGGCGCGACAGGGACGGGGCCGTCCGGTCCGGAACCGTAGCGGCTTTCCTTCGCCATCGCTTCCACCAGCTTTTCACAATAGGCATCGACCTCTTCAGTGCTGCCTTCGACGAACTGGAAACGCGAACAGCTGCAGGCGTCCTGATTGAAGGCAACGACGTCGGCGGCACCATCCGCTGCAACGATTTCAAGGGTCTCGGCGGACTTGAATGCTTCGTTGCCGATCAGAGAGATCGATACTTTCGGATCGAAGGAAACAATCTCAAAACCCGGCGCAGCATATTTCATCGCGTGGCGCACGGCTGCATCTCCACCCCACACCACCAGTTTGTCGAAATATTGCGAGCGATAGATATGTCCCTCGATATCAGCATCGCCGCCCCGCCAATAGGCGGCGGAGAACGAACGCGTAATCGGGTGATTCGGTCCGACATCGGCCATCGTGCGGAGCAAGGCTGTTGCCGTAAACATATCGTTCGAAGGCATTTTCAGCAAATGAACGCCCTTGCTGATGGCACCGCGCACGATAGTGATCGGTGGCACGATCGGCGCATTGCCAGCAAGGATGTGCACTATTCGTGGCGGAAATGCGCGTATTTGCACCTGCCTGCCATGGACGGTGCGCGTTTGCCATCCATCGACCATGTCGAGCGAACCGAGCGATCCCATCGCTTCTTCTTCGATAGCCGAACGATCGAAAAAGCGTGCGATGTCGCGATAGCAATTTTCGAGTATGCGGGCCCCGAGAGTGCCGAAATGGACGTTTCGCTCGGCAGCTTCCTGCAAGTGCACATTCTTGTCGAAGTCGAGCGCCTTGCCGACCTCGACGAGAAAATCGATGATCTCAGCCAATGGCGTATCGAAAGCAGGGCCGGGCTGGCTACGCGGCCAGATCAACGTATCAAGGTCAAGCGCCGGCGTCATCACCACGTCGCCTGATGACCGGCTGTGATGCTCGACCTGAGCCTCGATGATCGTTTCGCCCTTGATGACGTGCGGCACGAGGATGCGTTGGCTACGACTGATAATTTCGTGGAGCATGAAATCTACCTCCGATCAGGCGCCAATGGCGCCGCGAACATAAGAATCGATCGATCCGGCACAGGTCAGCTTGTCTTCGCCTTCCGCCAGGTCCTGATACCGTGCAACAGACCGCACGATCGGCGTTTTGACGCCATCCAACCCCGATCCGAACTCGACCTGAACCTTGTCGCCGGAGATCATCCCGCCCCAATGTGCGTCGGCCAGAATGTCGAAAAATGCCATGCGCCCTTCGACCAGCCCGCTGCCGTTTGCCGGGTTCAGCAAGACCTCGCCTGACTTGTCGAGGATCAATGGAACGATCCACGGCGGAATCGCATAGACGCCGTGCGGCTGGATCAGCGCGCAAAATCCACTCATCTCGACCATCGCATAGCTGTTCGGCAGGCGATCTTCTGTGATCCCGAAAAAGCGCATGATCTGCGTGCGATAATCGTCGGGCAGCACCGCCCCCTTGGTGCCACCGCCGACGGACATGATCATTTCAGGATGAAAGTCGCCATCCTTGATCCCGCGCGCGCGCAATTTATCGACGACCTGCCACGCGGTGCCCCACATCATGCCCACATACAGCGGGTCGTGGCGTCGCCTGACAAGATTGTCGAGCCAGGTCTCCATCGCCTCGGCCCGACGCCTCTGCTTGGCGACCATTTCGTCGTCGTAAGCCGCAATTTCTCCGGGGCCGACCTTGCCGGCACCGAGCAGGCGGCGAAGCTGTGCGGGGCGCATCGAATCCATCGCCTTGATCGGCTCGTCACTCAGCCGGTAAAGTTCGCCCGGTGCCGCCCAGCGACTGAAGTGAACCGTGCTGACTTCGGTCATCTTGTGCGTCCCTTTGGACGGCATCATCGTAAAGACCGAGCGATCATGATTGGGTTTGAAATTAGGCGTCGAGAGATCGAACGCATTCAGGCACGCAGGGATCGCGTAATCGCGATCCTTCTGGGACTGATCTAGAAACGACGATTTGCCCGACGTGCCGCTCGATGCGAACAGAAAATGTCCTGCATCGTGCGCGCGATCGAGCCAGTCATCGACGTCGCGAACGCCGCTGACGTCGATATTGTCGGTGGCGTAGGTGCAAAGCGTGCGCAGCCAGACGTTCATGTGTTTCCACTGTCCGGCGTCGATGAATGCCTCGGGATAACTTTTGTAATTGGTGTGGGCGAACAGCAGGGGTACGACATCGTCGAGCGAGCGGATCTCATCGATTCCGGTTTCCCGCGCGCGCTTGTCCAGCGTCCTGATCTGCTGCCTGCGCTCTGCAAAGCGCTCGCGAATTGCCTCCAACTGGAGCGCGGCGAGATCGTCGGGGGCGGTGCGATACGGATCGGGGCTTTTGGCATATCCGATCAGCTGGTCTGCGGCGGTCATAAGCATCCTTTGCCTTGTCCCCACCATTCGTAAGCATATTGCCGGGCCGAACCACGCTCTGTTCCGTTCTTTCCTCGCCACACTATCGTCGCTACGCCAAAAACGGGCGCCCGAAACGAAGCCACAACCTAATAAGGTTCAATAGCGTACAGCGCCAGGTAGTCGCACCGTAATCGGAGTTGGGAATCATATTAAACCGATCCGCTGTTCGTGAGAGAGACCAAGGAAAATAGCCAGTTGGCATGGACAGGAAATCGCTCGCCAGCAGGGCCAACGTTCCGGAACCGGGCAATCCGAGCCTGAAAATGGAAACCCAACAACAATAGGTAGACATCGGGAAGCCGGGGAAGAGACGTGAATGTCGGTTTGTGAATCGACGCTGCAAGTTCTGGTTAGGACGTAGTTGGCGAGCGTAGATAGGCGAACATGTGCGAAGAGTAGTCAGCTTTGCCAAGTTCAACGCCTTGAGCTCGAAGGATCGAGTAGGCGGTCACCACGTGGAAGTAGAACTGCGGCAGCGCCCAGTCGCGCGCATACTGCTCCGCCGTCAGGTCAAAAGTCATGCCATCTGGCAGCGCGTGAGCGATTGGTGTTGCCGGACTGATCGTGATGCTCTCACCCGCAGCGGCCGCTAGCACCGCCAGCGTCTCCGCAATCCGGGCTTGCGCGTCCGCGAGCGTGCCGGGCCGCTCGCCGGCATTGCGCCCCTCGTCGAGCAGAGTCTGGAGCGAGGGTGGAAAATCGTGCTGTCGGATGCGAAATACGCCTTCCTGCGCCTGCCTGCATGCAAATCGAATTTGCGTCGCCAGGGGGAACATGTCTGGCGCGAGTCGGGTGGCCAGCAGCGCCTCCGCATCGCCTGCCGACCGCTGCGCCCCAGCCTTGGTGAGCCATGTTGATAGCACTCCCAGCATCTGCACGTAGGTAGGTATCAGCAGGTCTGGCAGTGTCATGGGACTTTGCTCTCCGGGTGGTTCTGAAGCTCCAAGCCGGTGCGAGCAGTAGCGTCAAGCGAACTGTCGTCCCGGCTTATGTGCAACGTATACCGAAAATGTCATCCGGCAGGGGGCCTTAATCAAGAACAACAGTGAGATGCCCCCCAGAGCGTCATAACGGATGTCCGAAGCCGAGAGGAAGAGCGATCGCGCTGAGCAACGGTATATGGGTCAGGGTGGCTGTAGGGATATCTCGGCTGCTTGTAGCTGCTTCAGGATGGAGAGCCGCTGAGATCGGCATTAGGCGTTCGGGAACCAGGATTTGGCGTTCTAGCTACAAGGCTCTCGCGTCTCTAATTACGCAGAGCTGTCCTGCAGCAACCAGAATCGCCCTGTCGCCGTGTCTCGTAGCGCGGCGACCAAGCCGCACATATATGAGGTGCTGATCACGGTCAAAGGAACGGGAAATGAAAGCGGTTCGAATTCATCAGTACGGCGGCCCGGAGGCCCTTTGCTACGAGGAGAATGTTCCGGATCCTGCAATCGGTCCGGACACGGTGCTGATCAAATCTGCGGCGACGAGCGTGAACCCAATCGATTGGAAGGTTCGCTCCGGCGCTCGGCAGAAAGACTTCCCGCTGGAACTGCCCGCGATCCTCGGCAGGGATGTGAGCGGCGTCGTGATCGCGGTGGGAAGCGACGTTCGACACTTCGAGCCTGGTGACCGTGTGATCGCGATGGCCGATGCGACCTATGCCGAACTCGTCGCTGTACCAAGCGCCCTGGTGACCCACCTACCCGACGGGGTGGACCAGATCGACGCTGCAGCCATTCCGCTCGTGTCATTGACGGGAGATCAACTCGTTCGGGTTGCAACGCGCGCGGTTGCAGGCCAGTCTATCTTGATCAGCGGCGCGCTTGGCAGCGTGGGTCGCGCCGCTGTGCACGCTGCGCTGAAGCTTGGGGCGAACGTCATCGTCGGGGTCCGGGCACGACAGCTAGCGGAAGCAGAGAATCTGGGTGCCCATGCCGCAGTAGCGCTCGACGATGACGATGCTCTTGCGAGGCTTGAGGCCGTTGACGGCGTCGCGGATACGGTTGGTGGCGAGATTGCGGCGAAGCTCCTCGGCAAAATCAGGGCCGGCGGCCGGTTCGGCTACGCGTCGGTGCTCCCGGAAAATGCTTCCAACGCGTCGGTAGAGGTGAGCCGCGTCTTCGCGCGACCTGACCCTGCCAAGCTCCGCGAGTTTGTCGAAGACATTCGCGACGGAAAGTTCGTCTTGCCGATCAGTCGAGTCATGCCCTTGCGCGACGCGAGCATCGCTCACGAGCTACTGGAAAAGGGAGGGGGCGGCAAGATCGTGCTCATCCCTTAAGGACGATGACCTGGCAAGTAGTGCAGGTCGGCGGCCAGATTGGCACCCGCCGAAAACGTGATCAGAACACATGAACGGATGTCCGAAACTGATCGTTACTGCTAAAGTCTTTGAACAGTGAACCGGACCTTGAGGGTGCTCCAGCGCCGTTGAAATCACGAGGTATAATTTGACCGTCTGGCCTGACCGACGAGCTTGAGTTCCGGTACTCGTGGTGGGTTGAACCCTCAGCGTGGGTCATGACCCGGAACTGGATTCTCCAAGACCGAGGGTACCGACGGCGCGATATCTGCAGGAGGAGGTGGCGCCACGCGTCGAACAGTCCAGCCCTGTGGAAGATAGTCGAGCGGCATGTAGAAGTAAAAGGCGCAGGACCCATCCGGGCGATAGCTGGCGCCCTTGACGATACCAAAGGCGATAGTGCCGCTGAACACCGGGGAGCCGCTGTCACCGCCCTTGCAGCTCGGCCCGGAAACGGTGACCCAGGTTGGCAGGCACGCACCTCCGCATAGATCTCCAGCTGGTGCAAAATCCGTCAGTTCGACCAGAGCGCAACTATAGCCGGTGCGTTCACCGCGATGGCAAACTACATCACCCGCCCGCGTGGCCGCGTGCGTACGTTGTCCGGTCACGGCACGCGATCGGGTGCGCGCTGTGTCGGCATAGAAGAGCGGGGGCAGCGGTTCGGCGGCAACATTGATCTGGACGTCGCGATAGCCCCAGCCCCATTGCCCGACGAACGTCAGTGGCGTCGGGATATGCTGCGGATCGTAGTAGGTCAGAGTGTCGCTGCAATGCGCTGCGGTGATGATACCGTCGCGAACGCCATCTGTGACGACGAAGCCGCTCGTGCAGACATAGCGCCGTGCGTCGCTCAGGCTTACCCCCTCAACCCGCGATCCACCTTCAACCGAGAGGTTTTTATCGACGCGGTCCAGGACGCGAATCTGGACCGGCACTCCGGCAATCGCCTCGAGCCGGGTCTTGATCGCCTCCACTCCGGTCGCAGCATCGCTTGCTCCTATGATCACGACGAGCTCACCGGTCCGCGGATCGAGGCCCATACCCGGCGGCCTTGCCAAAGCCGCGCGGATCGCCGGCTGGTGATTTGTCATTGCCCAGATCACGCGGTCTCGAGTGACCAGCGCGCCGGTTCGAAACAGGATCGGGACAATCATTCCGCCCAGCGCCAATCGCTGTTCGGGGACTTGCTGATCACCGGTCAGGTTGACGACAATCCGGTAAGCAGGCCGGTGTTCGATGGCGATCCCCGCGAGCCGGTCGCGGTAGTGGTCAGCCAACGCATCAGTGACGGCCACGCTGGCTTGCTGAGCAGCGAGACGGTGAAGTGCTTCGGCGGGCAAGACTTCGAACTGGCGCGCATATTCCGCCGCGTCTTCGGCAAGCGCTTCGTCGGAGGATTCGATAGTCGGCTCGACTCTGGCCGGTTGCAGGACAGGCTGCACAGGGGGGCTGACCACCTGCGCCTCGGTGCTGCCGGTCGACAAAAGGGCCGCAAGCAGGAACCTCAAGTGTTGCTGTGGATTCATGACGGCGGCGGTGCTTCTATCAAAGCGTTATAAATGCGCAGGTTCTTTCCATGGCCGATACTCCAGCCCCCATTATGTAACCAGGTGCGTTCATG
>JAQGKX010000080.1 GCA_028289885.1 Sphingomonadales bacterium
GCCATCGGACGATCGCCGAACAGATGCGCGCAAAGTGTCTCGCGGTCGAGCCGCACTTCGTCAGCGAGTTTTTCGTAATCGGCGAGTGCGCTGATAAAGGCGATGATCCGGTCGAGGTCCGCGCGAATAGCGTTGCGAATGATGACGGTCATGCGGCAATCCTCGCAACACGCCACGCGACAACGCGCGGCCACAATAGACCGAGTGCCAGCCCCGCCATGACGAACGCCGCAGCGGCGAGTTTCCACAAGGGAAGCGATTCGCCCAGCCACCACGTCGATGCCGCCATGCCGAAAATCGGTACCAGCAGCGCGGTCGGTGCCACGGTGCCGGCGGGATAACGTGCCAGCAACCAGCCCCACGCCCCATAACCGAACATGGTGTTGCCGACCGACTGGAAGATGAGCGCGCCCCATGTGAACGCATCGGCGCTGCGAATGCCGTTTACGATCGCGGTCGGTCCCTCGACCAGATAGGCGAGCGCGAACAGCGGGGGAATCGAGAACATGTTGGCCCATATGACATAGGCGAGCATGTTGACCGGGCCGGCAGCCTTGGACACCATATTACCCCCTGCCCAGCACAGCGCGGCAAACATCGCCAGCGCCAGCCCAAGCGGCGTCGCGCTGCCATCGGTGTGGATCAGGATGATGCCGAGCCCGACGACCGCCAGCAGCAGCGCACCGATCTGTGCTGGCCTGATGCGCTCGCCGGTAAATTGCAGGGCAAGGCCGATGGTGAAAAACACCTGCACCTGCATCACCAGCGATGCGAGGCCCGGCGTGATGTCGTGGCGCATTGCGATGAAAAGCACCCCGAACTGGCCGACGCCGATCAGCACGCCGTATGCAGCAAGGTTTCCCCAGGAAACTTTGGGGCGCTTCAGGAAAAACACCGCCGGGATCAGCACCAACGTGAAGCGCAGCGCGGCCAGCAACAGCGGAGTCAGATGCGCCAGCGCCAGTTTGATGACGACGAAATTACACCCCCAGACCGCCATCACCGCCACCGCGAGGACGAGGTGTCGGGGAGGCAACGCGGTCGGACTCGTCATGCTCACAGGGCAGCCTCCAGCTTCGAGATATCGGGCCGTCCGCCCCGCGCCGCGATGATGCACCCCGTCACGATGAATGCCGCGCCAATCAAAGTCGTCGCCGTAACCGCCTCGGAATAGAAAACCGCGCCCATGATGGCCGCCCAGATGAACGCTGTATATTCGACCGGAACCAGCACCTGAGCCTCTGCCCGCGCATAGGCCCAGGACAGCAATATCAGCGAAAAGAATGCGAGCAACGCCGACAGCACCAGCATCGGCAGGTGTTTCACATCAGGGATAACGGCAAGGAAGGGTGCGGCGAGCAACAAGAACCCGCCCGTAGTCAGATTCTGGAAAAACGCGACCTCCGTCGGGGGCGCGAGCAACGCCTGCTGCCGCATGATGATGATGTTCCACCCATAGAATAGCGCCGACACGAGGATCGCGGCGACGCCGTCCAGATGACGTTCGCCCGCCGACCCCGTTCGCGCCGCCAGAAGAACAACGACCCCGAGAATACCGAACACCGACGCGATAACGCTGTGGCGACCGACCCTTTCACCGAGGATCGCGACCGCCAGATAGAGCGCGATCAGCGGCGCGATGAACGACAGCGCGATACCCTCCGCCAACGGCACGCGCGCGATCCCATAGAAAAACATGACCGCCATGATCGCGCTGACCGCGCCGCGCAGGAGGTGCATCTTCAGGCCCGAACGACTGGGCCAGCCACGGTGATTGTAGAGGTAAGGCCCGACGCTGATCAGCATGCCGACACCCACGCGCCACAGCATCGCGTTATAGGCCCCAAGCGATATCGACAGCCCCTTCATCGCCGCATCCATCGCCGAGAACAATGCGATGCCGAGGCATGCGGCTGCGAACGGGATCGCAGTTTTGGACGCGGGGCGGGACATCGCTGAGCCGTAGCGCGGGCGGGGTGGCGGGTCCATGTCGGAAGTGGAGCAGTCAATGTGACGCCATACTCCCCTTACCTTTTCTCAAGCGAAGTCGAGAGACGGCTTGCTCCAAACGCGAGTTATTGGTGCGCCGTGCCAACGTCTCTCGACTTCGCTCGAGAAAAGGAAAAGCGCAAACCCCTAAGCCGCGACCAACGCCTCCGCTGCCTCGATCGAAGCAGCCTTTGCTTCGACCAGCCGGACGATATGCTCGACCATGTCGGCGTCCTCGATCGTGTGGTCGGTGACTCCAGACAGATAGACCATGTGCTTGCCCGCGCCGCCGCCGGTCAATCCGATGTCGGTCTCACGCGCCTCGCCCGGACCGTTGACGACACAGCCGAGGATCGAGAGCGACAGCGGCGTGCGGATGTGTTGCAGGCGTTCCTCAAGTTTCTGCACCGTCCGGATGACGTCGAACCCCTGCCGCGCGCACGACGGGCAGGACACGACGCGGACGCCACGGTTACGAATGCCGAGCGCCTTCAATATCTCGAACCCGACGCGGACTTCTTCTTCGGGTTCGGCACTCAGGGATACGCGGATGGTGTCGCCGATGCCGTACCAAAGCAGGCTACCCATGCCGATCGACGATTTGACCGTCCCGCCAATCAAACCGCCAGCTTCGGTGATGCCGAGATGCAGCGGGCAATCGACGGCCTCGGCCAGTTGCTGATAAGCAGCAACGGCAAGGAACAGGTCAGACGCCTTGACCGCGACCTTGTAGTTACGGAAGTCGTGGTCCTCGAGCAGCTTGATATGATCGAGCGCACTTTCGACCAGCGCCTCTGGGCATGGCTCGCCATATTTTTCGAGCAAGTCGCGTTCGAGCGACCCTGCATTGACCCCGATCCGGATTGCGCAACCGTTTGCCTTTGCCGCATTCACGACCTCCCGGACGCGCTCTGCCGAACCGATATTGCCCGGGTTGATCCGCAGGCAAGCCGCGCCCGCGTCGGCGGCTTCCAACGCGCGCTTATAGTGGAAATGGATATCCGCAACGATCGGCACTCGCGACGCGCGGACGATCTGTTTCAGCGCGGCGGTGCTTTCCACATCGGGACACGACACCCGAATGATGTCGACACCGGCATCCTCGCAGCGGCGGATCTGGTCGATCGTCGCCTTCGCGTCGCTGGTCGGCGTGTTCGTCATCGTCTGCACCGTGACGGGCGCATCGCCGCCGACGGGGACGTTGCCGATCATGATCTGGCGGGATTTGCGGCGCGTTATGTCACGCCAGGGACGCAGGGACACTGGTGATTCCTATCTGGTAAACGCCGCGACTCTTGCGACGGCATTAGCGCGTATGTCCATAAAGTAGATATTATAGTCGATATTGTGCAGATTTCCGAACGGAATTGCCTTTGCCGTGTAGCGTGGGTCCAGTTTGGAAACATAGACGGCACCATCGACACAACGCGCGGTGACCATCCGGGGTTGCGGGCGCGGCAAGGGTCCCGCATCGTCGGGCAATAATCCGCCGAGTTGGCGCGCCAATGGCGAGGGAGTCGGATCGGTCGTCCATGTCACCGGATTGATGCAGACATAGGGGCGGCGGATGGTTTCGGGCTTATAGTTGCTCGACCGACCGAGGGTGATGCGCTGGAAGGTCGCCTTTCGCCCTTCCTCGAAACTGCTGTAGGTGACGACGCAGCGGGTGTCGGTCGCGCTCGTACACGGCTTGATATCGCGCAACCCGTCGAACCACGCGCGCTCGATCCATGTGCCGACCAGATAAGCCGCGACCATGCGTTTCGCGACCGGTTTGCCGTCGATGCGTTCGGCGATCAGGCGGCGTGCGATCCGCGAGCCCTGGCTATGGCCGGCGATGATGAACGGGCGGCCCTTGTTATATTTCGCGAGATATTCGTCGAACGCACGGGCGACGTCGCGATAGGCGAGGTCTTGCGCAGCTTCCGAACTGGCCGACCATTTGACGTAAGCACCCAGCGTCATCTGGCGATAGCGCGGCGCGTAGACCGCGCAGCAGCCGTTGAAGACGGTCGCCTGGCTGCGCATAGGCAGCGCGTCGATCCGCGCATTATTGGCGGCGTCGGTGATGCTCGCGTTCCACTGGGTCTTGCTGAAGAAGGTCGTCGGATAGATGTAGAAAACGTCGGCAGGGGCAGTGCGCTGGTCCACCTGCGCCACGCCCGGCGGCGATATATCGGACGCATCGTGCATGTCGGGAAGCGCCGCCCATGACGCTCGCTGGCGATAGTCCGGTGCGGGCGGTGCGGCGCGCGGATCGAACGGAGTCGCGGGCGGCTTGTTATTTGCCATGATTTTCAGGGCATCGAGGACGCCTGCGTCGGCGGTTCCACAAGCTAAGATGAGCGACGCGGCACCTGCTAGAATGATCCGGAATTTCATGCGCCCGCTCCTCCTGAAATCCTCTTTACATGGTTCAATGCGCCGCGCGAAGCGGTATGAGCGCGCATGAGGAACTCCCCGCAATGAATCAATGGACGCTTGTGATACATGGAGGGTCGGGCTCGATGACGCGCGGCAAGCTCTCCCCCGAAGACGATGTGGCTGGACGTGCCGGACTTGCGGCAGCCCTTGCAGCGGGCGGCGACATCCTCGATGCTGGAGGCTCGGCAGTCGATGCCGTCGAAGCCGCCGTTCGGGTGATGGAGGACGATCCCGTCTTCAATGCCGGGCGCGGATCGGTTTTCACCGCGGAGGGCCGGGTCGAATGTGACGCGGCGATCATGGACGGTGCGACGCGGGCCGCGGGTGCGGTTGCCGGGGTCCGTACGACACGCCACCCGGTATCGCTTGCGCGCGAGGTCATGACGAACAGCGCGCATGTCTTCCTTGCCGGGGCCGGTGCCGACAGCTTTGCCCGCGCGCATGGGGTCGAAGCCGCCGAGCCGGGCTGGTTCGAAACGGACGAGCGACGACGACAGCTGGACGAGATACTTTCCGATCCCGAAGCACCGTTCGACAGCGGCATGAAATACGGGACCGTCGGCGCGGTGGCGGTGGACAGTGCCGGCCATGTCGCGGCGGCAACTTCGACCGGCGGGCTGACCGGAAAACGCTGGGGCCGGGTTGGCGATTCACCGCTGATCGGTGCAGGCACCTATGCCGACGATCGCGCCGCCGCGGTGTCCTGTACCGGCGCGGGCGAGTATTTCATCCGGCTGGTCTTTGCCCACGAAATTTGCGCGCTGGTCCGGCTGTCGGGCCTGAGCGTCGACGCAGCAGTGGGTGCGCTGATCGCCGAACTCGGGTCGATGGGTGGAAAGGGCGGCGCGATCGCGGTCGGGCCGGACGGGCTTGGAAGCTGGTGCTTCAACACGCCGGGGATGTACCGTGGGCGCGTGTCCTCGGGGCAAGAAGCCGAGGTCGCGATTTATGGCGATGAATAAGTGGTTCCTTTTCGCGGTTGCGCTGCTTGGCCTGAATGTCGCGACCCCGGCCTTCGCATGGTGGGAATATGGCCATGAAACCGTTGCCGAAATCGCGCTGATTCAGGCAACGCCGAAAACGCGGAAAGCTATCGACCGGCTGATTGCGCATTCGGCGGAACTCGCGACACCGACCTGCCCGATCCGCAACATCGCGGAAGCAAGCGTCTGGGCCGATTGTATCAAGCCATTGAAGGACGCTGGCGGGAAAAGCCGTTTCGGCTATGTCTATAGCTGGCATTATCAGGACGTGGACGTGTGCAAGCCGTTCGACGTGGCCACGCCCTGCGCCGACGGAAACTGCGTATCGGCGCAGATCACGCGACAGGCGGCGTTGCTGGCGCACCGGCGACTGGCCGCGAAAGACCGTCTGACGGCATTGGCGTTCCTCGTTCATTTCGTCGGTGACCTGCACCAGCCGCTCCATGCCGGAGAGCATGACGATCAGGGCGGAAACAAGGTCATCGCCACCTATGGCATGGTCGCGAACAAGCGGCTGAACCTGCATTCAATCTGGGACGGCTATCTGGCCGAGCGCGCAATCTCTTCGCCCCGACCGGGAGCGCGCGGGATATTGGCGGGAATTTCAAGCAGTCAGCGGCGGGCGATAGCTGGCGGCAGCGTCGAGGACTGGAGCCGCGAAAGCTGGGCGGTGTCGCGGGACTCGGCCTATGCGGTTGCGCTGGGCGATCCGTGTGTGACCGGCGTTGTCGGGCATCTCGACGACGCGAAGATTGCAGCGCTCGTGCCGGTGGTTCGCCTGCAAATCCTGCGCGGTGGGTTGCGGCTTGGCAGGATGCTGAACCGGGCTTTGGGCTAGGCAACCACCATCCCTTAACCCGTCACCTGAACTCGTTTCAGGGTCCATCGGTCCACCCGGCAGGCTTGTCCCGACGGAGGCATGGATCCTGAAACAAGTTCAGGATGACGGGCTTAAATAACGGGAGTCCCTACTGAACCGTAACCGTTACTGCGCGGCGGTTCTTTGCATAGGCGGCCTCGTCCGAACCGATCGCGTCGGGTCGTTCCTTGCCATAGCTGATCGTCGTGATCCGCCCCGCCGATACGCCAAGCGCAACAAGGCTGTTCTTGGCCGAATTCGCGCGGCGGTCCCCCAGCGCCAGATTATATTCGCGGGTGCCACGCTCATCGGCATGACCTTCGACCGTGATGCGGACGTTCGGATATTTGGCGAGCCATGAAGCCTGCGACTGAAGCGTACCCTGCGACGGCTGATCGATGTCCGACGAATCAGTCGCAAAGAACACGCGGTCGGCCAAAACGCTGGCGACGAAATCGGCCTGGCTGCCGGGGATGGCGCGACCGGCATTCGGATCGACGGGTGCCTGTTGCGCGCTGGTATCGACCGGCGGCGGTGGCAGTTCCTTGGGCGGCTTTTTCGCGCAGGCACCAATGGCAAGCAGCGATACCGCCAGCAGCAGCTTTGGTCCCAGAAGTTTCGTTCCCGGCGATGTCATTGTCATTCTCCTTAAATCCCATTCATATCACGGCAGCAACGGACCCCATGTCGGATCCGAGCCATCGACCGGCGTCGGCAACCTCCGCTCATTCACTCCGGTTAGATCGACCTGATAAAGGTTCGATTTGCCGCCACGTCCTTGCGTAGTGCGGAAAAATTGGATGACGCGCCCATTTGGCGACCAGGTTGGCGATTCATCCTGCCAGCTGTTCGTCAGTAACCGCTCTCCGCTCCCGGATGGCGTCATAACACCGATCCGGAAATTGCCCGCCATCTTTGTGAAGGCGATCAGATCGCCACGCGGGCTCCATTCGGGCGTCGCGAAACGACCTCCGCCAAAGCTGATCCGCTGCTGGTTCGATCCATCTGAATTCATGACATAAAGCTGTTGCGTGCCCGAACGATCGCTTTCGAAGACGATCTTCGACCCATCGGGCGAAAAACTGCCGCCAACATCGATGCCGGGTGAATCGGTCAGCCGTTGCGGCGTTCCTCCGGCGGCGGAGATGCGATAAATGTCGGTGTTGTTGGCGACCGACATGGAAAACAGGATCGTCTTGCCGTCGGGCGACCAGCGTGGCGCGAAGGTTGTCGTCGCGCTTTCGGTGACGAGCCGCTGCTTGCCGGTGCCGAGATCGTAGATATAGATGCGCGGGCTTTTTCCGGCATAGCTCAGATAGACGATCGACCTGTAATCGGGTGAGAAGCGCGGCGTCAGAACGATGTTCTGGCCGTTGGTCAGGAAGCGGTGATTGGCACCATCCGAATCCATGATCGCCAGCCGTTTGACGCGGTGATCCTTGGGACCGGTCTCTGCGATATAGGCGACGCGGCTGTCGAAAAAGGGGCTTTCACCCGACAGGCGCGCATAGATTGCATCGGCGCATTTATGCGCGGCGCGCCGCCAGTCGCGGGGTGGAACGACATAGCCAGCCCGGGTTAGTTCGGTCTTCAGCGCCACGTCGTACAAGTAGCAGCCGACGGTGATGTCTCCGCCGTTCGAACGCACGAACCCCTGCACGAGCGCGGTTGCACCGACACCTGGCCAATAGGCGAAATCGGGGGCCGTGACCTCGGGGAAGCCGATGGCGCGAACCCCGCCGGGGCCGACCGGCTTGAACAATCCCGAGTTGCGAAGGTCGGACGCGATGACGTCTGCCACCTGCTTGCCGAGCGCGTCGGTCGGTCCTGCGGGAGTGCTGGCGACGGCCGGAGTCGGCATTGCGGGAACGGCGATGACGACATCGTTCGAGGCTTCGTCGGTGACGTCGACCTTGATTTGTGCGGTGGCTGGGAGGGGGGCGAACAATACCATCAATAGAGCGAGGGCGGCCCCTAAAACCGCTTGTGTCGAGCGTAGTCGAGACACGTCTGGCAGGCGTCGCACCGATTGCACGTCTCTCGGCTTCGCTCGAGACAAGCGGGTGATTTTGGCAATGTCGGTGGTCATTGGGACAACTTTCTGTCGAAGCTGACGGGTTCGAGGAGTTTCCACGATTCGAAGAATTCAGCCGGAAGCGAGAAGGGGGCGGCCAGTTTCACCGCCTTGATCGCGGCTTCCTGATGCAGCTTTACCTGCAAGCGATTGCTGTCGGTCACGCCCGTCGTCCCCAGCGCACGCACCGCGACGACGCTGCCGTCACGCGCGAGGCTGATGCTCAACTGGGTGCGCAACAGTTCGGCGTCCGCACCGGTCGGCGAATGCCAGAATGGCTTCAACTGGCGCAACACTTCGCGCGCCAGCGATGCCTCGACCGCCGGCCCCGCTGCGGCGCGGGGGGTCGCGGTGGTGCTCTTGCTTGGCTGCGCGCTCGACACACCGGGAGAGTCCGTCAATCCGGCGATCAGGCTGCGGCTGAGTCCCGGGCGGCGATTCGGTTTGGCATCGGCGGGCGGCGCTTTGGAAACGCTGGGCTTCGCAGGTGAAGGCCTGGCTGGCGCGGGCTTGACCGGCGCAGGCTTGACCGGCGTTGGTTTAGTTGCAACCGGTTTGGACACAGGCTTCGGCGGCGCTGGTTTGACCGGAGCGGGCTTAACCACGGGTTTCGGCGGCGCGACGGCCTCTCGTGGCGCAGGCTCGGGCGTTCGCACCGGCTCGGGCACTGGCTGCGGTTCGGGCGCGGCCTCCTCGGGCGGGCCAATTTCTGGCGTCACGCGAGCCGCTGGGGGCGTTGGCGACGGGTTGGGCACCGTGTCGGTCAGCCCAACCTTGTCGACGATCTGGATATCTATGGGCTGGGTCTTCGGGATAATCGGCTTGCTCGCCGCAAACAGCCCGAGCGAAAGAAGCACAGCCAGCGCAACGTGCCCGGCGACCGATAGCCCAAGACCGGTCCGTTCGACCCTATCCACTTACGGCCTGTCCTTCGACACCGTGACCAACGCCACGCGGTTCAGCCCGGCACGGTTCAATTCGCCCATCACGCGCATGACGCGACCATAGCCGAGCGCTTCATCGGCCCGGAGAAATATCTGCGGCGGCTTGTCGGCCCCGCGCGCGGCGATGCGGGTCAGCGTGTCGGGCAGGTCGGCGCTGCTGACCTCGGCTTCGTTCACGAACAATCGCCCGTCGGCATCGATCGAAATCGCAACCGGCTTCTGGTCCTGGTCGAGCGCCTTTGCCCGCGCATCGGGCAGGTTCACGGGGACTCCCGCGACCAGCAGAGGTGCCGTGACCATGAAGATGATCAGCAACACCAGCATGACATCGACCATCGGCGTCACGTTGATCTCGGCCATCGGCGCGCGACGGCCCCGCGACCGGGAAGACGGCGGCATGATCACGCGACCTGATCCAGTTCACGGCTCAAAGTCGCATGGAAATTATCGGCAAAGCGGTTGAGGCGTGATTCGAGGCGGTTCAGCCGGTGGCTGAAGCGGTTGTACGCGATGACCGCCGGGATCGCCGCGAACAGCCCCAATGCGGTTGCGAACAGCGCTTCGGCAATGCCCGGCGCGACGACGGCGAGCGACGTGTTCTGCGCCGCCGCGATTCCCGCAAAACTGCGCATGATGCCCCATACGGTCCCGAACAGGCCGACGAACGGCGCGACCGATCCAACCGTCGCCAGCACGTTCAAACGATCCGCCAGTCTGTCGATTTCGGTCGCCACCGCAGAACCCATCGTGCTGGACAGTCGTGCCCTCGTGCCGTCGCGATCAATCGGCTTGGCGCGCGTCGATGCGCGCCATTCGGCCAGCCCGGCCTGAAACACCTGTGCGCTGGGAAAGGGCGACGACTGGTGCGACCGTGCAAACGCCTCGACATCATCGACGCGGATGAAATCGCTCTCGAAACGTTCGGATTCGCGCGCGGTCTTGCCCAGCTTCAGCCACTGCGAAACGATGATGCTCCACGTCCAGATGCTGGCAAGGATCAGCAGGATCATCACCGCTTTCACGACGACATCGGCCTGGAGGAACATCGCGACCGGAGACAGAGTCGCGGCATCGGTGCTGAGCATGACGGAAGGCATTAATTCTCCTGGTTCAAACGACCGAACGCCGCGACCCATTCTTTCGGCTGGCGGCGCGGCTTGCCCTCCAGTGTCAGGAAAGCGGCAGTGACTTCGGCTTCGGTAAGTATTTCGCCAGTGCGCATGACTGACTGATGAATTGTGGCGGTTGCGGCCCCGACGGCGGTGACATGGCTGACCACGACAAGATCGTCATCGAGGCGCGCGGGGCGGCGGTATTTGATGGAGAGCGCCGAGACCGCGTAAACGCCCTCGCCCGTTTCAAACGCCACGCGCTGCTCTATGCCGAGGGCACGGAGCATGTCGGATCGGGCGCGCTCCATGTAGCGGAGATAATTGGCGTGGTAGACGACGCCCGACAGGTCGGTATCCTCGAAATACACGCGCACCGGAAAGCGATGCGCTGCGCCTTCGAAACGGCCGCCGGGGGATATGTCGTTAACCACGGCTGCCGCCTTACCGCTTGCGACGAGTTGAGGGAATCCCCCACATGGCTTATCCGTCGAATAGCCCGTCCTGTGCGCCGGGCGGCGGATTGAGGCCAAGATGCTTCCATCCCAATGCGTTGAGACAGCGGCCGCGGGCGGTGCGGGCGACCAGTCCGAGCTGGATCAGATAGGGTTCGATCACTTCCTCGATCGTGTCGCGCGGTTCGCTCAAGCCCGCCGCGAGCGTCTCGACCCCGACCGGGCCGCCGCGATAGATATCGGCGATCATCGTGAGGTAGCGTCGATCCATTGCGTCGAGGCCGAGATTATCGACCTCCAGCCGGGTCAGCGCAGCGTCGGCGCTCTTTGCGGTGACGATGGCGTCGCCCGCGACATTGGCGAAATCGCGGACGCGGCGAAGGAGACGACCGGCGATTCGGGGGGTGCCACGCGACCGCTTTGCGACTTCGGCGGCACCATCGGGGGCAATGTCGAGATCGAGCAGCATGGCGGCGCGGGTGACGACCTTTTCGAGTTCGGCGACGGTGTAGAAATGAAGGCGGACGGGAATGCCGAACCGGTCGCGCAACGGCTGGGTCAGCAATCCCTGCCGCGTGGTTGCTCCGACGAGCGTGAACTTGGGGAGATCGATGCGGACCGAGCGAGCGGACGGGCCTTCGCCGATGATGAGGTCGAGGCAGCGGTCCTCCATCGCGGGATACAGGATCTCTTCGACTGCCGGAGCGAGGCGGTGGATTTCGTCGATGAACAGGACGTCGCCGTCCTCCAAATTGGTGAGCAGCGCGGCGAGGTCACCAGATTTGGCGATGACCGGACCGGACGTCGCGCGAAAACCGACGCCTAGTTCACGTGCGATAATCTGCGCCAGCGTCGTCTTGCCAAGACCGGGAGGACCGAAAAACAGGACGTGGTCGAGGGCATCTCCGCGCGATTTTGCAGCGGCGATGAAGATGCGCAGGTTCTCACGCGCGGCCTTTTGCCCGACAAATTCATCGAGCGTTTTCGGACGCAGCGCGGCGTCCACGTCTTCGGGACGGCGGGCGGGGGTGAGGATACGGTCGGGATCGTCCATTTATGAGCGATCCCTAGCCGCCATCGCCGCCGCCTGTCGAGGCGGCGGCGGGATGAGTTTAGTAGAACGCGCCGTAGATGACGTCGGCGATCCGACCGCTGCCGCGCTGGACGAGCAACAGGTCGGGACCATAGCGCACCCAGCGATAGCCGGGCGGTGGCGGGCCGACGCCGAGCGCGTCGTAATTATCGTAATAATAGGCGCTCGACAGGAACAGGCTTGGCAGCAGCAGTCCGATCGACCAGCGCCGGTAACGATAGCCACGCGGATAGCGGAACGACGGGCCGTGGATCGGACGGAAGTTCGGTGGACGGCCCGCGCCGGGACGATGCGGACGGTCGGGACGCACGATCGGGCGAACCGGGCGCGGTGGTTGCGGACGATAGCCATTGCCGGGGCGAGGCGGCTGAATCTGTGGCCCACCATTACCTGGCCCCCCATTACCGGGACGCGGTGGCTGCGGGCGATCCGGACGACCGGGCCGTGGAGGTTGAATCTGCGGGCCGCCTGTTCCGGGCCTTGGCGGCTGAATCTGAGGACCGCCGTTACCGGGTCGCGGGGGTTGAATCTGGGGGCCGCCGGTGCCGGGACGGGTTGGCCTGTTCGGGCCACCACCCCCACCATTGCCCGGAGCCGGACGGCTGGCGCCTCCGCCGGGCCGGTCGGGCTGTTGCTGCGCCAATGCGATATCGGGAGCGATCAGCGCAAACACGCTGACTGCCAACAGGAGCTTCTTCATTGCATCCTCCATTATCTAACGGGCGGGAGGCTAGACCGCTAAATCCCGGGCCGCAACCCGCTGCGATTATGCCCGCGATGCCTTCTTCAGCGCCACGCGAACGAGCGCATCGAGGGTTGCGCCTGCCCCGAGTTCCTCGTCCGCCTTTGCCACCGCTAGCGTTGCTTCGGCGGGGCGGAAGCCGAGATTGATGAGCGCGGAAACGGCGTCGCTGGCGGCTCCGGCAACCGCGACAATGCCCGGCGCTCCGAGTGAAATCGCCCCGACCTTCCCTTTCAGTTCATTGACGATGCGACCTGCCAGCTTGGGGCCGACACCATTGGCGCGCGCGACCATTGCGGCGTCGGCGCTGGCGATAGCTCGGGCAAGTTCGTCGGCGTCGAGGACCGAGAGAATGCTGAGCGCGACACGACCCCCGACGCCCTGAACACCGGTCAACAACCGGAACCATTCGCGTTCGCTGTTGGTGCCGAAAGCGAACAGGATCAGCGCATCCTCGCGCACCTGCATTTCGGTATAGACCATGACCGCCCCGCCGATGGGGCCGATGACGTTCAGCGTGCGGGCTGATGCCTGGACGAGATACCCAACACCGCCGACGTCGATGACCGCATGATCGGTGGCGGCTTCGGCGAGCGTCCCGGTGAGGCGTGCGATCATTGTCATTCCTGAATCTGCCTCAACCGCCGCGCGCTGGCCATATGGTGCGCGTGCGTGATCGCCACGGCAAGCGCATCTGCGGCATCGGCTCCGTCGATCTTTATGCCGGGCAGCAGCCGCCCGATCATGGCATGAACCTGTATTTTTTCGGCGGCTCCGGTGCCGGTGACTGCCTGCTTCACCAGTCGCGCGGCATATTCGCCAACGTCGATCCGACGCGCACCGAGGCAACCGAGCAACGCTCCACGCGCCTGCGCCAGCTTCAGGGTGGACTGCGCGTTCTTGTTGACGAAGATTTCCTCCATCGCCGCGTCGCGAATGGCGTTGGCGGAGACGATCTCGTTCAGTTTTTCGCAGAGGATCGCCAAACGCAGCGCCAGCGGGAGCGCGGCGTCGGTCTTTATCCGGCCATTGGCGACGTGGCCCAACCGACTGCCCTCGGCAACGATAATGCCCCAGCCGGTCGTAGCGAGGCCGGGGTCGATGCCGAGGATGATCAAAGCGTGCCCTTTTCTCGAGCGCAGTCGAGAGACGGCCGAGCGCGTCGTGTCTCGACTACGCTCGACAAGAGGGAGGTTATTGCAGCTTCTCCATCACGTCATCAGGCACATCGTAATTGCCCCAGACCGTCTGAACGTCATCGTCCTCATCCATCGCATCGAGCAACTTCATCAGCGTCGCCGCATCATGCTCATCGACGGTGACCAGCGTTTGCGGACGCCACGCGAGCTTTGCACCTTCCGGCTCACCAAGCGCGCCTTCGAGCACTTTGGCGACATCGTGCAACTCGCCGATTTCGGTCCATATCTCGTGGCCCTCTTCGGTGGACGCACAATCCTGTGCCCCTGCTTCCAGAGCCGCCTCGAAGACGGTATCATGATCGCCGACCTTTGCGGGATAGGAGATCAGGCCCATCCGGTCGAAACTGTGCGCGACCGAACCGCCAGCACCCATGTTGCCGCCGTTCTTCGAAAACGCCAGCCGCACGTTGGTCGCGGTGCGGTTGCGATTGTCGGTCAGCGCCTCGACGATCAGCGACACGCCACCCGGGCCAAAGCCTTCGTAACGCATTTCCTCGTAATTCTCGCCATCGGTGCCGCTCGCCTTGGAAATCGCGCGCTGGATATTGTCGTTCGGCATCGATTGCGCGCGGGCGGCGATGATCGCCGAACGCAGGCGCGCGTTCATGTCGGGATCGGGAAGGCCCGATTTCGCCGCAACGGTA
Source organism: Sphingomonadales bacterium (assembly GCA_028289885.1). Lineage (GTDB taxonomy): Bacteria > Pseudomonadota > Alphaproteobacteria > Sphingomonadales > Sphingomonadaceae > Sphingomonas_O. The sequence goes on from JAQGKX010000080.1 coordinate 14,516, forward strand.
ATTTCGCGGCTCAGTTTTGAAAACGCAGCCGAGCGTTTCTTGTCCTGTGCACCTTTGCGGTACATGATGTTCTTGAACTTCGAATGGCCTGCCATGCAGAGCCTCCCCTGTGGTTAGTTACGCGAGGCCGAGCGCGTCGCGGTAGGTTTCGAGCAGCGCGTCCATTTCGTCGCGGTCGTTCTTTTCCATGCGGCGCAGGCGGACGATGGCACGCATGATCTTTGTATCATAGCCCTGTCCCTTACTCTCCGAATAGACGTCGCGAATGTCGTCGCTGATGCCCTTCTTCTCTTCTTCGAGCCGTTCGATACGTTCGATGAACAGGCGCAACTGGTCGGCCTGGATGATGTCGCTCATTAAAATCCCCGCAATGAAAA
>JAQGKX010000086.1 GCA_028289885.1 Sphingomonadales bacterium
GTCGAGAATGCCCGCTTCTACCATCGAATCACCGGAAACTTCCAGCGCGAAATGTTCGCCGTGGCCGAGCAGAGCCGCAGGAACCGGAAGGGTCGAATGCCCTTCCATCGCTTCGATTGGTATACCGGAGGCGATGCGGCCGTGCATCGGTAGTTCGACGACGTCGTTCGCGGCTGCGGGCAGGATGATCGGGCTGTTCGTATTGGCGGGCACGCGTATTTTCTGTTCGCCGCGTTCGGGCATGCGCATGACTTCGAGGGCCCGCGCGCGGTTTGGCAGACGGCGGATGAACTGGCGTTCTTCGAGAGCGCTGATCAATCGGTGGACGCCCGACTTCGATTTCAGGTCGAGGGCCTCCTTCATCTCTTCGAACGAGGGTGACACTCCGGTTTCGGCGAGCCGATCGTTGATGAAGCAAATCAGCTCATGCTGTTTACGAGTGAGCACCGAAACATCTCCTGTTCTGCAAGAACGTATTGGGAACGTGTAGGAAACATTACGGGTCGCGTCAAGCGAGCAGGATGGCTTCCACGATGCTGCCTGCGTTGAGTATTGGCGACCCCGCCGCACGGATGACGAGGGCGTCGGCAGCGGCGAGTGGGAACAACATTCCGCTGTCGCCGGGGAAGGTCGGGACGAGCGATCCCTCGTGCCAATGCGCGCGGACGAAATCGGTGCGCGGCCCGACGGCGGGCAGAGGTTTGCCCATGCGAACGCCGATGCGGGGGGGGAGCGCGTCCGTCGCGCCCGAGAGATGGGCAATCAAGGGCCGCAGGAACAGCACGGCGGTGACGAGCGCGGAGACCGGGTTGCCGGGAAGGCCAAGGACCACCGTGTCCCCCAGTCGTCCGGCCATCAGCGGTTTGCCGGGGCGCATGGCGACTTTCCAGAAGTCGAGCGTTGCGCCAGCCGCGTTAAGGGCGGGGCGGACAAGGTCGTGATCACCGACCGATGCGCCGCCGGTGCTGACGACGATGTCACAGGTTTTCGCGGCATTGAAAGCGTCTGTCAGGGCGGTCAGGTCGTCGGGGATGATGCCAAGATCGACGATTTCGACGGGGAAATTCTGCATCAATGCGGCAAGCATCGGGGCGTTGGAAGATGGCAGGTAGTCGGGGCCGGTTTCGGTGCCCGGCGGGACGAGTTCACTGCCGGTCGAGATGATTGCGACACGCAGGCGGCGGCGGACGGGGATAGTGCCGTGACCGCCCATCGCCGCAAGCGCGATGCGGGCCGAGGTCAGGCGCTGGCCGGTTTCGATGAGCGTTGCCCGGGCGGTGAAGTCCGAGCCTGCCAGTCGGACATGTTCGCCGAGGGATTTTGGGCCGTTGCCTGAGAGTGTGATCTCGTCGTCGGATCGAGCAATGTTTTCCTGAATGACGACGGTATCGCTGCCAACGGGGAGGGCGGCTCCGGTGAAGATGCGGGTTGCCTCGCCGTGGCCGACTTCACCTGTGTATGGGATTCCGGCTGCGGATTCACCGATGACCCGCCACGGTCCTGCGTCCGCATGTCTGATTGCGTAGCCATCCATCGCCGATAAGTCGTGTGCGGGCTGGGTGCGTTTGGCGAGGATGGCGGCGGCGGTCCAGCGGCCTGCGGCTTCCCGCAGGGGGACGACCTCCATCGAGACCGGGGCGTGGAGCGCGAGGATGCGCGTTTGGGCTTCTTCGACGCCGATCATGCGGTGGAGTTTCCTGCCGTGTAGTGTCCTGAACGTCCGCCGGACTTTTCGAGCAGGCGGATGTCGCTGATCTGCATGGCGCGGTCGATGGCTTTGGCCATGTCGTAAAGTGTGAGGAGTGCGACCGAGACAGCCGTGAGCGCTTCCATTTCCACGCCGGTGGGGCCGGTGGTGGACACGGTTGCGGTGGCGCGGATGGCCGTGGGTTCGAACGCGAAATCAACGGTAATGGATGACAGAGCAAGCGGGTGGCAGAGCGGGATCAGGTCGCTGGTACGCTTGGAGGCCATGATGCCCGCGATGCGCGCGACCGCGATGACGTCACCCTTTTTGGTGGTGCCGTCCTTGATCGCGGTCAGGGCCTCAGGCGACATCGAAATGCGGCCCTCGGCGGCGGCTTTGCGCGCCGTGTCGGGTTTGCCGGAGACGTCCACCATGCGGGCGGCTCCGGTTTCATCGATGTGGGTCAGGCTGGTCATGCTCCGGTCAGTAGCGCGCGGGTGGCCGATTCGACATCGGCATTTCGCATGAGTGATTCGCCGACGAGGAAAGTGCGGACGCCGTGGGCCGACATGGCGGTGAGGTCAGCGTGAGAGGTCAGGCCGCTTTCGGCAACGAAGGTGACGTCGGCGGGGGCTTTCCCCACCAGTTCATAGGTACGCGCGAAATCGACGCTGAAGTCGCGCAGGTCGCGGTTGTTGACGCCGATCAACCGTGATTTCAGGCGGAAGGCGCGGTCCAGCTCGGCGGCGTCATGGACTTCGACGAGCACATCCATACCGCGTTCGATGGCGGCGGCTTCGAGTTCGACCATCGTTGCGTCATCGAGGGCTGCGACGATGATGAGGATGGCGTCGGCACCGATGCTGCGCGCTTCGGCGACCTGCCACGGATCGACCATGAAATCCTTACGGAGAACGGGGAGATCGCAGGCCGCGCGGGCGGCGATGAGATAGTCCTCATGACCTTGGAAGTAGGGGGCGTCGGTGAGGACGGAGAGGCAGGCGGCACCACCGGATTGATAGGCTTTGGCGTGCGCGGGGGGATCGAAGTCGGCGCGGATGAGGCCTTTTGAGGGGCTGGCTTTCTTGATCTCGGCGATGAGGGCATAGCCGGTTTTGGCCTGCGCGGTGAGGGCTGCGTGGAAGCCTCTTGGTTGGGTTTGCGTGGCAGCTGCGCGGTCCAGGTCGGAGATCGAACGCGCGGCTTTGCGGCGGGCGACTTCCACGCGGGTGGTGCAGCAGATTTCGGTCAGTTTGTTCATTTATAGGCGATCCAGCAGTCGAGCAGCGTGTTGGCGAGGCCGCGGTCAAGGGCTTCGGCGGCTTCCTCAATGCCTTCGCGCCAGTCGGTGACGTGGCCAGCGACGATCAGCGCGGCGGCGGCGTTGAAGAGGACGGCGTCACGGTAAGCTCCGGGTTCGCCGAGAAGCATCTGGCGGAGAGCGGCTGCGTTGAAGGCTGCGTCGCCCCCGCGCAGCGCTTCGGGTGAGTGGCGGGGGAGGCCGACGTCTTCGGGAGCGATGCGGGTAGGTGCGCGGTTCAGGCGGACGATGGTGCTGGCTTCGGAAACCGAGAGTTCGTCGAGGGGTTCGTCTCCGGCGACGAGCATGGCGTCCTCCGTGTCGAGCAGGATGAGGGCTTCGGCGAAAACGGGCAGGAAATCGGGACGGGCGACGCCGATAAGCTGGCGGGTGACGCCGGCAGGGTTGGCGGCAGGGCCAGTCAGATTGAAAACGGTTCGGCGCCCGATGACCTTGCGGATGGGAGCAAGGCGGGCGAGCGCCGGGTGGTGTTTCTGGGCGAACAGGAAGCAGATGCCGAGGTCGGCAAGCGTGGCTTCGGCGGTTTCGGATGCGCGGTCGAGGTTCAGGCCAAGGGCTTCGAGGGTGTCGGCGGCTCCGGCTTTCGATGATGCGGCGCGGTTGCCGTGTTTGGCGACAGGGACACCGCAGGCTGCGACGAGGATGGCGACGGCGGTAGAGACATTGAGGCTGTGACTGCCGTCGCCGCCGGTGCCGCAAACGTCGATCGCTCCGGAGGGTGCGGCGATGGGGATCATCCGGGCGCGCATGGCGGCGGCGGCGGCGGCAATCTCGATAGCGGTTTCGTCGCGGTCGGCCATCACCGACAGGAAACGCACGGTCTCTATGTCGTCAGCGGTGGCGTCGAGGATGGCGTTGAAGGCGTCACGGGCTTCGGTGGCGGTCAGCGGGACCGACGTGTCGGGAAGCCTCACGCGGATGCTTTCGACAAGACTCCCGCTTTCAGGCGGGCTCCGGGTTTTACGGTCATTCCAGCAATTGTCATGAAGTTCGCCAGTAGGCGGTGGCCGTGTTCGGTGGCGATGCTTTCGGGGTGGAACTGGACGCCGTGGATGGGGAGGCTGACGTGGCGCAGGCCCATGACGCTGCCATCGGGGGCGACGGCATTGGCGATCAGGCTGTCCGGCACATTTTCCACGATGAGCGAGTGGTAGCGCGTGGCGATGAACGGCGTCGGTAGCCCTGCGAAGACGCCGCTGCCGTCGTGGCCGATGTCGGACGTCTTGCCGTGCATCAGGCCGCCACGGACGACATTGCCGCCGAAATGGTGGCCGATGGCTTGGTGGCCAAGGCAGACGCCGAGGAGCGGGCGACCGGCTTCGGCGGCTGCGGCGACGAGGTCGAGCGAGATGCCAGCCTCTTTCGGGGTGCAGGGACCGGGGGAGATGAGGAAGGCCTCGGCACCGCTCGACATGGCCTGTCCGACCGAAATCTGGTCGTTGCGGACGACTTCGACTTCGGCTCCCAATTCCATCAGATAGTGGACGAGGTTCCAGGTAAAGCTGTCGTAATTGTCGATGACGAGGATCATGTCGTGGCCATAGGCTGCGTCATTGACCGAAGCCAGCCTCGTTCGAGCGCATGACTGCTTCACGGGCGGCAGCAATCAATGCTCCGGCCTTGGCCTCGCATTCGCGTTGTTCGGATACGGGGTCGCTGTCGGCAACTATGCCTGCTCCGGCCTGAACGTGCATGACGCCATCTTTGACGACGGCGGTGCGGAGGACGATGCAGCTGTCCATCGATCCGTCGGGGCTGAAATAGCCAACGCCGCCAGCATAGGCGCCGCGCGTTTCGGATTCGAGTTCGGCGATGACCTGACAGGCGCGGACTTTGGGTGCGCCGCTGACGGTGCCTGCGGGAAAACCGGCGAATAGCGCGTCGAGCGCGTCCTTGCCGGGCGCGAGTTGCCCGACGACGTTGGAGACGATGTGCATGACGTGGCTGTAATATTCCACGGTGTAGCTGTCTGTTACGGTGACGCTGCCCGATGTCGCGACGCGGCCGACGTCGTTGCGACCGAGGTCGAGGAGCATCAGGTGTTCGGCGCGTTCCTTGGGGTCGGCCAAAAGCGAGGCGCGGTTTTCGGTGTCCTCGATCGCCGTTTTACCGCGTGGGCGGGTTCCGGCGATGGGGCGAATCGTGACTTCGCCGTCGCGGGCGCGGACCAGAATTTCGGGGCTCGAGCCGGTGAGTGCGAAACCGGGAAGGTCCAGATGAAACAGGAACGGCGACGGGTTGATCCGGCGCAGTGCGCGGTAGAGATCGAACGCGGGCAGGGCGAAGGGCATGGTGAAGCGCTGGGCCAGCACGACCTGGAAAATGTCGCCCGCCGCTATATAGTTTTTGGCGGCTGCAACCATTTCGCCATAGCGGCCCGGCGCAAGCACTGGCGACGGGCTGGGCAGGTCGATGATGTCGGTTCGGGCAACTGTGGGCAAAGGTTGGGCGAGGCGCGCCGAAGCGGATTCGATGCGGTCGAGGGCAGCGGCCACCAGTTTTTCGGGATCGCCATCCGGCCATACCGGCGCGACCAGAAACAGGCGGTCGGCGAGGCGGTCGAACACGAGGATCAATGTCGGGCGCACGAACATCATGTCGGGCAAGTCGAGCGGATTGGCGGGCGGGCGCGGCAGGTCTTCGACGAGGCCGACGGTTTCATAGCCAAAATAGCCGACAAGGCAGGATAGTGCGCCGGGCAATCCTTCAGGAACGTCGATGCGGCATGAGGCGACCAGCGAACGCAGCGCGGGGAGCGTCGATTCGCTCAACGGCGCGAAGGCGTCGCGGTCGGTCAGCCATTGTTCGTTGACCTCGGCCAAAGCTCCATGCGCGCGAAACACAAGGTCCGGCGCAAGGCCGATCAGGCTGTAACGGCCACGAACGGCACCACCCTCGACCGACTCCAGCAAGAAATCGCCTCGACCGGGTTCGATCAGCTTTAATGCAGCCGAAACGGGCGTTTCCGTGTCGGCGATCGCACTCCGCCAGATGAGCGCGGGTTTGCCCGATCTCAGCGCCGCGATGCCCTTTTCGTCATCGATCGTCACGTACCGGTGCTCACCGGCCCGCCGAGCCACCGACCAGCGACCTCTTCAGCGCATCGATCGCGGCATTGTCGCGCTTCGATCCGACCTGGGCTTTCAGGGCGTTGACGAATTGTCCCGCATATTCATTGCCCACGACCTGCGATAATTGCTGCTGCGTCGCCTGGATCAATCCGGGTTCGACTGCAGCGTTGCCACGGTCGATCTTGTCCAGATAAACGATGTACCAGCCCTGATTGTTGGCGATGCCCAGCACCCGCGCGCGCTTTTGCGGCATGGAGAATAGCAGGGCGACCGGCGGCGGCACCTTGTCTCCGGCACGGGTGACATCGATCCGGCGTCCGCCAGCGGGTTGCGGTGTCGGCAATTTTACACCTGCCTGCGCAATGGCTTGCGCGATCGGCATCCCGCCGTTGATCTTTGCGGCGATCGCATCGGCAGTCTTTTTGGCGGCGCGTGATGCCGCGTCGATACGCGCTTCGGCGAGAACTTGTTCGCGCACTTCAGCGAGCGGCCGCGGTGCAGAGGCAACGATTTTGTCCAGATGCCAGAGCGCGAACGCCTTGCCCGCACCGAGCGTGGCAACAGCAGGTTGATCGTCGGCTTCCGCCTGAAAGGCATCGCGCATGACGATCGAAAGCTCGGGTGCCGCCTTATACGCTGGCTCGTCGGGCTTTTGTGCCGATGCATCGAGGGGCGGTGTGACCTGAGTGGCCAAGCCGTATTTCTTGCTGACCTCGTCGAAGTTCGCGCCGCCGTCGATTTCATCATTCAACTTGGCAACGAACGCAGAGGCCGCCTCATCGAGTTTTTGTTGCGTCAGGTCGGCAGCGATGGACGAGCGCACTTCGGCGAGGCTCTTTGCTGGCGTCGATACTACGCTGTCGACATGGACCAAATGGTAGCCGAGCCCCGACTGGACGAGGGCTGCGAACTGGCCTTTCGGCGCAGCAAATGCCGCTTGCGCTACCGCTGGGCTGGTCAATTTTGCGAAACTCGCCTGATCACCGACCGGGACGACGAGCGGCGCGCGTCCTGCGGCCTTGGCAGCTTCGGCAAGGGATTTGCCACCCTTGACCTGAGCCAGCAGCGCGTCGGCCTGCGCTTTGTTCTGCACGATCACCTGCGTGAACCCGCGCGTTTCGCTGGCCGCATAGCGTGCGGCACCCGATTTATACAGGTTTGCGATCTCCGCATCGGTCGGCTTAACCTGGCTCTCGAACCGGCTGCGATCGAATACGGCGTAGCGGACCACGCGCCGCTCGGGCAAAGTGTAGCGCGCGACGTTCCGGCTGTAGAAAGTGTTGAGTTCCGCATCGGTCGGCGCAGGCAGATCACGATAGACCGCACTTGGCACGACCCCGACCATCCCGGTGCGCGATTCGAGCAAAAGCGCGGCATAGGGGCTTACGAGGGCAAGGGGCATCTGCGCCGCACCGGCAACCGGCGTCAGCAATGCCTTTGTCAGTATCTCGCGACCGAAGTCGTCACGCAGCTCGTTTTCCGGAATCTTGCGCTGGGCCAGCGCGGCCAGATAGATGTTGCGATCGAATTTACCGGTCGGACCGTTGAAGGCGGGGATGCTGGCGATCTGGCCATCGACCAGACGCTTGCTGGCAATCATGCCCTGACCCTTGGCGAACAGCTCCAGAACACGGCCGTTCTGAATCTGGTCGACCGTTTCCTCAACACCGCCACCGGCAACGAATTTTGCCATGTCGAGATCCGGCTGTTGTTGCCGCGCCGCTTCCAACTGGCTCTGGACCCGCTTGCGCAATTCGGCCTCGCCAATGTCCTTGCCGCCGACCGATGCCACTGTACCGCCGCTCAACGCGCCGCCGCCCATGCCCGCCTTGCCCTCGTAGAGAGTGACGACGAACGCGATCAGAATGATGGCGAAAATCCCGATTCCCAGCGGGGAAGCTGCGAAACGGCGGAAGAAAGACATCATGAAACGGAAATCCGGCCTTGAGCAATGATGGATGCCCCCATAGGACGCGGGCATGAAACTACGCAAGCTGATCGCTGGAAACTGGAAAATGCACGGCAGCCTTGCCGCGCTGGCCGAAATCGAAACCATCG
>JAQGKX010000097.1 GCA_028289885.1 Sphingomonadales bacterium
CGAGAATGGCGTCGAGAGATTTGACGCGGTCGAAAATCATGCGGGAGCCCCCTGGATACTTATTATTGGCCGGGAGCCTAACCGGTAATCGCGCGCAGGCAAGCCCCTAGCGTGAGAGCAGCGGCCCCAAACGCTTGCCTGCAAAAATATGGACGTGGAGGTGGGGTACTTCCTGGTGCGAATCGAGGCCGTTATTGGCGAGCAGGCGGTACCCGGGCGCAACCAGCCCCGCCGCCCGCGCGACTTCGCCGACGGCCTTTACGAAGCCGACGATCTCTGCGTCCGACGCCCGCACGGAAAAATCATCCCATGCCACGTAAGGTCCTTTCGGGATCACCAATATGTGTGTCGGCGATTGTGGATTTATGTCGTTGAAGGCCAGCGCGAATTCATTGTCGAACACGGTTTGTGACGGAATCTCGCCGCGCAGGATCTTGGCGAATATGTTCTGGTCGTCATAGGGCAGGGTGGCGTCGACGGGCATATCAGGCCTTTCGTGCTGCTTTTTCGGTAATCCCCGAAACGCCTTCGCGCCGTTCGAGTTCTGCGGTCACATCGGCAAATTTCACGCCTTTGGCGTCGAGCAGGACAAGCAGGTGGAACAGCAAATCGGCGGCTTCCCCGGTCAGGTCCTTTGCGTCGCCCGTCAGCGCGGCGACGATCGTCTCGACGGCCTCCTCGCCCAGTTTGCGCGCGATCAGGGGTGGGCCACCGGCGTTCAGCCGGGCCACATAAGAGGTCGCCGGGTCACCGTCGCGGCGCGCCGCGATGGTTGCGGAAAGATTGGTCAATGTGTCGGTCACGGCGTCGTTAAGCGGCGGACTGGTCGGAAGGTCAAGCCCGGTTCAGTACCCAAGTCAGGTTCAGGGCCGACGACTGGCGTGGCGTCCGATCATCAGCCCGACAACGCCAAGCGCAAACAGGCCAAATTCGCCGGGTTCGGGCACGGCGATGCTCGATAACGCCATCGCGGGGGCCGCGACGCCTAGGATTATCAGGAAAGATACCGACCGGATCATGAGGCTCACAATCCCACGAATCGCCGTGAGTCGCCAGTCGATCCCGGCGCGCGACGATACCGATTCGGGACTCGTCAGGCGCGGACTGGCAGCCCGGCCGCAGCCAGCGCGCGGCGCGCTTCGGATATGGTCACGTCGCCAAAATGAAAAATTGAAGCCGCCAGCACCGCGCTGGCGTGACCGCGGGCGACGCCCTCGACCAGATGACCGACCGATCCGACGCCGCCACTCGCGATTACCGGCACCGCGACGGCATCGGCGATCGTCCGGGTCAGATCGAGGTCATAGCCATCGCGGGTTCCGTCGCGGTCCATCGACGTTACCAGCAACTCACCCGCGCCGAGTTTCGCCAATCTGACGGCATGGGCAACTGCATCGATACCTGTTGCCTTGCGCCCGCCGTGAGTGAAAACCTCCCAGCCATCGCCGACGCGCCGTGCATCGACCGAGGCGACGACGCACTGGCTGCCGAAGCGTTCGGCAATGTCGGCAACGAGTTCGGGTCGCGCGACCGCTGCCGAATTGACCGCGACCTTGTCCGCTCCCGCCAGCAGCAACGCCCGCGCGTCGTCGGCGCTGCGGACCCCGCCGCCGACGGTCAGCGGCATGAAACAGACCTCAGCGGTGCGGCGGACGACGTCGACGATCGTGTCGCGGCCCTCATGGCTTGCACCGATGTCGAGAAAGCAAAGCTCGTCTGCGCCCGCCGCATCATAGGCGCGCGCGACTTCGACCGGATCGCCGGCATCGCGCAGATCAACGAAATTGACGCCCTTCACGACCCGCCCATTGGCAACGTCGAGACAGGGGATGACGCGAACCCGAACGCTCAAAGCGCGGCCAGCGTGAGTGCAACCTTCAGATCGAGCCGCCCGTCATAAAGCGCGCGACCGGTAATAACGCCCTCTATGCCGTCCTTGGCATGGATCGCCAGCATCCGGATGTCGCCGATGCCGGCAACCCCACCGCTCGCGATCACCGGGATGTCGGTCGCCCGCGCCAGATCGACCGTCGCCTGCACGTTGCAGCCTTTCAGCATTCCGTCACGGCCAACGTCGGTGAACAGCAGTGATGCGACGCCCGCATCCTCGAACCGGCGCGCCATGTCGATGACTTCGACATCGGACACATCGGCCCAACCCTGCGTCGCGATGAACCCGTCCTTCGCGTCCACGCCAACGACGACGCCGCCGGGAAAGGCCCTGGCCGCGTCACGCACGAGTTGTGGATCGTTCAGCGCGGCAGTTCCGATGATTACCCGCGACACGCCTGCTGCAAACCATGCCTCGATCGATGCCATCGTCCGGATGCCGCCACCGACCTGCACATGGCCGGGAAACGCCTCGACGATCCGCGCGACCGCCTCTGCATTGACGCCGTGCCCGGCAAATGCGCCATCCAGATCAACCACGTGAAGATAGCCCGCGCCCTGTTCGGCAAAGATCATCGCCTGCGCCACTGGATCGTCGCCATAAACCGTTGCGCGGTCCATATCGCCCTCGGCCAGACGGACAACCTGCCCGCCCTTCAGGTCAATTGCGGGAAATACGATAAGGCTCAAGGCCGCCACTCCATGAAACGTGCGAGCGTTGCCAGACCGTAAGCCTGGCTCTTTTCAGGGTGAAACTGCACCCCCAACATATTGTCGCGACCCACCGCCGCCACGATCGGACCGCCATGATCGGTCAGCGCCAGAACCTGCTCCGGATCATCGGCCTGAAACGCATAACCATGGAGGAAATAAGCTTCGCCGCCCTGCAAGACTGGATGCAGCCCGGACACATCGACATCGTTCCAGCCCATGTGCGGTATTTTCAGGTCGGTAGCAGGGGTGATCGGCCCGACGCTCCCGGCGATCCAGCCGAGACCCGGCGTGACGCCATGTTCGCGGCCCTCGCCAGCCATCAATTGCATTCCGACGCATATTCCGAGGAACGGCGTGCCCTCACGCAGCACCGCATCGCCGAGCGCGTCGATCATCCCCGGGATGGCGGACAGGGCCCCCATGCAGTGCGCGAAAGCTCCGACGCCCGGCAACACGATCCGCGTCGCCGACAGCACGTCTTCCGGATCAGCCGTCACCAGTACGTCCGCCCCGACCGCCTTCAACGCATTGGCAACCGAATGGAGATTGCCCGCGCCATAATCGATCAGCGCGACTGCCTCAGCCACCACCCAGCGTTCCCTTGGTCGACGGAATGCTGTCGGCCTTGCGCGGGTCGATCTCCAGCGCTTGCCGCAAGGCGCGCGCCAGCCCCTTGAAGCAGCTCTCGACAATATGATGATTGTTCGACCCGTATAGATTTTCGACGTGCAGCGTCAGGCCAGCACTTTGCGAGAACGAATGGAACCAGTGTTCGATGAGTTCGGTATCCCATTCACCGAGGCGTGGGTTGTCGAGCTTCACCTTCCATACGAAAAACGGCCGTCCCGAAATATCGAGCGACACGCGGGTCAAGGTTTCGTCCATCGGCGCGTAGGCGGTCCCGAATCGGGTGATACCCTTGCGCTCGCCGAGCGCTTGCGAAAACGCTTCGCCAATCGCGATGCCGCTGTCCTCGGTCGTGTGATGCTGGTCGATGTGCAGGTCGCCGATCGCTTTCAGGTCTAGATCGATCAGCGAATGGCGCGAAAGCTGCTCCATCATGTGGTCCAGAAAACCAATTCCGGTGGAGACCTTGTAAATTCCGGTGCCGTCGAGGTTCAACTCGACGTCGATGGATGTTTCACTTGTCTTGCGATGAACCGAGCCTGTGCGCATGGCCAGTGCCTATAACCGCTGGGCGTCGCTGTGCAACGCATCTTGACCGTTTCGCGCGACGCGTTCACCTAGAGCGCCTATGACCGACACACTGCCAGATAGCCTGATTCCCTATGATGAAATCGTCCAGGAGGCCCTGCGCGCCGTGGTCGGTCGCGTATTGGGGAGCATCCAGCACGAAGGAATGCTGCCGGGCGAGCATCATTTCTATATCACCTTCAAGACCGGCGCTCCCGGAGTCGATATCCCCAATCACCTTATCGCCCGCTTCCCGGACGAGATGACGATCGTCCTGCAAAATAAATTCTGGGATCTGAAGGTTCATGATGCGGCGTTCGAGGTTGGTTTGAGCTTCAACGCGATCCCCGCGCGCCTGTTCGTGCCGTTTTCGTCGATCACCGGCTTCGTCGATCCCGCCGTTAATTTCGCGCTGCAGTTTCAGGTGGCGGGTGAGGGCGAGGGTCCAGCCGAACATGACGCCGCGGGCAACGACGCGCCGTTCGAGCCGATCGAGGATGGATCGAATGTCGTGGCGGTGGATTTCAAGCGGAAGAAGTAACGTTCTCCCCCATCCGCCGTCATCCTGAACTCGTTTCAGGATCCAATTTTTCAACCGGCACCGACCGTGGCGTGTCACGATGGATGCTGAAACAACTTCAGCATGACGGGACTTTTAAATTGAAAAGCGAAACCCGCACCGAAACCGACAGTTTCGGCCCCATCGAAGTTTCCGCGTCGGTATATTGGGGCGCGCAAACACAGCGCAGTATCGATAATTTCCCCTTCGGCGCGCGTGAACGGATGCCGATCGAGATCGTCCATGCGCTCGCCATCGTGAAGCGGGCGGCGGCGAGGGTGAACCGCGCGCATGGTCTGGATGCCAATCTTGCCGACGCGATCGAATCGGCTGCGACATCGGTCGCGGCGGGCGAACATGACGATCAGTTCCCGCTGGTCATCTGGCAGACGGGCTCGGGCACCCAGTCCAACATGAACGTCAATGAGGTTGTCGCAGGTATAGCCAACGAGGCGCTGTCGGGCGTTCGAGGCGGCAAAAAGCCTGTTCATCCGAACGACAATGTCAATATGAGCCAGTCTTCGAACGACAGCTTCCCCACCGCGCTCCACATCGCGGCGGCTGTGGCGGTGACCGGCAAACTATATCCTGCGCTAGAAAGATTGCAGACCGCGCTCGAGGCCAAATCGAACGCATGGGCGGCAATCGTGAAGATCGGTCGCACTCACTTGCAGGACGCGACCCCGCTGACGCTAGGCCAGGAGTTCTCGGGCTATGCAAACCAGATCTACCGCTGCCACCGCCGCATCGAACCCGCGATCACCGCGGGCATGTGCCGGCTCGCGCAGGGCGGGACGGCGGTTGGAACGGGCCTGAACGCACCCGAACGTTTTGCCGAGGAAATGGCATCGACGATTGCGGACCTCACCGGTCTGCCGTTTCTGCCCGCCGAAAACAGTTTCGAGGCGCTGGCCTCCAACGACCCCATCGTTCATCTGTCGGGCACGCTGAACACGCTTGCCGTTGCCCTCACCAAGATCGCCAATGACATTCGCCTTCTCGGATCTGGACCGCGCGCGGGGATCGGCGAGTTGAACCTGCCCGAAAACGAACCCGGCAGCTCGATCATGCCGGGCAAGGTCAACCCGACGCAGTGCGAAATGCTGACGATGGTCGCGGCGCAGGTGATGGGCAACCACCTCGCGATCACTGTCGGTGGGATGCAGGGTCATCTGGAACTCAATGTGTTTAAGCCAATGATCGGGGCAAACCTGCTGCGCTCGATCGACCTGCTGGCAACCGGCATGGAAAGCTTCGCGGAGCGTTGCGTGGACGGCCTCGAACCAAACCGCGGCCGCATCGCGGAATTGGTCGACCGTTCGCTGATGCTGGTCACCGCGCTGGCGCCAGAGATCGGCTATGACAATGCCGCAAAGATTGCCAAACACGCCCATCACGAAAACCTGACCTTGCGCGAGGCCGCACTGGCGCTGAACCTCGTCGATGCCGCAACCTTTGACCGCGTCGTGCGTCCTGAAACCATGATCGGCAACAGCAAGGGATAAAGGACATGATCGGCAAGATTCTAGGCGCGATTATCGGAAGCAAGATCGAGAGCGGTGAGGGCGAAAGCCCGCTCAAAGGCGCTGCAATCGGAGCCTTGTCGGTCGGTGCAGCACGTCGTCTTGGACCATTGGCGCTGCTGATCGGCGGCGTTGTCGCGGCGCGCGCAATCATGAAACGGACGGCACCGCCTTCGACCGAGGCCTGAAAAACCGTCAGTGGGCGTTGACCTTCCCCACGCTTTGGGGAAGGAGCGCCCATGCCAGTAACATTTCCGCTCGCCCGCCGTGGCCTGCTTTTCGTCCTGTCCTCTCCGTCCGGTGCGGGTAAATCGACGATTGCACGTAAATTGCTCGCCGCCGAACAGGGTCTGGAAATGTCGGTGTCAGCCACGACTCGCCCGATGCGACCGGGCGAGGTCGATGGCATTGATTATCATTTTGTCGATCTCGAGCGTTTTCGCGAAATGGCGACGAACGGCGATTTTCTCGAATGGGCGCATGTTTTCGGGCACCGGTACGGGACTCCGCACAAGCCCGTTGACGACATCCTCTCCCATGGTCGCGACGTATTGTTCGACATCGACTGGCAGGGCGCCCAACAGCTTTATCAGCAAGCAGGCGGCGACGTCGTTCGTGTCTTCATCCTGCCGCCTTCGATGGAGGAGCTTCATCGCCGCCTGACCGATCGCGCAACCGACGCGCCCGATGTGATCGAGGCGCGGATGGGGCGCGCGGCGTCCGAGATCGCGCATTGGGACGGTTATGACTATGTGCTGGTCAACGACGATGTCGAGCGGTGCTTCGCCGAAGTGAAAACCATATTGGCCGCCGAACGCCTGAAACGCAGCCGCCAGACCAGCCTGATCGGCTTCATCCGGAGCATGACGCGGCCTTATTGACCGTTTTTAACCGAGGTATATGCTCCCGGTAAAAGGGGAGAGCGTTATGATCCGGGTTTTCATTGGTGCGGTCGTCGCAGGCCTTGTCCAGTTCATCGTCGGTGCCATCGCATGGGCGACTCCGCTCGGCAGGCTGGCGTTTAAGTCTTTGAGCGACGGGCCGACGGCTGATCTTCAAGCGGCGCTCGGCCGGACATTGGGCCCGACCGGGACCGGGACTTATTTCATCCCCTCGCCTGAAACTGCGGCCGGGACCGCGATGCTCGGCAATGGGCCGGTGGCGCTGATCCACTTCAACACGCTGGGCTTTCCGCCGATGAGCGTCACTGCGCTGCTGACCGGATTGATCCTGTCGGTCGTCATGATGTGGTTTGTTGGGAGTGCGCTCTCCTATGTCCGCGACTTCGCCACCCGCTTCAAGGTGGTGGTTTTGTTTGCAACGGGCACCGTGCTCTACTTCCTGCTCGCGATGCCGGTTTTCAACGAATATCTGCCCTGGGACTGGTGGATTTATCTGGCAGCAACCGACTTTCTGGCCTTCGTTGCCGGGGCCTATGTGATGATCCGCTGGTTCATGCCGCGCGAAGCAACTCCAGCAATTTAGCACCGGCAAGAAAGTCGGCACGGTGCGCGGCGCGGGTATCCGCCGCCATCCATTCCTCACCCCACAGTTCGGCCTGCCATAGTTCGTCGAGGTGGCAGGCATCGAACGCAGCATCGGGGTCGATGGCATCCTCGGCTATCATCAGCGCCACCACGAGCGACCCCCCGATGGTGACGATCGGCGATAATGCGGCCAGTTCGAACGCATCGCGCGCGGCGATTGCGTGAGCGAGGCGGGCAATCGTTTCGGGCGGCTGCGGGCGGTGGATGATCCCGGTCGTCACCGTGAACGCGATATCATAGCGGGTGCGCGCCCATTCGAGCAGCGGATCCCACATCGCCGCCTGCCGCCCGACCAATGGTGGCGGCGCGTCGGCGCGGTAGCAAAGCACGTCGGTCTCGCCATAAACCGCCAAGCCGGCTGCATAAGCATCAGCATCTGGAGCAATCCGTTCGATGGCGGCGTTGGACAAGCCGGTAAGCGGCATCTCCTGAGGCTTGATCTCTTTTTCGACCGCGCGCCACTCATCGGCAACCGCCTCGGCGAGCGCGTCGGTCGGCAGAACCAGCGGCAAGCGCCCCGGCGTCCGCACCGGCTTGCCGTCGAGCAATATGCCCCGGTCGGCAACGGCAACGTCTTTCCAGAACCGCTTCACAGGTTTTGCGATCGCCATTTGCGCGTGAGGATGCGGGGGACGACCAGAACTTCGATAGCGCCCAGCACGACCAGCGCGCCGCCGATGAGGTCCGCCGGTTCGACCCAGTGTTTCGCCATGATCGATATGCCGAGGAATGCGAGCACCACGCCGCCCAGCCGAACGAATCCGAGCATGAAAAAGCGCGCGCGGGCGGGATCTTGGGTTTGTCCTGTCATGCTGGCTCCAGTTCAAGCACGATATCGCGTGGGTGCAGGACAACGGAGTCCGCGCCCGCCGCCGTCAGTTCCTTGGGCAAATGATAGCCCCATGCCACGCCAAGCGCACGCGTTCCGGCGGCAACGGCCATTGCCATGTCGAAACTGGTGTCGCCGATCATCACGGTCGTCGCCGCGTTTGCGCCGGCTTGCGCCATCGCAGCTTCGATCATAGCCGGGTGCGGTTTCGACGGATGACGACTGGCGGTCTGCAGTGTTACGAATTTGTCGGCGATGCCGTGATGCGCGAGACACAGCGCCAGTCCGCGATCCGATTTGCCCGTCGCAACGCCCAGCATCCACCCTGCCGCGTCGAGCGCCTCTATGGTTCCTAAAATGCCATCGTACAGCGGTTCCTCAACCAGCCCCTTGGCGCGCATCCGATGGAATGCCTGCTTATACTCCTCCGCCAGAGACCGGTGCACGGCGTCGTCGCCCTCGGGCAGCAGCGCCTGCATCGCCTCGTAAATGCTCAGGCCGACGATCTGCAACGTCGCCAGACGTCCCGGCGGATCGAGGCGCAACTCCACGAACGCCTCGTCCATCGCGGTGCAGATGGTGTGCTGGCTATCGACCAGCGTCCCATCGCAATCGAACAGCGCCAGGCGGTTCATGGTCAGCGTGTCTTTCTTTCCTGACCGCGCGAACGCCGCTCGCCCTTGCGATCCTTGCGCGCGGACTTCGCCTTGTTC